>NZ_AFFX01000003.1:0-496713 GCF_000222125.1 Pseudomonas sp. S9 | reverse complement strand
ATAGGCACCTCAGATTTGCCGTCAAGGGTTTTATTCAGCTTTCAGGGTAATTCGTGCAAATGCCTTCTTGCCCGCCTGATAAACCTGGGTCGTGCCCAACTTGACTATATAGGCACGCTCTACCACCTCGCCGTCGACACGCACCCCGCCATTACCCAACAGATCACGGGCAGCCGCAGCATTCTTGACCAACCCTGCTTTATTAAGCAGCGCGGAGATAGGCATATCTTCGCTTGCGGACAACTCGATCTCCGGCAGATCTTCCGGCAGCTCGCCTTCCTTCATGCGGTTACCCGCCGAACGATGGGCATTTGCTGCTGCCTCTTCGCCATGGAAGCGCGCAACGATCTCTTCAGCCAGCTTGATTTTGATGTCACGAGGATTGGCACCACCCTCTACATCAAGCTTGAACTGATTGATCTCATCCATGGAGCGAAAGCTCAAGAGCTCGAAGTATCGCCACATCAACGAGTCTGGCATCGACACCAGCTTGTTGTAGATAGCACCTGGCGCCTCTTGGATACCAATATAGTTGCCCAGCGACTTGGACATTTTCTTAACGCCATCCAGACCTTCAAGCAAAGGCATGGTGACAATGCATTGGGAGGACTGCCCATAGGAGCGCTGCAGCTCACGCCCCATCAGCAAATTGAATTTCTGATCGGTGCCACCCAACTCAACATCCGCCTTCAATGCAACCGAGTCATAACCTTGAACCAGCGGGTACAGGAACTCATGGATCGCAATCGGCTGATTGGTGGTGTAGCGCTTATTGAAATCATCGCGTTCGAGCATACGCGCCACGGTGTACTGCGAAGCCAGCTTGATAAAATCCGCCGGAGTCAGCTGCTCCATCCACGTCGAATTGAATGCAACCTCGGTTTTCGCCGGATCGAGAATCTTGAACACCTGGGCCTTGTAGGTTTCGGCGTTATCCAAGACCTGCTCACGCGTCAGCGGCGGGCGCGTTGCACTCTTGCCACTGGGGTCACCGATCATGCCGGTGAAATCGCCAATCAGGAAAATGACCTGATGGCCCAACTCCTGGAACTGACGAAGCTTGTTAATAAGCACGGTATGCCCGAGATGGAGATCAGGCGCAGTTGGATCAAAGCCCGCCTTGATACGCAGCGGTACGCCCCGCTTGAGCTTTTCGACCAACTCGGATTCAACCAGGACTTCTTCTGCGCCGCGCTTAATAAGCGCCAGCTGCTCTTCAACCGACTTCATGGCAGGACTCATAACCACTAAAAATAAAGGTGAACAACGATACAAGATCGCTGACAAATGACAAGTTTTGCCAAGCGACAAACAAACTTACACCTTGAGCCCCTCAACGAGGGTTGCCTCGAGGGCAATTTGGTTATATTTTATACAGTTAGTACATATTCATCATGTACAACCTTCTTTATTTCTTTTTCTTTTCATCTTTTCGTAGCCAAAAGCCACCTATGACAAATATAACTAGCAAAAAGCCACCCCTGTACCCCAAAACCCATATTCTCGCGGCAAGCGGGGTCGCCGCCATCCTCAGCCTTGCTCTTTTAGTATTTCCCACACGAGAAGTAGAAGCGAAAAAAACCTATATCGGCCTGGATCTGGACAACCCCGCCGAGCAGTTCGAGCCTGGTAGCGATGCAGCGAGCCTCATCAACCCAGAAGACCCGGTTCCCACCCCCTTCGCCAAGACAGTCACACCGGCACAACCCGAAAGCACGGCTTTAGCTTCCCCCGTTTTAGCGCCTGAGCTTGTCGAACCGCCAAAGAACCCTAACGAACGCCAGCTGACTGTTGAAAAAGGCGATACTTTGTCGACTTTGTTCGAGCGGGCCAATATCCCGGCCAGTACGCTGCATGAAGTACTCAATAGCAGCAAGGACGCAAAGAAACTCACACGCATCAAGGCGGGTCAGGTTTTAGACTTCAAAGTCAGCGACACTGGCGAGTTTGAAAGCCTTAGCAGCAAGTTGAGCAGCATGGAAACCGTCAGTATCACCAAGACTGCTGACGGATATTCATTCAAGCGCGACCTGGTTAAACCCGAAATTCGCGATTCATACGCCCACGGTGTAATTCGCAGCTCTTTGTCGCAAGCAGGCCAACGTGCTGGCCTGCCGCACAGCCTGACCATGCAGTTGGCTAATATTTTCGGTTACGACATCGACTTCGCCATGGACATTCGCAGTGGCGACGAGTTTGAAGTGATTTACGAAGACAAGATGGTTGACGGCAAGCGCGTCGGCAACGGCAATATCCTGTCTGCACGCTTCACCAACCGCGGCAAAACCTACACTGCAGTGCGTTATACAGATAAACGCGGCAACACCACTTATTATGGTGCCGACGGCAAAAGCATGCGCAAGGCATTTATTCGCACCCCGGTGGATTACGCACGCATCAGCTCGCGTTTCTCCAACGGCCGTCGCCATCCAATCCTGAACAAGATCCGCGCACACAAGGGGGTTGACTACGCCGCCCCACGCGGCACCCCTATCAAGGCAACAGGCGATGGAAAAATTGTCCTTGCCGGACGCCGTGGCGGTTACGGCAATGCTGTCATCATCCAGCATGGCAACCGCTACCGGACGCTGTATGGCCACATGCAGGGCTTTGCCAAGGGCATCCGCACTGGCGGCACGGTCAAACAGGGCCAGATTATCGGTTACATCGGCACCACCGGCCTGTCCACCGGCCCGCACTTGCACTACGAGTTCCAGGTCAATGGGGTCCATGTCGATCCGCTGAGCCAGAAGCTACCGATGGCGGATCCCATCGCCAAGAGCGAAAAAGCTCGATTCATGGCAGTAGCCAAGCCATTGATGGCACAGATGGACCAAGAGCGCAGCACCATGCTTGCGCAAAACAAGCGCTAAGTCGCGATGCCTTACTATATAGGCGTGATGTCCGGAACCAGTCTCGATGGCCTGGACATCGCCCTGATAGAACAACAGCGCAATACCCGCCTCGTCGCAAGCCACTACATTTCGATGCCTGATGACCTGCGTGCAGAGCTTCTCGCACTGTGCTCATCAGGCACAGATGAGTTGGCACGAGCCGCGCTTGCCGAGCAGCACTGGGTCAAGCTGGCAGCCCAAGGTGTTGCCCAGGTGCTGGCCGATGCGGAATTAAAAGCCGAATCAATCCGTGCAATTGGCAGCCACGGCCAGACGGTTCGGCATGAGCCGGCACGCGGATTCACCATCCAGATCGACAACCCCGCCCTCCTCGCGGAGCTTACCGGGATTGCCGTGGTTGCAGATTTCCGGCGCCGGGATGTAGCCGCTGGTGGCCAGGGCGCGCCGCTGGTTCCGGCCTTCCATGAGGCGCTATTCGGTGAAGGCCAAGGCGCCAGGGCGGTACTTAATATTGGTGGTTTCAGCAACCTAAGCCTGATCGAGACAGGCAGCCACGTCCATGGCTTCGACTGCGGACCAGGCAATGTGTTGCTTGACGCCTGGATCCAGCACCAGCAACAGCACAGCTATGACCGCGATGGTGCATGGGCAGCCAGCGGCCAGGTTCAACCGGAGCTGTTCAACAGGCTCTATGCTGACGACTTCTTCCAGACCTCGGGCCCAAAAAGCACCGGACGCGAACTATTCAATCTCGGCTGGCTTTAAAACCAGCTAGAGGCACTGCCCAGCTATAAGCCTGAAGACGTGCAAGCTACCTTGCTCGAGCTGACAGCGCGAAGCATCGTCGACTCGCTACAAGCGGCCCAGAGCAATACGCAAGAGTTACTGGTATGCGGTGGCGGCGCGCACAACAAAGCCCTAATGCAGCGCCTGGCCCAACTGTTGCCACACTGCCAGGTATCGACCACTGCAGCTTACGGCGTGCCTGCCGACTGGGTCGAAGCCATGGCCTTTGCCTGGCTGGCGCACTGCTGCCTTGAACACATTTGTGCAAACCGCCCGAGCGTAACAGGCGCAAGTGGATTACGCATCCTGGGCGCCATCTACCCCGCGTAGGCGCAACCAAAAAGGCCGCGATATTCGCGGCCTTTTCATGTGCTGTAGTTTTTTGCGCAGCGACGGGCTGGTCTTTAAATGGAAAAGGACGAGCCACAACCGCAAGTAGTGGTAGCGTTCGGGTTCTTGATCACGAACCGTGACCCCTCGAGCCCTTCTTGATAATCGACCTCAGCGCCAGCCAGATACTGGAAGCTCATTGGATCGACCACAAGGCTAACTCCTTCGCGCTCGACGATGGTGTCATCGTCCGCGAGCTCTTCATCAAAAGTGAAGCCGTACTGAAAGCCAGAGCAACCACCGCCTGTGACAAACACACGCAGTTTCAAACGAGGATTACCTTCCTCATCAACCAGGCTCTTCACCTTGCTTGCAGCACCTTGAGTAAATTGCAAAGCCGTGGGGGTGAAGGTTTCGACGCTCATGCTGACTATCTCCCGGCGCTAAGCGCCATACTGCGTTGCGGCTATTATCCGCTTACCCTACAAAAGAGGTCAACTATTGTACAACATCAGCCTCAGTATCAAGCAAAGTTTCTGGGAGCTCCAGCGGACGCGCCTCATCCTTTAGATGACACAGGCTGCCTTCGATTTGCGCGCCCATTGCCATCTCCATCAGGCCGTAGTACAGATTACCCTGCACACGTGCACGCGCGCCCAGTTCCAGATTCTTGCTGGCGTAGACGTTACCTACGACCTCACCATCAATCACTATATGGGGTGCGCGGATCTCGCCTTCAACCTTGCCCTCAACACTGATGCGAACCATGCCTTCGCTGGTGATCAGGTTACCGTTGACCTGCCCATCGACCTGGACAGCGCCCAAAAACTTCAAGTCCCCGCTCAAGGCAGCGCCCGCAGCAATCAGGCTGGTCTTGCCGCTAAAACGCTGCAGGTCAGGTTTGGATTTTTCTTTATTCCACATAAGGGTTGCTTACTCTTTGTCTAACCATTTGAAGGTACGCTCCAGCGGTTTTTCGCCTTTGATTTCGGCGCGCACTCGTATCTGACTCGGTTCAAAACCGGCAGGCAATTCAAGCTCGGCAAACCTGCCTGCATCAGGGATCGATTTGAAATGCTTGAAGGTGTAAGGAATCAGCTTGCCCTTGAACGTTACAAACTCACTTCGAGTCAGGCTCGCAAGCTCAAGCACCACTTTATCCTTTGCCCCCTGGCTACCCTCGACCGTGATATGCAACTGGCCACTGAGCGGGCTGTCGTCCTTACCTACCCGACTAAGCAGCACTTTGTAGCGAAAGCGCTGCGGTTTTTCTGTTGCCTGTAGCTCAAAGGTTCGAATTCGCAGGCCCTTGCGTCGGCTGGCAGGTGCAAGCACACCTTTATAGAAAGAAAGATCCTGCTGCTGTTTGAAGATTTGCTCTTCAAGCAACTTAATCGTCAGACGGTTTTGTTCATTTGCCTTTTCTGCGACCCTGGCACCGCTAGTCGCAATCGCAATCTGCGCACGCAAGTCATCCAACTGCCTTTCCTGTTCAGACAAGCGCTTGGCCATCGGCTTTATTTCCGCAGAAAGAGCCAGTGTTTGCTGACGCTCCCAGTACATGCCGGCATAAAACGCCGCAGGCAAGGCAAGTAGTAGCACCAAAAGCAAAAAACGCATCCGCCCTGAGCGATCAGGACCGCTCGGGCGTACCTCCCAACCTGCCATCAGGGCAACAAGGCGGCGTGGGACAAGCCAGCACGCTCGTCCAGACCAAATAGAATATTCATATTCTGAACGGCCTGGCCCGATGCACCTTTGACAAGGTTATCGATAACCGACAGCACCACGACCAGCTCGCCACCTTGGGGACGGTGTACGGCGATACGGCAAACATTGGCGCCACGCACGCTTCGGGTTTCCGGATGACTTCCCGCAGGCATCACATCGACAAAGGGCTCATTGGCGTAGCGTTTTTCAAACAGCGCCTGCAAGTCAACAGAGGTATCGCCCACCGTTGCATAAAGCGTGGAATGGATACCCCGAATCATCGGTGTCAAATGCGGCACGAAGGTCAATCCTACAGGCTGGCCAGCAGCGCGACGCAGTCCCTGGCTGATTTCAGGCAAATGGCGATGGCCTTTTACCGCATAAGCCTTCATGTTCTCGCCCGCTTCACTGAACAGTGAGCCGACACTGGCCCCACGTCCGGCCCCGCTAACACCCGACTTGCAATCAGCGATCAAACGGCTCGGATCGGCTAGGCCGGCCTCAAGCAGCGGCAAAAAGCCCAGCTGGGTCGCAGTGGGATAACAACCCGGTACCGCAATCAGGCGGGCACCCTTGATCGCTTCGCGATTGACCTCAGGCAAACCGTATACGGCTTCAGCCAACAAGCCGGGGGCGCCATGCGGCTGGCCGTACCACTGCGCCCATTCCTCAGCGTTTTCAAGGCGAAAGTCAGCAGACAAGTCGATAACCTTGGTGCCTGCATCAAGCAACTCGCCGGCCAAGGCATGGGCAACACCGTGGGGCGTGGCAAAAAACACCACATCACAGGCGCCAAGAGTTGCAACATCAGGAACGCTGAATGCCAGGTCCGGGTAGTGGCCGCGAAGATTTGGATACATCTCGTCAACGCGTAGCCCTGCTTCAGAGCGCGAAGTAATGACCGTCACTTGAGCTTGCGGATGCTGCGCCAATAAACGCAGCAGTTCGACACCGGTGTAACCTGTGCCGCCGACGATTCCGACCTTAATCATTACTTGCCCCTACAGAAAGCCACTGGAAAGCCCTTGATAATAAAGCCCTGAGACGATGCGGCCAACTAGCAGTGATGACGGATGCGTATCGGAGCACTACTATCGGGGTATTAATTCGTTCAGGTTGGTCTAAATGCTCTACTTGTGGCTCAAAGCCTTACACATCATCTCGCTGGTCTGCTGGTTCGCCGGACTGTTTTATCTGCCCCGCTTGTTTGTCTATCACGCCTTGAGTGAAGACAGTGTCAGCCGCGAGCGTTTCTGCGTCATGGAGCGCAAGCTCTATCGCGGCATCATGACCCCCGCCATGCTCGCCACCCTGATTTTTGGTGTGGCGCTGATCAGCCTCAACCCAAGCTATTACTTCAGCCAAGGCTGGCTACACGCAAAGCTGGTATTGGTGATACTTCTTATTGGTTATCAACATATGTGCGGTGTACAACTTAAACGCTTTGCTTTAGGCGAGAATACGCACAGCCATGTGTTTTTCCGCTGGTTCAACGAGGCGCCAGTGCTGGCACTGATTGGCATTGTGATTTTGGTGATAGTGCGCCCGTTCTGATTTCATCCCAAACCATATACGACTCAAATAAGGTGCTGTGATGTCATTACCCCAAGTGCTCGAACAAGGTTTACGCTTGCCAGTCGTAGCCGCGCCAATGTTCCTGGTATCCAACCCACGACTAGTGACCGCCTGCTGTAACAACGGGATAGTCGGCAGCTTTCCAGCACTCAACCAACGCGAGAGCAGTGGTTTTCGCGCATGGCTTGATGAAATCGAGGCGGGGCTTTAGGACAAAGTTTTCGCGCATGGCTTGATGAAATCGAGGCGGGGCTTGAGGACAACGCAGCGCCCTATGCCGTAAACCTGATCGTGCACCGCACCAACCCACGCCTGCAGGCTGACCTGGCTATCTGTGTTGAAAAGCGCGTACCTATAGTGATCACCAGCCTGGGCGCAGTCAAAGAAGTGGTGGATGCGGTGCACAGTTATGGCGGGCTGGTCTTCCATGATGTCACCACTCGCCGCCATGGTGAAAAAGCTGCAGAAGCAGGGGTTGACGGGCTGATTGCAGTCGCCGCCGGTGCTGGTGGTCATGCCGGGACCTGGAGTCCGTTTGCGCTAATTGCCGAGTTGCGTCAGTTCTTCGATAAAACCTTGCTGCTTTCCGGCTGCCTGAATCACGGCCATGAGATTCTGGCGGCGCAAATGCTTGGGGCAGACCTTGCCTACATGGGCACCCGCTTTATTGCGACCCAGGAGAGTGACGCCGAAGCTGACTACAAACAGATGATCACCGAGGCCAAGGCTGCCGACATTATCCACACCCCGGCGGTGTCGGGCATCCCGGCAAGCTTTATGCGCCAGAGTTTGCAGCGCGCAGGCTATGACTTAGCCCAACTGCAGCAAAAAGGTGAAGTTAATTACGGTGAGAAGCTCAAGCCAATCAACGATGAAGCCAAAGCATGGAAAACCGTGTGGTCGGCAGGCCAAGGCGTAGGCGAAATCAATGAAATTCCAGACGTGAAGTCTCTGATTTCACGACTGGATCACGAGTACAAGGCCGCACAAGAGCGCGTGCTGCGTTTACAACAGCGCCGAAGGCATCAATAATCACTGCCGCTTAAAGGCATATCGCCACTAATGCATCAATTGAAACTTTGCTGACACCCATCATGTGCCAGAGAAAATCCGGCCGTTATATTCTAGGCTGAGCCCAAGGGTAAAATAGCCACACTAACGACACTAGCGCCGACAAGGAAAGCTCGCATGACACAAACTCGCTTCAAGATTGTTTTCAGTGGTGAACTGATGCCCGGGGTGGCACTTGAGACAGCCAAGGACAATCTGGCCAAGCTTTTTAAAAGTGATAGCGCTCGAGTTAATACCCTCTTCAGCGGCAGCCCGATCGCCCTCAAGCGTGACCTGCACGAAGACGAAGCGGACAAGTACCTTGCAGCGCTGCACAATGCTGGCCCAAAAGCCACAAAAGAGCCCGACCTGGCAGCGAGCCTTTCACTGGTTGATACCGATGAGCATAAACAAGCGCCAGAGTCGGCTGAAACAATGCAGTGTCCCAAGTGCGGACATCGTCAAGATAAAGCCATCGAATGCTCGGCCTGCGGCATCGTTATCGAGAAGTTTCTGGCACGCCAGGCTTTGCAAGAACAAGCCGCAAAAACAGCATCGGCCGCAACTACAGTCGCCCCGCCCCCGGCAGCTCATACGCCATACGCGCCACCAAAGGCTCCAGTGGGCGAACGCCTGCCAGAGTTTGGCGAACTCAAGCCGTTTACCACCGATGGTCGTATCGGTCGCCTGCGTTTCCTGGCGTGGACCTTTGTACTAATGCTGCTTTGTGCGCCTATATTCGGTATTGCGGCGGCCGGATCCGCTATCTCGGCAACCGTTGGTGCCATATTGATGATTATCGTCAGTATCGCGCTGGTCATTGTCGGTGTGATGATCAACGTCCAGCGCCTGCATGACATTGGTTGGTCCGGCTGGCTGCTATTTATCACCATTTTGCCAATAGTCGGCAGTATCTTTAGCCTGCTGATGCTATTCATGCCTGGCACCCAGGGCCCCAATCGGTATGGCCCACCACCGCCGCCGAACAGCACATCGGTCAAGGTTCTATCGGGATTTGTCATTGTGTGCTCGGCGTTGGCCTTGCTCGGCGCCATCATCGCCCTGCTGACCATCCCGGACGCTCTCCAACTTCTACAGTCAGGAGCGGTAAACTAGCGCGAGATATCAACGCATGGGGCCGCGCAGGCCCCATCACGGAGTAATGCCTCATGTCTCGATATGCTTTAGTTACCGGCGCCACTAGCGGTATTGGCCTGGCCCTGGCTGAAGCACTGGCCAGGCGCGGGCGTAACCTGCTGTTGGTGGCTCGCCATCGTGAAGCCCTGGAAGCTATTGCAGCAGAGCTTGCTCAACGCTTTTCCGTCGAAGTGTTAATCCGTGCTTGCGACCTTAGCAAACCAATCCAGTTAACGGGGTTGCTGATGGAGCTGGAGGAAGGCACCTACTCCATTGATCTGCTGGTCAACAACGCAGGGCTCGGTACTTCCGGCGCATTCGTCGCCCAGGACTGGCAAAAGGAACAACAACTGATTGAGGTCAACATGCTGGCTTTGGCACGCCTGTGTCATTCAGTTGGCAATGTCATGGCAGGCCAGGGTAACGGCCAGATTCTCAACGTCGCGTCCGTGGCCGCTTTCCAACCGGGTGCATGGATGGCCAACTACTACGCCAGCAAAGCTTATGTGCTGCATTTGTCCGAGGCATTGCGCGAAGAGCTCAAGGAGCATGGTGTGGGCGTATCAGTGCTCTGCCCTGGGCCAACGCGAAGTGCATTTTTTCGCAAAGCAGCGCTGGATGACAGGCGCCTGGCGAGCAGCAAGCTGATGATGAGCGCTGAAGAGGTGGCGCTGGCGACCGTCCGCGCACTGGATAAAAACCGCGCAATAATTATTCCCGGCTGGCGTAACCGTCTGCTGGCATTCTCGCCCAAGCTGGCACCGCGCTGGCTAGTGCGAAAAATCAGCGCGGGAATCAATCGCCGATTTCTCGCTCATCGCTAGTCGCTGGCAGCTACTGTTCGATCTTTCGCCCAAGTGCGCAACGCATCCAGATGCTCTGCCATCACCACTGATAACGGCGAAGTCGTCTGAATCTCGTGCCGCAGTATTGCTATATCCACTGGCTGCTGTCGCGCCTGGGCTGTATACAACGCACTAACCACCACCTGCTCGATTTCCGCACCCGAAAAACCATCAGAGGCATTGGCCAGCAATTTCAAATCGAATTGCTGAGGGTCAAGCTCACGTCGCTTGAGATGGATGCTGAAAATCTCCTCTCGGGTCGCGGCATTGGGTAAATCGACAAAGAACATCTCGTCAAACCGCCCTTTGCGCACCAGTTCAGGCGGCAGGCGCTCGATGACGTTGGCAGTGGCAACCATAAATACCGACGACTTGCGTTCGGCCATCCAGGTTAGAAGTGTGCCGAGCACCCGCTGGCTTACGCCACCGTCATTATCACCGCTGGCCAGGCCTTTTTCGATTTCATCAATCCACAGCACACAGGGCGACATCTGCTCCGCCAACGTCAGCGCTTCACGCAGGTTGCGCTCGGTCTCGCCAAAGAACTTGTTGTACAGGCTGGCAAAATCCAGGCGCAGCAGCGGCAGTCCCCATAACCCGGCAATGGCCTTGGCCGCCAAGCTCTTGCCGCCACCTTGAACACCGACCAACAGCACCCCCTTGGGAATATCCTGCATGGTGGCGTCAACAAACGCGGCCTGACGGTCAGCCAGCCAGCGCTTGAGGTTTTCAAGACCACCGACATCGGCAAACTGCGCTGTTTCATACTCAAAACTGAGGACGCTTTCGAGATCGAGCAGTTGTGATTTGGCCTTGTTCAGCTCAGGCAAGTCATCCTGTGTAATCGCGCCGTCATCACAAATGACCTTGCGCGCCAGGATGCGCGCCTCGGCATGACTCATCCCGCGTAGGTTCTTCACCACTTGCTGCAAGGTGCGGTTGTCGGTGCGTACACGAATATTGCGATTGCGCTCGCTCCAGCGCGCCGCCTCCTCGCGAACGATTGCCAACAACTCATCTTCGCCCGGCAATGCCAGGCTGAAACGCGCGGCGTAGCGCTGAACTTCCGGCGGCAGCTTGCAAGCATGTGAAACCAGCACCAGCGTCGGCTTGTGCAGGTTGTCATCCATGGCAATTTCCTTGAGCAAGCGCACCAGCTTCGGGTTGTCGGGCAAGAACGGGTGCAAGTCGCACATGACATACAGATTGGGTTGCGGATCGGCCTTGATCAAACGCAATGCCGCTTCAGGCTCATGCGAGCCTTCATGGCTCAAAGTACCAGTGGCAAAGCCCAGGTGCTGCAAGCCTTCGGTAACCGACCATGTGTACAGGCCCAGGCTGCGCTTGACCGCCAGACTGGTAAGCGTTTGCAGTACCCGCAGCTCATCCCAGGACTCGATCAGCACCAGCTTTACTTTCGAGTCGAGCACCAGGCCTAGATCATGTATATCGTTTTTCACAGTAACTCTCTGACCTATCCACTGTAATGACCATGACCCCTAGCGCTTTTTTCAACCACGGGCGCCCGCTTCATCATCGACCAATCGGTAGCCACGCGCAGACATCCCGTCGCAGCAGCAACGGATAGTAAAACGCCTGGCAAACTTAATCTTGTAACTGGGCAAGATTTCACTCAAGGAAAGCAGTGAAATTAATAATCCATGATCATCCTCTATCATAAGCAGCGAACACGCCGCTCAGTAGGCTGGTGCGGCAAGTGCTGCCTGCCCGGCTGATCTCGATCAAGCCTTGTTCCAACGATTAGCGTAAACTGTAGGCAATTGTTCTCGCCGGAGGTTATCCCATGGCCAGTGACCGCCAATATTCCCCTGTGGATCCCCTGCTGTTGCAGGCTGATGTCGCGTTACGCACGCTGCTGCCATTCAGTGGCCAGCCAACGCGTCCATCACCCGCTGTTGTACAGCCGGAAACTGAACTTGATCAGCAAGAGGCCAAGCACATTGCCGGGTTGATGCGTATCAACCATACCGGCGAGGTTTGTGCTCAGGCCCTGTATCAAGGCCAGGCCCTGACCGCTAAATTGCCAGAAGTTCGAGCGGCGATGGAGCACTCGGCCGACGAGGAGGTAGATCACCTTGCCTGGTGCGAGCAGCGCATTCACCAGCTTGGCGGGGGGCGGCCAAGTGTTTTCAACCCACTGTTTTATGGGTTGTCGTTCGGCGTTGGCGCCCTCGCCGGCCTGGTCAGTGACAGGGTTAGCCTGGGGTTTGTGGCCGCCACTGAAGACCAGGTGGTCAAGCATCTGGATGAGCACTTGGTACAGGTGCCAGAGCATGACGAAAAGACCCGGGCTATTCTTGAGCAAATGCGTGAAGACGAAAGCCATCACGCCAACACTGCGCTCGAAGCCGGCGGTATCAAGTTCCCAAGACCGGTAAAGTTCGGCATGACCCTGCTGTCGAAGGTGATGACCAAAAGCGCGTATCGCATCTGAGGCCAGGCTTATTCAAGCCTGGCTTGTAAAAAGCTGATACCAGCAGGACCTAGTCGGGTAGGAAACTCGGCTGGGCGCCAGCCGCAGGCCTGGAAAACACAAGGAATGTGCTTATGTTGATTAAACCAACTCGCCTAAAACTAATTGCCGGAGTGCTCGCCGCTTTACCTTTCTACAGCGTTGCAAGCGAATGGAGCTATTCCGGACACAACGCCCCGGATCATTGGGCCATGCTCGATACCAACGGCGGCTATGCAACCTGCGCCAAAGGCACTCACCAATCACCTATTGATATACCCAGCGCCAGCGCAACCCATATCAATGCGGCATCGGCCAGCCTTAGTTTCAACTATCAGCGCAGCCCGCTGGATGTGGTCAACAATGGGCACTCGATTCAGACCAACGTACAGGGTGACAACAGCCTTGTGCTTCAAGGCAAGACTTACCAGTTGCTGCAGTTTCACTTTCACTCCCCAAGCGAACACCTGTACAACGGCAAACACTTTCCCATGGAAATGCATTGGGTCAACCAGGCAGCGGATGGTTCGTTATTAGTGGTTGCCGCGATGATTAAGAGTGGAGAGAGCAACACCGAGCTCGAGCACATCTGGAGCAAAATGCTGCCGCAGAAAAAGGGAGCTCAGGTGCAGATCGGCCAAGCGCAAGCACCTGACCTGAGCAAGATCCTGCCCAGCACCAGCAAACACTTTTTCTACCAGGGATCACTGACCACACCGCCCTGCACCGAAGGCGTGCAATGGGTGTTGCTCGAACAACCATTGCAGCTGTCAGAAGGCCAGATCAGCGCATTCCGGCATATTTTTGCCGACAATCACCGCCCAGCAGCAGCGATCAATCAGCGCGAAATTGATGAAGACTAAAGCAGCATTATAAAAGAGCCCGCATTAGCGGGCTCTTTCTCAGCAGGGCAGCTACTTGGGCATATTGCGCGCGTAGAAGATCTCCAGCATCTCGTGACGCAAGCGCGCCTCGACCTGCTGACGTTGCTCTGGCGTCAGGCTACGGGTGGCATCACCGAACAGGTAATCATCCAGGTCGTAGTTCTTGAGTAACATCTTGGTGTGGAAGAGGTTTTCCTGATAAACGTTAACGTCAGTCATTTGATAGGCGTCTTGCGTGTCATCAGACAGGTAATTCTGAATCGAATTGATTTCATGATCGATAAAGTGCTTCTTGCCTTCGACGTCGCGAGTAAAGCCTCGCACGCGGTAGTCGACCGTCACGATATCCGAATCAAATTGATGAATCAGGTAATTCAGCGCCTTGAGCGGTGAAATCACGCCGCAAGTCGATACGTCGATATCAACCCGGAAAGTGGCAATACCGTCTACCGGATGGATTTCCGGATAGGTATGTACGGTGATGTGGCTTTTGTCCAGATGCGCAAGGATGGTCTCAGGCAACGGGCCTGGTGACTCCTCTATCTGGCTTTCGGTCGGCTCAACCGGCTGCTCGGAAATCAGGATGGTTACGCTGGCGCCTTGCGGCTCGTAATCCTGGCGGGCAATGTTGAGGATGTTGGCACCGATAATGTCAACAACATCAGTGAGAATCTGCGTCAGGCGCTCAGCATCGTACTCTTCGTCGATGTACTGAACATACGCCTGTTGGTCCTCAGGCGTTTCCGCGTAGCAGATGTCATAGATGTTGAAGCTCAAGGTCTTGGTCAGGTTGTTGAACCCATGGAGCTTGAGTCTGCTTTTCACCGTTTTAAAACTCTCTATAGAAAGCGGCAAGGCCGCGTGGTCGAGCATGCCCGTCAACCGCGAAGTTCTCGGTTGCGTAGGACGGTTAACACCTCTTCGCTTTGGCGATTTTGGTTATGTGTACGAAGCGCATAGCGCCCCTAAAAAGGGGCGCCATTATGCAGATGCAAAGCAGCGCCCGCCAGAGTGTGAACGCTGCAAATGATAAAAGGATGTCAGCAGCAGGCTAAAACATCAGGTGAAGATGCCTGAACGCAGCTTATTGGGCCTGGCCGAGCTCGACAATCTCGTAGTCGTGGGTAATCTCAACCCCTCCGCGAGCCAGCATGATTGATGCAGAGCAGTACTTCTCGGCCGACAACGCGACGGCCCGCTTGACCTGCGCCTCTTTCAAGCCGCGCCCCTTGACCACGAAATGCAGATGGATCTTGGTGAACACCTTGGGCTCTTCGCCCGCACGCTCGGCTTCAAGGAACGCCTCGCAGCTTTCAACCGCCTGACGTGATTTCTTGAGGATGCTCACCACATCAAAGTTGCTGCAGCCGCCAAGGCCAATCAGCACCATTTCCATGGGGCGCACACCCAGGTTACGTCCACCGCTTTCAGGGGGGCCATCCATAACCACGGCGTGACCGCTACCAGACTCACCAATAAACAGGGCTTCGCCAGCCCATTGAATGCGCGCTTTCATTACCAAGCCTCCGCTGATCAAAAGGCCAGCAGCTTATCACAGCCCTCTAAACACCCGGCTATAGCTGTACTTTGGTAAAAGTTCAACTCAATGTTGTTAGCTGGGTCGCAAAATGAGCCCGTGTAAGATAGTGTTGGTTAAGCTGACGCCACTTTACTGGCACACTAGCTCACATAACTAATAAGAAAACGCCTGCTGAACAAGGCACACATCTTTTATATTTCGGGACTCGGGCATGGTCGCAATAACCCTTACACCTAAAATAAAGAACCTCGACAAGCTTCTTGCACATTGTCATCGCCGTCGTTACACGGCTAAAAGCACCATCATCTATGCGGGTGACCGCTGCGAAACGCTGTTCTTCATTGTTAAAGGCTCGGTGACGATCCTGATTGAAGATGACGACGGCCGTGAGATGATCATCGCGTACCTCAACTCGGGCGATTTTTTCGGCGAGCTGGGCCTGTTTGATAAAGAAGGCGCCGACAAAGAGCGCAGCGCCTGGGTCCGCGCAAAAACCGAGTGTGAAGTCGCCGAACTAAGCTACACCAAGTTCCGTGAACTGACGGAACAGGACCCGGACATCCTCTATGCGCTGGGCAGCCAGATGGCTGAGCGTCTGCGCAACACCACGCGCAAAGTGGGCGACCTGGCATTCCTTGATGTAACCGGGCGTGTGGCCCGTACCCTGCTTGATTTGTGCAAGCAGCCTGATGCGATGACTCATCCTGATGGCATGCAGATCAAGATTACTCGCCAGGAAATCGGCCGGATCGTCGGCTGCTCCCGTGAAATGGTCGGTCGTGTACTTAAAGCCCTTGAAGAACAGGGCCTGGTCCATGTCAAAGGCAAAACCATGGTTGTTTTCGGCACGCGCTGATAGCGCTACAGTGCCAGAAGCTGCAAAAAAAACCGCTACCCAGGAAAGACTGAAGTAGCGTTTTTTTCTTACCTCCACGGCCATGGCCGGCGATAGCTAGATGCTTGGCATCAGGCCTCAATCAACATCAAGATTGCTACTGATCAAGCGCTTGCGTTCCGGGAAAAACAGGCGCTCGAGCTCAGCCCCTGGCTTTTCTGCACGCATAAAGATTTCGCCAACCAGAAATGCATAGACCTCGTTGATTTCCATCAACTCGACATCAGCACGATTGAGGATACCGCTCTCGGTCACAACCAGGCGCTCACGTGGAATTCTTGGCAATAACTCAAGGGTCGTCTCAAGGTTGACCTCAAAGGTGTGCAGGTCGCGATTGTTGATACCGATAAGCGGGGTGTCCAGCGTCTGCAATGCACGGTCCAATTCCTGGCTGTCTTGCACCTCGACCAAAACATCAAGATCGAATGACTTGGCTGGCGCCGCCAGCTCTGCCATTTGCCCATCGTCCAGCGCAGAGACAATGAGCAATACACAATCGGCGCCCAAAGCACGGGCTTCGACAATCTGGTAGGGATCGATCATGAAATCCTTGCGGATCACCGGCAGCGTACATGCATTGCGCGCCAACTGTAGAAAATGATCCGCGCCCTGGAAAAAATCGATATCGGTGAGCACTGACAAGCAGGTTGCGCCGCCATCCTGGTAACACTTGGCTATTGCTGCCGGATCAAAGTCCTCACGGATCACGCCTTTGCTTGGCGAGGCTTTTTTGATCTCGGCAATCACCGCCGATTTCTTAGCTGCAGCCTGTTCAATCAGGGCCTGAGCAAAGCCCCGTGGCGCATCCGCAGCTCGCGCTTCACGCTCCAACTCACCAAGGCTGGTAATACGGCTGCGTGCAGCAACCTCTTCGACTTTACGCGCAAGAATCTTTTCCAGAACTGTTGGCACGCTCACCCTTCGCTCTCCTGTTTGAATACTGCAGTGAATGATGCCAGCTCTTCCATTTTTTCGCGCGCAAGACCAGTACATAAAGCATCGTGGGCCAACTGCACACCTTCTTTGAGGGTGCTTGCCAGATCAGCGGCATACAGCGCCGCACCGGCATTGAGCGCGATCAGGTCCGCGGCCTTTTCACCAGCCTCGGTTTTTCGCTTGCCCAAGGCATCGCGAATCAACTCCAGCGATGCCTCTGGACTATCAACCGTGAGCCCAACCAGGCTCTGGCTCTTCAGCCCCAGGTCTTCAGGAAGCACTTGGTACTCGCTGACTTCTCCATCTTTAAGCTCAGCAATATGGGTCGCTGCCGCAAGACTGAACTCATCCAGCCCATCACGCGAATGCACCACCAGAACATGCTTGCTGCCAAGACGCTTGAGCACCTCGGCCAGCGGTCTGCACAAGGCCTGGCTGAACACGCCAACGACCTGATGCTTAACACCTGCCGGGTTGGTCAAGGGCCCGAGCATATTGAACAGGGTACGCAACCCCAGCTCTCGGCGAGGCCCAGCGGCATACTTCATTGCCTTGTGATGAACCTGGGCGAACATAAAGCCGACGCCGACACTATCAATGCAGCGCGCCACCTGCTCCGTTGTCAGGTTCAGGTAGATGCCACAAGCCTCGAGCAAATCGGCACTGCCGCTTTTGCCCGAAACAGCACGATTACCATGCTTGGCAACCTTGCCGCCCGCCGCCGCTACAACAAAGCTTGCGGCTGTTGAAACATTGAAGATATTCGCGCCATCCCCACCTGTCCCGACCACATCAACGACATGATCCAGGCTAGGCAATACCACGTGGCTGGCCAGTTCACGCATCACTGAAACGGCACCGACGATTTCGTCGATTGTCTCACTCTTCATGCGCATGCCCATCAAGAACGCGCCGATCTGTGCCTCAGTGCACTGGCCAGTCATGATTTCACGCATGACGTCCTGCATTTCCTCGGTGCTCAGGTCGAGCTGGCTGACGATCCGGTTAAGGGCTTGCTTGATATCCATCAGCGAACGCCTCCTTGCTGTTTGAGGAAATTGGCAAACAACTCATGGCCTTGTTCAGTGAGAATAGACTCAGGATGGAATTGCACGCCTTCGATATTCAGGGTCTTGTGGCGCAGGCCCATGATTTCATCGACCGCCCCTTCTTCTGTCTGGGTCCAGGCGGTCAACTCAAGGCAATCGGGCAGGGTCTCACGCTTGACCACCAATGAGTGATAACGGGTCACGGTCAGCGGGTTGTTGAGCCCGGCGAAGACACCTTTATCCAGGTGATAAACCGGGCTGGTCTTGCCGTGCATGACCTGGCGCGCACGCACCACATCGCCACCAAAGGCCTGGCCGATGCTCTGGTGACCCAGGCACACGCCAAGCAAGGGCAGCTTGCCAGCGAAGTGCTTGATCACCTCAAGCGACACGCCCGCCTCATTTGGCGTACAGGGCCCTGGAGACACGACGATCCGATCAGGCCCGAGCGCCTCGATTTCAGCGATAGTCAATTCATCATTGCGTATGACTTTAACCTCTTCACCCAACTCACCGAGGTACTGCACCACGTTGTAGGTAAAGGAGTCATAATTGTCGATCATCAGTAACATGGCAGGCTCCTCAGTGAGATTGTTCGGCTAGGGCAACAGCGCGGAACATGGCTCGGCGCTTTTTCAGCGTTTCTTCCCACTCGAGCTCAGGGACAGAATCAGCAACAATCCCGCCACCCGCCTGCACATGCAACTCACCGTTCTTGATGACTGCCGTGCGAATGGCAATGGCGGTGTCCATATTGCCATTCCAGGCCATGTAGCCCACTGCGCCGCCGTACACGCCACGCTTGACCGGCTCAAGCTGGTCAATGATTTCCATGGCGCGGATTTTCGGTGCGCCGGACAAGGTACCCGCAGGCAGAATGGCACGCAGCGCGTCCATCGCCGTCAGCCCCGGTTTCAGCTGGCCGGTAACATTGGACACAATATGCATGACGTTGGAGTAGCGCTCGATAACCATTTTCTCGGTCAGCTTGACACTGCCGGTGCTGGCCACACGCCCCACGTCATTGCGCCCAAGGTCAATCAACATCAGGTGCTCGGCAATTTCCTTGGCATCGGACAACAGGTCGACTTCCAGCGCATGGTCGGCCTCTTCATTGGCCCCGCGCGGCCGCGTGCCCGCGATGGGGCGAACGGTGATGAGATTATCCTCAACCCGCACCAGCACTTCCGGCGAACTGCCAACGACGTGGAAATCGCCGAAGTTGAAGAAATACATATAAGGCGTTGGATTGATGCAACGAAGCGCCCGGTACAGATCAATCGGCGCAGCCTTGAAATCAATCGACATACGCTGCGATGGCACGACTTGCATGCAATCGCCCGCCAGAATGTATTCCTTGATGGTATCAACCGCGCGTTCGTAGTCTTGGCGACTGAAGCTTGAGCGGAACGCTGGCTCCGCGCCCACCGGTGCATTCAGGTCGACACCAAGGCGAGGTTCGATGGGCTGGCGCAACTTGTGCAGAATATCCTGCAAATGCGCTTGAGCCTGTTCAAAACCATCTTCCAGGGCCGGGTCGGCCAGGACAATCGCATGCATCTTGCCCGCTAGGTTGTCGAAGACCACCACCGCATCCGAGACCATCAACAGAATATCCGGATTACCCAGCGGATCGGGGTTTGGGCAGACAGCCAGGCGCTTTTCAACATAGCGCACGCTGTCGTAGCCAAAGTAACCGACCAGACCACCATTGAAACGTGGCAAGCCCGGCAAGGTCGGAACTTTGTAGCGCTCTTTGAATTGCTCGACAAACGCCAGCGGATCTTCACATTCGTGGCGCTCGGTCTCGACGCCATCAATGCTGACAATGACGGTATGCTCATAGGCGCGCAGCACTGTGCGTGCCGGAAAGCCAATAATCGAGTAACGCCCCCATTTCTCACCGCCCTGCACCGATTCGAGCAAATAGGTGTTGGCCTGATCGGCCAGCTTCAAGTAGATCGACAGCGGGGTGTCGAAGTCAGCAATGGTTTCGTGGGCAACAGGGATACGGTTATAGCCAGACGCGGCTAAACGCAGGAATTCTTCGCGGATCATGATCTGCCTCGTGGTTTGAGGGTGAAACGGTCGTGTGCAAACGCGCCGGCTAACCGGCCAAGATCAATTCAGAGGCGCCAGCGCCAACGGGCCAGGGCCTTGATGATTTTCATTCCGGCTCGTTCAAGCCAGAGTTTGAAGGTAACCACCACGGGAAAATCTCTTGGGCGTGGATTAAAGTCAGGCAACACTAGCGCAGCCGCCGGGTCTAATCAACCCAGCGATGCGACGGAGTCAAAGGAAATCAGTGCTTTGAGTTCACGTAAATCATCCAGCACACAAGCGGGACGCTCCTCGCTGATGGGCCGACCATGGTTATAACCATAACTCAAAGCCACACATGGCACTTGAGCAGCCTTGGCTGCTAGCACGTCATTGCGTGAATCGCCCACGAACAGCGCCTGGTTTGCACCTACCTGGGCCAGGTGCATGACATGCATCAGTGCAGCGGGGTCTGGCTTTTGCTGGGGCAAGGTATCGCCCCCGATAATCCAACGAAAATAGCCGCCCAAGTCTTTCTCATCGAGTAACGGCGCCACAAACCGCTCTGGCTTGTTGGTCAACACTGCCATCACCACGCCTTGCGCCTGCAGCCAATCGAGGGTTTCGACCACGCCAGGGTAAACCTGCGTCAATTGGTGGTTATCGGCGTAGGCCTGCATGAACAGCTCAAGCGCAGACTCTGCCTGCGCCTCATCGACATCCTCATGGGCCATGCCACCGGCCAGGGCGCGACGCACCAGGACTCGTGCACCATTACCAATCCATAGCCGCACATTTTCAATACCGGCCGGCATACGGCCTAGCGCAACAAGGGTTTTATCAAGGGCTGCCGCCAAATCCGGGGCCGAATCAATCAGGGTGCCATCAAGGTCAAACATCACCAGTTTCGGCAGTTTGCCTTCAAGCACCGCGCTCAACGGCATCAGGCTTGCACCCGCGCCAGCTCGGCACGCATGGCATCGATCACCGTGCGGTAATCAGGCTGGTTGAAGATCGCCGACCCGGCAACAAAGGTATCCGCGCCCGCTTGAGCGATCTCGGCTATGTTGCCGACATTGAACCCGCCATCGATTTCCAGGCGAATCTCACGACCACTGGCATCGATCAGCGCCCGCGCCTCGCGCAGCTTGTCCAGGGTGCCCGGGATAAACTTCTGCCCGCCAAAGCCTGGGTTAACGCTCATCAACAGGATCATGTCGACCTTGTCCATGACATGTTTGAGCACGCTGAGCGGGGTCGCCGGGTTGAACACCAGACCTGCCTTGCAGCCGCCGTCGCGGATCAACTGCAAGGAACGGTCGATGTGCTCGGATGCTTCGGGATGGAAGGTGATATAGCTGGCACCCGCCTCAATGAAGTCGCCAATAATGCGATCAACCGGTTTGACCATCAGGTGCGCATCAATTGGCGCGGTAATCCCGTACTTACGCAGCGCGGAGCAAACCATCGGGCCGATAGTCAGGTTGGGCACATAGTGGTTGTCCATGACATCAAAGTGGACAATGTCGGCGCCCGCAGCGAGTACGTTATCCACTTCCTCGCCCAATCGGGCAAAGTCGGCAGACAGGATTGACGGGGCGATGGCAAAGGGCTGCATGGCTAACCTCAGAAAAACACAGGGATTGCGCGCATTGTAGCAGCCCACACTAAGGTTTTGCCGTGCCGATGACGGCTTACAACTTGATGCCGAAAACGCTAGGCTGGATCACTCAGGCAGTTGGGAGCCTCTATTTTATGTTGTTGCGCGCAATCGCTATCGTTTTAAGTCTACTGCTCGGCCCCTTGGCGCTTGCTGAAACCGAGCCGCCCACCCCGACAAAGACGCCAGAAAAGCCTGTCGAACGCCCGGCCCTTGGCGAGCGTAGCCAGGCCGAAACAGCAGCACTGGAGAGGCAGCTTGCGGCCAACGAACAGCAACAACTCAAAACCCAGGCCAACGAAACCTTTCTCGCCCTTTGGCGCCCTGGAAACAGTGCGCCTGCCAAAGGAGCGGTGATTCTGGTACCGGGTGAAGATGAAAGCGCCGACTGGCCGATTGGCATTGGCCCGCTACGACGCAAACTTCCGGATACCGGCTGGAGCAGCTTGAGCCTTACACTTCCCGATGCCGAATCCAAGCAACCGCCTGAGGGCACTGATACAGCTGCGCCAAGCGATGCCACGCCCTCGATTGAAACTGCAGCGCCCGAACAGCCCAACGAAGCATCGGCAGAGCCGCAGGAAACACCTGCCGAGGCAACATCCGACCCCGCCGAAAAGGCCCAAGAATCAAACACAAGCCCAACGGACGGAGACACCAGCAATGAAGCGCAACCAGACTACGCCACGCGGGTACTCGCACGCATTGCCGAAGGCATCAGCTTTGCGCAGCAACAGGGCGCCACTAGTGTCGTGCTGGCCGGCCAGGGCACTGGAGCCTACTGGGCTGCACGCTACCTCGCCGAACAGCAGCCACCCTTCGTAAACAACCTGCTGATGATTGCGCCGCATGCGCCCGCAGACCTCGACCCGGGCTTTGACACCGTTCTCAGCAAACTTGAACTTGCAACTGGCGACTTCTACTACAGAGACCAACTCGCCGAACGTAACGCCGCAAAACAACGCCTGGATGCGGCCAAAAGACAAAAACGCACGGCCTACATTCAGATCGCAATGAATTCGCTGCCGGGTAATCGGGATGTTGAGCAAGAGCAGCTGTTTAGACGCATCAAAGGTTGGTTGAGCCTGCACTTGCAAAGCAGTCCTGCCACACAATAGCCAGGCATCTAGCCGCGCTGCTGGCGACCAACTCAAAACCCACGGCGTTGGCGAACCAGGTTGTAGGCCTGATGCAACTCCCGGGTTTTATCCGTGGCTGCACGCACCTGCTCCACGCCTGCACCGTTGCCTTGCAGCTTGTCCGGATGATGGCGACTCAGCAACCGGCGATATGCCCGCTTGATTTCCGCTGGCGTGCTGTCTGCCGCGACGCCAAGCAAGCGCAACGCTTGCTGGTAACCCGATTGCACGGGCATGGATGGCTGGGTCCCGGCGCCCGCCCGAAGCGCTTCGTTGGCATTCACCGACAACCCGAGCCAGGTCCCCCACAGCAAGATCAATTCACGTTCAGACCGGCTTACCGGCCCAGCCGCACTGACCATGCGCCAGCAGGCACTTAACAGCGACTTGGCATTGTGCGCCTGCCGGCGCAGAGGGGCGCGTAGATTATCGCGTCCGGTTTTCCCTCTGGAAAACGCCTCAATCGCACGTCGCTGAGCCGACTCATCGAGCCTCATGCGCTGCATTTCAACCCGAACCTGATCAATATGCTGTTGGCGCACCCGTCCGTCGCACTTGGCCAGGCGCCCAAGCATGATGAACAGTAGATCATCATCCTTTGGCTGCTCCGGGCCACCGACACGTTCGCGCAGTTGCGCCCAGCTTGCCAGCCGCAGGCGCCGGTCAACAACCTGGCCCAGCAAGGCCCCCAGCAAACCGCCTGGAATGCTGGCAATGGCAAACCCCGCAACAGCGCCCAACACCGTGCTCGGCCAAATCACTTCAGTGCTCCCGTGCCAACAACTGCTCCACATCCGCCAAGCGCTCGTGGGTGCCGACATCTATCCAGTGCCCTCTGAAATGCTCGCCACTGATCAAGCCCCGTCCCATTGCCTCGCGCAACAGTGGTGCAAGCTTAAATGCACCAGGCTCACAGCCTGCGAACAGTTTGGGGGACAACAACGCAATACCGCTATAGGTCAAACAGTGCTGATCATCCGCCCCGTCCCGTACCATGCCCTGCTGCAGGCTAAAGTCGCCCTGGGTATGATGCGCAGGATTATCGACCAGCACCAAATGCGCCAGGCCACTCAGTGGTTGTCGTAGATTTGCGAAGCTGTAATCAGTGAACACATCACCATTAACGACCAGGAACGGCTCATCCCCCAATAATGGCAAGGCTTTAAAAATGCCGCCACCGGTCTCCAACGGCTCGCCCTCCGCCGAGTAACAGATGCTCACACCAAAACGACTGCCGTCACCCAGGTAGTCCTCGATCTGCTGTCCCAGCCAGGCGTGGTTGATCACCAACTCGGTGAAGCCCGCACTTGCCAGGGCATTGATGTGGTACTCAATCAAGGGCACGCCAGCAGCACGCACCAAGGGTTTAGGCGTATGCAATGTCAGCGGGCGCATGCGCTCGCCCTTGCCTGCGGCCAAGATCATTGCCTTCATTGCACCACCGCCTCAGTTGCTTGCGGCAAGCTGCCAAATAAGCGCCCCAGTTCGGCCAGTTCAGGGCGACGCTGGATAACTGCATTGATATAGGCAAAAAATCTCGGCACATCGGCCAAGTACTTGGGCTTGCCATCACGATGACAAATACGCGCAAAGATACCGATCACCTTCAAGTGCCGCTGCACGCCCATCAGGTCACTGGCTCGCAAGAAATCCTCCAGATCGGCCTGAACGGGAATCCCCAGTGCCTGCGCCTGCCGCCAATAGCGTTCAAGCCACTGCCGAACCTGAGGTTCGGGCCAACTGACAAAGGCATCCTTGAACAGGCAGGTCACGTCATAGGTGACTGGACCATAGACCGCATCCTGAAAGTCAAGCACACCCGGATTAGGCTCACTAATCATTAGATTGCGCGGCATAAAGTCGCGGTGAACCAAGACTTTGGGTTGAGCCAGGGCACTGTCGATCAGCAAACGGCTCATCTTGTCCCATGCATCTCGTTGCTCGGCATTGAACTCAACCTGCAAGTGATGCTTGACGTACCACTCTGGAAAAAGCTCCAGCTCACGACGCAACAAGGCCACGTCATAGCTTGGCAATTCGGTATCCATAGGCAATTGCTGCAGCGCAAGCAGGGCCTGCAGGGCATCGGCAAATAATGGGTCTGCATTCTCAGGCGTAATGACATCCAGATAGGTTTGGGTGCCCAGGTCGTTCAACAGCAGAAAGCCTTGCTCGACATCTTCAGCCAAAATCAATGGCACATTCAGATTTGCACGCTGGAGCAAGGCGGCAATTTTCACAAACGGCCGGCAATCCTCATTCGGTGGCGGTGCATCCATCACAATCAATGTGCGATTTTCGCCCTGCCAGCGAAAATAACGACGAAAGCTCGCATCACTGCTTGCAGAGGTCAGCGTGGCGGCCGGAAACGCCCCCCAGCCTTGCTTTGCAAACACATTGGGCAGTTTTTGATCGAGCCATTTTTCCAGCAGTTCCAGGCGTATATCTTCTTTATGCATTACAAGGGTCTCCGACGGCCCTAGCCGTTGCGCGGGTCATGCTTTATTATCCAGCATCTTTTAAAGCCCATCGAGAGGCGTGCGGCCTCTGGGTCATTAGCGCGCAGGAAGCCCGGAAAAATAAGATGGCAGTAAAATACCCCGCTATTCGTAAAAAATTCCCACTTCTGGTGACTAGTGGCCTATTGGCCTTACAACCTGTTGCCAGTCAATTCGCCGTGGCAGCCGAACAGTATGACTGTTCGGCTTCTGCATCCGGCGGCTGGGCCTGTACCCCCAAAACGGCTGATGCCGCAGTACCTGCGCGCCCGATTCACGATGAATCCAGCCTCAGTGCTCCCGCTACTTCAGATACCCGAAACGGCGGCAAAGTTGCAGCAGCGGCTGTCGGCACCAAGCTTGTCACTGAAAGTGAAGGCAAGGGTCTGACCTCTCGCAGCGCAGATTACAGCCATTTGGACTGGGTGCCTCGTGAAAAGTTGTCCGAAGCGCAGCTCGCGGAGACAGCCCCGTACTGTTCGGGCGCCTACGTCGAGCCTGAGCGCCCGGGCATGAACGACGATACGCCGCTCAATCAAGCGCCAATGTTCGTCTCGGCCAAAGCCTCGCGCTACCAGCAGGAAGAGCAGATTGCCACGCTGGCCGGCGATGTCGTGATCCGCCAGGCAAGCATGCAAGTCGAGGCCGATGAGGCCAACCTGCGGCAAGCTGAAAACATCGGTGAGCTGAACGGCAACGTGCGACTGCGCGACAAGGGCGCCCTGGTTGTCGGCGATCACGCCGAACTGCAACTGGACAACGGCGAAGCCAAGATCGACAACGCCGAATATGTCATGCACCGCGGCCATATCCGCGGTAACGCGCTTTACGCCAAACGGAAAGAAACCGCGATTATTCGCCTCAAAGACGGTACCTACACCAGCTGCGAACCTGGCAGCAATGCCTGGCACCTCAAAGGTAATAACATCACGCTGAACCCAGCCACCGGCTTCGGTACTGCGACCAACGTAACGCTGCGGGTCAAAGACTTCCCGGTGTTCTACACGCCGTACATTTATTTCCCAATCGATGACCGTCGCCAGTCCGGCTTCCTGCCGCCAACCATTGGCAGCTCGAGCGACAACGGCTTCGAGCTGGAAACACCTTATTACTTCAACCTGGCCCCCAACTACGACGCCACCCTGTACCCGACGTACATGAGTGACCGTGGCCTGTTGATGGAAGGTGAAGGTCGTTACCTGACCAAGAGCAGCGAAGGCCAGATTGGCGCCGCCTACCTCAATGATGAAAACGACGACCGCAAGCTGCAGTCCGACTACAGTGACACCCGCTGGATGTACAGCGGGCGGCACAAGGGCGGCCTCAATAGCCGCCTGCTCGCTGAGGTCGACTACACCGACATCAGCGATCCCTACTATTTCCAGGATCTCAATACCGACCTGGGCATCGATACGCCAGACTTCGTCAACCAGCGCGGCACCCTGACCTATCGCGGCGACAGCTATACCGCCCGCCTCAATGCCCATGCCTATGAGCTGGCGACCATCAGCGACATCACCCCGTATAACCGTCTGCCGCAAATCACCCTGGACGGCAAACTGCCATTCCAGCCGGGTGGCGTTCAGTTTGGCTACGGCACCGAGCTGGTTCGCTTTGATCGTGACCTGCGCCATGGCAACTACATCGACGAGGATGGCAACCCAGAGCGCCGCCTCGACGAGAACGTCAGAGGCCTGGCCCGCGCCAACGGTGACCGCCTGCACCTTGAACCATCGGTAAGCTTGCCGCTGGACTGGAGCTGGGGCTATATCAAGCCTCAGGCTAAATACCTGTACACCAACTACGACCTGGACCTGGACAGCCAGGGCAAGTCGACACTGCTCGCCGAACAGAAGTATGACAGCACGCAAAACCGTGGCGTTGGCATGCTCAGCGTCGACAGTGGCCTGTACTTTGACCGCAACACCCAGCTGTTCGGCACCAACTACAGGCAGACCCTTGAGCCGCGCCTGTACTATCTCTATGTGCCGGAAGAAGACCAAACTGATATCCCAATTTTCGATACCAGTGAGAGCACCTTCAACTACAACTCTCTGTTCCGCGAAAACCGTTTCTCCGGTAAAGATCGCATTGGTGACGAGAACAAGCTATCGCTGGGCGTGACCAACCGCTGGATCGAAGAAAATGGCTTCGAGCGTCAGCGTTTCAGCATCGGCCAGGCCTTCTATTTTGCTGACCGCAAAGTGCAGCTCGCTGGCATCGACTACAAAACCCGTGACGACGCCCAGGCATCGGTTTCGCCTTACGCGCTGCAGTACCTGTATCGCTTCAACCGCGACTGGCGCTTCAGCTCGGATTTCAACTGGGACCCGGACAGCCACACAACTCGCTCCGGCAGCGCAATGTTCCACTACCAGCCTGAAGATAACCCGAACAAGGTTATCAACGCCGGCTACCGCTATCGCAACGACACCGTGCGTTACGACCAGAGCACCGGTAACTGGGTTGTTGGCGGCGGTGACTACGGCACGCCAGGCAGCCCCAACTACATCGAAGACTATTACAAGATCAGCCAGCACGACTTCTCGGTTATCTGGCCAATTGTCCCGCAGTGGAGCGTTATTTCGCGCTGGCAGTACGATTACAGCCGCAACCGTACCCTCGAGGCCTTTGGTGGCTTTGAATACGACAGCTGCTGTTGGAAACTGCGTTTAATAAATCGTTACTGGATCGACAATGACGAAGTGAGCCAGAACCCATCGTTTAACGATGAGCCCGATCGCGGCATCTTCTTGCAGATCGTACTCAAAGGCCTGGGCGGCGTGACTGGCAATAAAACTGAATCTTTCCTCGACCAAGGCATTCAAGGTTATCGTGAACGTGAAGACAAAGCTTTCTGATTACGTGCGCCCCCTGTTATTGGGCGCGATGTTGATAGGTAGTGCGGTACAGGCTGAAGTACAACCTCTGGACCGTGTAGCGGCCATCGTTGATAACGACGTAATCATGCAAAGCCAACTGAACGGTCGCATGAAAGAGGTTCAGCAGACCATCGCCAAGCGTGGGTCGACCTTGCCGCCGGAGCATGTACTCCAGCAGCAGGTACTGGAACGTCTGATTATCGAGGACATTCAGCTGCAGATTGGCGAACGCTCGGGCATCCGCATCACCGACGAGGAGCTCAACCAGGCCATCGGCACCATTGCCCAGCGCAATGGCATGACTGTTGACCAGTTCCGCGCCGCGCTGAACCGGGATGGCTTGTCGTTTGACGAGGCACGTGATCAGGTTCGCCGTGAAATGATCATCAGCCGTGTGCGCCAGCGCCGAGTTGCCGATCGCATCCAGGTTAGCGACCAGGAAGTCCAGAACTTCCTCAACTCAGACTTGGGCAAGATGCAACTGTCCGAAGAGTTTCGCCTGGCCAACATCCTGGTACCGGTGCAGGAAGGTGCAGCGCCTGAACAGGTTCAAGCTGCCGAACGGCAAGCCCGGGACCTTTACCAGCAATTGCAGCAAGGCGCTGATTTCGCCCAGCTGGCAATTGCGCGCTCGTCCAGCGAAACAGCCCTGGAAGGTGGCGAAATGGGCTGGCGCAAGGCCGGCCAGTTACCGCCGCCCTTCGACAGCATGCTGAGCAAAATGAGCGTAGGCGATGTGACTGAACCTGTGCGCACACCTGGTGGCTTTATCATCATCAAGCTCCAGGAAAAGCGTGGTGGTGGCGCTCAGGTGCGTGACGAGGTCAGTGTTCGCCATATCCTGATCAAGCCAAATGCCATCCGTAGCGACGCCGAGAGCCAGCGCCTGGCCGAACGTCTCTACGAGCGGATCAAAGCCGGCGAAGATTTTGCCGAACTGGCAAAAAACTACTCCGAAGACCCAGGCTCGGCGCTCAACGGCGGCAAGCTTGACTGGATCGATCCATCTGCACTGGTTCCCGAGTTCCGCGAAGTGATGGACTCGACCCCGAGCGGTGAAGTATCCAAGCCATTCAAGTCGCGTTATGGCTGGCACGTCCTTGAAGTCATGGGCCGCCGCGCCACTGACAGCAGCGAGCAATATCGCAAGCAGCAGGCTCAGACCATCCTGCGCAACCGTAAGTACGACGAAGAACTGCAAGCCTGGCTGCGGCAGATCCGCGACGAGGCTTACGTAGAAATCAAGCAGTGAAAACGCAACGTTTTGCACTGACGCCAGGTGAGCCGGCAGGCATAGGTCCCGACCTATGCCTGCTGCTTGCCCAGCATGCACAACCACACCCGCTCATAGTTATTGCCAGTCACGCCCTGCTTGCAGAGCGTGCAGCCTTGCTTGGCTTGAAAGTCAGTTTGATCAACACAACTCCTGACGCCTGGCCAGATCAGCCCGCTCCGGCAGGCAGCCTGTATGTCTGGGATACACCACTTGCCGCCCCGGTAATAGCGGGCCAGCTAAATGCAGCTAACGCGGATTATGTGCTGCAAACGCTGACCCGCGCAGGACAGGGCTGTCTTGATGGCCACTTTGCCGGGATGATTACCGCCCCCGTTCACAAGGGCGTGATCAACGAATCCGGCATTGCCTTCTCCGGCCACACCGAATTTCTGGCCGAGCTAACGCACACCGAACAGGTGGTCATGATGCTCGCGACCCGCGGCCTGCGAGTCCCCTTGGTACCCACCCCCCTGCCGCTTAAAGATGTGGCGGCGGCAATCACAGCCGAACGCCTGAGCCGAGTTACCCGCATCCTCTACAACGACCTGCGCAGTAAATTCGGCCTTGCCAATCCGCGCATCCTGGTATGCGGCCTGAACCCCCACGCAGGCGAAGGCGGTCACCTGGGACGAGAAGAGGTAGAGGTCATCGAACCTGCCCTTGAGCGCCTGCGCGCCGAAGGCATAAATCTTGTTGGCCCGCTCCCGGCCGATACATTGTTCACTCCAAAACACCTCGACCATTGCGATGCGGTGCTTGCGATGTATCATGACCAGGGCTTGCCAGTGCTCAAATTCAAAGGGTTCGGCGCAGCGGTGAATATAACCCTGGGCCTGCCGATTATCCGCACTTCGGTCGACCACGGTACCGCACTCGACTTGGCAGGCAGTGGCAAGATCGACAGCGGCAGCATGGACGTCGCCCTGCAAACAGCCTACGAGATGGCCGCCAGCCAATCAGGCAACTAAGCGTCGATGACGGGCCACGCCAGGGTGCCGACTCCCTGTTAAACTAGGCAATCAATATTCTTTTATATTCGCTTTAAGCTCGGCTTGACGCTTGGAGCTGCTTTTAAAGCCTGAGAGCTACTAATGTCCGAGAGCTACCAACACCGCGCGCGCAAACGCTTTGGCCAGAACTTCCTGCATGACGCCGGCGTCATCCACCGCATCCTTCGCGCAATCCATGCCAAAGAAGCAGAACACCTGCTAGAGATCGGCCCGGGACAAGGTGCCCTGACTGAAGGCCTGCTCAACAGCGGTGCGCAGTTGGATGTAATTGAGCTCGATAAAGACCTCATTCCGATCCTGCAAGCCAAGTTCGGCAGCCAGCCGCGCTTTCGCCTGAATCAGGGCGACGCCCTGAAGTTTGACTTCCAGCGTCTTGAAGCACAGCCGCGCAGTCTGCGCGTCGTCGGCAACCTGCCATATAACATCTCGACCCCGCTGATATTCCACCTGCTGGACAATGCCTCGCTGATCCGCGACATGCACTTCATGCTGCAAAAGGAAGTGGTTGAACGCCTGGCCGCTGGTCCTGGCGGTGGTGACTGGGGCCGTCTATCAATCATGGTGCAGTACCATTGCCGGGTAGAACACTTGTTCAATGTTGGACCGGGTGCGTTCAACCCGCCCCCTAAATTTGACTCGGCCATTGTCCGCCTGGTGCCGCACGAAGTGTTGCCTCATCCAGCCAAAGATCACAAGCTACTGGAGCGAGTGGTCCGCGAAGCCTTCAATCAGCGCCGTAAAACCCTGCGCAACACGCTCAAGGCCTTATTGCCGGCCAGCGAGATAGAAGCTGCGGGTGTCGATGGCAGTCTGCGTCCCGAACAGCTCGACCTTGCCGCGTTCGTGCGCCTGGCCGACAAGCTTGCCGAGCAGATTGCACCTGGCGAGCCGAACCCGGAATAACCCCTGGGGCCTTTTGCCCGCTACAAACGGGCAGCAACCCCAGCCATACGTTTTAATCAATAGATAGCCGCCACAGCACCACCTAAACCAGCAGGTTTGAGCATGTCAGATTCGCCATATCAAATAGACGTCAGCGTTGCGACTCAATACCTGCCGGAGCAGTCACAGGTCGAGCAACACCGCTTCGCATTTGCCTATACCGTGACCATCACCAACAACGGCCAGCTTGCTGCCAAGTTGCTCTCGCGCCACTGGTTGATCACCGATGGCGAAGGCCGCGTGCAGGAGGTTCGTGGCGCCGGCGTGGTCGGTGAGCAACCATTGATAGCACCAGGCCACAGCCACACTTACACCAGCGGCACTGTCATGACTACACGAGTTGGCACCATGCAAGGCAGCTACCAGATGATTGCCGAAGACGGTACGTCCTTCGATGCCCAAATCGCGCCCTTTCGTCTAGCCGTCCCAGGTTCACTGCACTAATGACCACTTACGCTGTTGGCGACCTGCAAGGCTGCCTTGAACCCCTTAAATGCTTGCTCGAACAAGTCGCCTTCGACCCCGCCAAGGATAAACTCTGGCTCGCGGGCGACCTGGTCAACCGCGGCCCTGAATCGCTGGCGACATTGCGCTTCCTCTACGCCATGCGCGACTGCGTGACCTGCGTGCTGGGCAATCATGACCTTCACCTGCTTGCCGTTTCGCACAACGTCGAACGCCTGAAGAAGTCCGACACGCTACAAGAGATCCTCGACGCACCAGACCGGGCAGACCTGCTCGACTGGCTGCGCCAGCAAAAACTCATGCACTATGACCCCAAGCGCAACCTGGCCATGGTGCACGCAGGCATTGCTCCACAATGGAGCATCGACAAGGCGCTCAAGCGCGCCGCTGAAGTCGAAGCGGTGCTGCGTGACGACAGCCGCCTCAAGACGTTTCTCGATGGCATGTACGGCAACGAGCCCAGTGTGTGGAGTAACGAGCTAAGCGGTATCCCGCGCCTGCGGGTGATCACCAATTACTTCACCCGCATGCGCTTCTGCGCGGCAGACGGGACCCTCGACCTGAAGAGCAAGGAAGGCCTGGACACCGCGCCTGCCGGCTATCAACCCTGGTTCAGCCACGACCAGCGTAAAAGCCGGGGCACCAAGATTATCTTCGGCCATTGGGCGGCGCTTGAAGGCAAGTGCCCAGAGCCCGATCTATATGCCCTGGATACCGGCTGTGTCTGGGGCGGCGCCCTGACATTGATGAATATTGACAATGCTAAACTGCATCGCTGTGAATGCAGTAAGGAAAGCCAATGAGTGAATTCAAGCGAATCTCCCCTGAGCAGGCCCAGGCGCTGCGCCAGCAAGGTGCCGTGGTGGTCGACATCAGGGACCCGGACAGCTTTGCTGCAGGCCACATCAGCGGCTCACAACACCTTGATAATCATTCACTGGTCGATTTCATTGCCCAGGCGGACCTTGATCATCCCCTGATTGTCTCCTGCTACCACGGCAACTCCAGCCAGGGCGCCGCAGCCTATTTGATCGGCCAGGGTTTTACCGATGTCTACAGCCTGGATGGTGGCTTTGAGCTATGGCACGCACGCTTCCCTGGCGAAACCAGCAAGTCTGATCAGGAATAATTTTTTACATCACGCCAAGCCGCACCAGCCAAGGCTTGGCGCCCTCTTCTGGCATTTCCATCATAAGGATATGGCCACTTGACGCTTGACCTCTCTGATTACCAACTATCATTTATCTTAGGCCATCTAAATACCAAGTAGAGCCTGCCAACCGGCATCCGGGCCATCGGTATGATAGGAACCTAATGAAAGCCAGCAAGCGAGGGCGGTGCAAAGCATCAAGATGCTAAAACGCGGTTTGCCAAGGCAAGCCGGCCCACTGAGCAGATTGGTCACAATGCACTGCCTGGCGCAGCAATTTTCAGAGGTTCAGTAGGTGCTCTGGGGGGATATCCACGGCTGGTACTCAGCCAACCACCAACGCCTGCACGACCGATCCCGAGCCGTCTCTGGACATTGAGCGAGGTGAAGTCATGAGCATTTTCAGTCACTTCCAACAACGTTTCGAATCGACACGCCAGGAAGAGCTGTCTCTGCAGGAGTATCTCGAGCTATGTAAGCAGGATCGTAGCGCTTACGCCTCGGCCGCAGAGCGCTTATTGCTGGCAATTGGCGAACCGGAACTACTCGACACATCAAGCAACTCGCGATTATCAAGAATATTCTCGAACAAGGTCATACGGCGCTACCCGGCGTTTGCGGACTTCCACGGCATGGAAGAATGCATTGACCAGATCGTTTCCTATTTTCGCCACGCGGCCCAAGGCCTCGAAGAAAAGAAACAAATTCTCTACCTCCTGGGCCCAGTGGGCGGCGGCAAGTCTTCTCTGGCCGAAAAACTCAAGCACTTGATGGAAAAAGTCCCTTTCTATGCAATCAAGGACTCGCCGGTCTTCGAGTCTCCGCTTGGCCTGTTTAGCGATGCCGAAGACGGCGCAATCCTCGAAGAGGAGTACGGCATTCCCCGACGCTACCTCAACAGCATCATGTCGCCTTGGGCTACCAAGCGTCTTGCCGAATTTGGCGGCGACATCAGCCAGTTCCGCGTGGTTAAGCTCTACCCTTCGATTCTCAAGCAAATTGCCGTCGCCAAAACCGAACCTGGCGATGAAAACAACCAAGATATCTCCGCCCTGGTCGGCAAGGTCGATATCCGCAAGCTGGAAGAGTATCCACAGAACGACGCCGACGCCTACAGCTACTCGGGCGCCCTGTGCCGGGCCAACCAGGGCATGATGGAATTCGTCGAGATGTTCAAGGCACCGATCAAGGTGCTCCACCCATTGCTCACGGCCACCCAGGAAGGCAACTACAACAGCACCGAGGGCCTTGGGGCAATTCCCTACAACGGCATACTGCTGGCGCACTCCAACGAATCTGAATGGCACAGCTTCCGTAACAACAAGAACAACGAGGCGTTCATCGACCGGATCTATATCGTTAAAGTGCCGTATTGCTTGCGCGTCAGCGATGAAATCAAGATCTACGACAAATTACTGGTCAACAGCTCCCTGGCCAACGCGCACTGCGCGCCTGACACCCTGAAGATGCTTGCCCAATTCTCGGTCTTGTCGCGGCTCAAAGAGCCTGAGAACTCGAATATCTACTCGAAAATGCGCGTCTATGACGGTGAAAACCTCAAGGACACCGACCCCAAGGCCAAGTCGATCCAGGAATATCGCGACAGCGCTGGCGTCGATGAAGGCATGAATGGCCTTTCAACCCGCTTCGCCTTCAAGATACTGTCAAAAGTCTTCAACTTCGACGCCAATGAAGTCGCCGCCAACCCGGTGCATCTGCTCTACGTGCTCGAACAACAGATTGAGCAGGAGCAATTCCCGGCTGAAGTGCGCGAGCGTTATCTACGCTTTATCAAGGAATACCTGGCCCCGCGCTATATCGAGTTTATTGGCAAGGAGATCCAGACCGCTTACCTCGAATCCTACAGCGAATATGGCCAGAACATTTTCGACCGCTACGTGCTGTACGCCGACTTCTGGATTCAGGACCAGGAATACCGCGACCCGGAAACCGGTGAAATCCTCAACCGTGTAGCACTCAACGAAGAACTGGAAAAAATCGAGAAGCCAGCCGGCATCAGCAATCCAAAGGATTTCCGCAACGAAATCGTCAACTTCGTATTGCGTGCCCGAGCCAACAATAACGGCAAGAACCCAACCTGGCTCAGTTACGAGAAGCTGCGCGTGGTGATCGAGAAGAAAATGTTCTCCAACACCGAGGACCTGCTGCCAGTCATCAGTTTCAACGCCAAGGCCAGTAAAGAGGATCAACAAAAACACAACGACTTCGTGACCCGCATGGTTGAACGCGGTTACACCGATAAACAAGTTCGCCTGCTGTCCGAGTGGTATCTACGGGTACGTAAATCACAGTAACCGAGCCCCACGCGGGTTGCTGCGGGCACTCAAGCGCCCGCTGGCCATAGAGGTGCCTGAGCCCAGTCTCGTTCAGGCATGCTCTAAGGAGAAGTCATGAGCTATGTGATCGACCGACGCCTAAACGGCAAGAACAAGAGCACGGTAAACCGTCAGCGCTTTTTGCGCCGCTACCGCGAGCACATCAAAAAAGCGGTTGAGGAGGCCGTCAGCCACCGTTCAATTACCGATATGGAGCATGGCGAGCAAATCAGTATCCCGGGGCGGGATATCCACGAGCCCGTGCTGCACCATGGACACGTGGGCAGACAAACCAATGTGCACCCGGGCAATAAAGAGTTCTCGGCTGGTGATCTCATTCCTCGTCCTCAAGGAGGCGGCGGTGGCCAGGCCAGCGGCAAGGCGAGCAACTCTGGCGAAGGCATGGATGAGTTCGTCTTCCAGATCACCCAGGAGGAGTTTCTCGACTTCATGTTCGAAGATCTCGAACTGCCCAACCTGGTCAAGCGTCATTTAACCGGCACAGACACTTACAAAACCGTGCGGGCCGGTATCAGCAGCGAGGGAAATCCATCGCGCATCAATATCGTACGCACCCTGCGCTCGGCCCATGCCCGGCGCATAGCGCTGTCCGGTAGCAGTCGGGCGAAACTTAAACTCGCACAGGCTGAACTTGAACGCTTAAAACGCGAAGAGCCCGATAATTTCGGCGATATCCAGGCACTTGAAGAGGAAATCAGCAAGCTACATGCACGCATCAACCGTGTGCCTTTCCTCGACACCTTCGACCTTAAATACAATCTGCTGGTAAAACACCCCAACCCAAGCTCCAAGGCGGTCATGTTCTGCCTGATGGACGTCTCCGGCTCAATGACCCAGGCCACCAAGGACATCGCCAAGCGCTTCTTCATCTTGCTCTACCTGTTTCTCAAGCGTAACTACGACAAGATCGAAGTCGTGTTTATTCGTCACCACACCAGCGCGCGGGAAGTGGATGAAGAAGAATTCTTCTATTCACGGGAAACGGGCGGCACCATTGTTTCCAGCGCACTGAAACTGATGCAAGAGGTCATGGCCGAGCGCTACCCGGTCAACGAGTGGAACATCTATGCCGCCCAGGCTTCCGATGGCGACAACTGGAACGACGACTCGCCGGTGTGCAGGGACATTTTGATCAACCAGATCATGCCCTTTGTACAATACTTCACCTATGTCGAGATCACTCCGCGCGAGCATCAGGCGCTGTGGTACGAATATCAGCAGGTTTGTGATGCGTTTGCTGACACCTTTGCTCAGCAGCAGTTGGTGACTGCCGGTGACATCTACCCGGTATTCCGCGAACTTTTCCAGCGCAGGCTTACAGCATGACAGCTCATGACCAGGCCACATCCGAAAGAAAGCGCCAGCCAATCTCAACCGGCTCAGAGTGGACCTTCGAGCTGATTCGTACCTATGACCGTGAAATCAGCAGGCTTGCCGAGCGCTATGCACTCGACACCTACCCCAACCAGATTGAAGTCATTACCGCCGAGCAAATGATGGACGCCTATGCGTCAGTCGGCATGCCACTGGGTTACCACCACTGGTCTTATGGCAAACAGTTCCTGTCCACCGAAAAAAACTACAGCCGCGGGCAAATGGGGCTTGCCTACGAAATTGTCATCAATTCCGACCCATGCATCGCCTACCTCATGGAAGAAAACACCATGTGCATGCAGGCGCTGGTGATCGCCCATGCATGCTATGGCCATAACAGCTTTTTCAAGGGCAACTACCTGTTCCGCACCTGGACCGATGCCAGTTCGATCATCGACTACCTGGTGTTCGCCAAGCAGTACATCATGCAGTGCGAGGAGCGCCACGGCATTGATGCAGTTGAAGACCTGATGGACTCCTGCCACGCCCTGATGAACTACGGCGTTGACCGCTACAAACGCCCCTACCCCATCTCTGCCGAGGAAGAGCGCCGCCGCCAGAAAGAGCGCGAGGAGCACCTGCAAAAACAGATCAACGACCTCTGGCGCACCATTCCCAAGGGAGCGAGCAAAGACAGCGACAAGGATGACAATCGCTTTCCCTCCGAGCCACAGGAAAACATCCTGTACTTCCTGGAAAAACATGCGCCACTGCTTGAGCCTTGGCAGCGCGAAGTGATTCGCATCGTCCGTAAAATCGCCCAGTATTTTTACCCACAGCGCCAAACCCAGGTCATGAACGAAGGCTGGGCGACCTTCTGGCATTACACGCTGATGAACGACCTCTATGACGAAGGCCTGGTCACAGAGGGCTTCATGCTCGAGTTCCTACAGTCCCACACCAGCGTGATCTACCAACCCGCCTTTGACAGCCCCTACTACAGCGGCATCAACCCTTACACCCTGGGATTCGCCATGTATTGCGACATTCGGCGAATCTGTGAACACCCAACAGAGGAAGATCAACGCTGGTTTCCGGAAATTGCTGGCAGTGACTGGCTGAGCACCCTTAAGTTCGCCATGCACAGCTTCAAGGATGAAAGCTTTATCCTGCAGTACCTATCCCCCAAGGTGATTCGCGATCTAAAGCTATTCAGCGTACTTGACGATGACCAGAAAGATGAATTGCTGGTCCCGGCCATCCATGACGAACATGGCTACCGGATGATTCGCGAAATACTGGCTGCGCAGTACAACCTGGGTAATCGCGAGCCCAACGTACAGATCTGGAGTATCGACCGGCGCGGCGACCGCTCCCTGACCTTGCGCCATCAGCAACACGACCGCAAACCGCTGGGCAGTTCCACTGAAGAAGTGCTCAAGCACCTGCATCGCCTATGGGGCTTCGACATCCATCTCGAGGTCATGCAGGGCGACAAACTCATTAACAGCCAGCATGTGCCTCCAAAGAATGACACTGCGCGAGAGGGTGACTACCCGCGACTCGACCTGATAATCCCACCCATTTGACCGGTTGCGCTTTACCTACTTGCTACAGAGCATCAGGCTGTACTTGTTGAGGTGTCCCTGATGCGTTTATTACTGTTTGTCCTGACCTGCGCAGCCTTGGCTAGCTGCGCAACTCCCCATATCCCCCAGACGCAGGTATCTCATGCGAGCCCGCAAGCGCTTGCGCGTCTACAGCGCTTCAAACTGATCGCACCCGCTTCCATACTCAAGGCTCCAACGGCATTTCCAGGCGCTTATCCGCAGTTGGCTTCACGACTTAGCGAGCAACTCCAGCAGCGTGGCTACCGACAGGCTGAACCCGCCCAAATCAACGTGTATTACTGGCTCGCCGTGCAAGAGCGCCCTGTCGAATTCAAAGTCGACCAGGCGCCTCCCAGCCAGCTTGGCGCCTACCTGGCCATCCACCGACTGCAGGATGAGACCGGAACTCTGCGTTTACGCCTGACCGACCAGGCCAACAATCTGTTGTGGGAAGGCACCAGCAAAACCGGCCTGAGCCCTGCCAGCTACAGTGCTGAATTGCTCAAGCAAGCGACGCAGGCCCTTACTGCACAAATACCCGCCAGCGCCGCACCTTAGCCAATGCCGTGCAAGCCCAGGCAGGCGCTTCGGCAAAGCAAGCATTGCTCAAGCCAAACTCCCCAGCAGCGCTTACAACCGCTATCCTCTGCAACAACGGAGGCAGGCATGCAAATTTACAAAGTTGGCGGTGCGGTACGTGACCGCTTGTTGGGCCGAGAAGTGACAGAAAGTGACTGGGTTGTGGTGGGCGCCACGGCTGAACAGATGGTCGAACTTGGTTATCGCCCGGTTGGAGCTGATTTTCCGGTTTTTCTGCACCCGAAAACCAAAGATGAATACGCACTGGCACGAACTGAGCGCAAAAGTGGCCTGGGTTATGGCGGCTTTACTTTCTTCGCCAGCCCCGACGTCACGCTTGAGCAAGACCTGATCCGTCGTGACCTGACCATCAATGCCATGGCAGAGGACGAGAACGGCAAGCTCTATGACCCATATGGCGGCCAGCGCGACCTTGAAGCAAGGCTGTTGCGCCACGTATCCCCCGCTTTTAGCGAAGACCCGCTGCGCGTACTAAGGGTCGCCAGGTTTGCCGCGCGCTACGCGCCACTGGGCTTTAGCGTTGCAGTTGAAACAATGCAGCTGATGCGTCAATTGAGCGAGTCAGGCGAACTCAGCGCCCTGACGCCGGAGCGAAGCTGGAAAGAAATCTCCCGCGCCCTGATGGAGCCAAGACCCGATGTTTTCATCGAGGTGCTACGTAACTGTGGTGCACTCAAGGCGTTGTTTCCCGAAATCGACGCGCTGTTTGGCGTACCTCAACCTCCCGCCCATCACCCGGAAATAGACACTGGCCGCCATGTCCTGAGCGTACTGCGCCAGTGTGCAGTGCATGACCAGCCACTCAACGTTCGCTGGGCCAGCCTGCTGCACGACGTGGGCAAGGGCTTGACTGCACCAGACCAGTGGCCAAGGCATATCGCCCATGAACAACGTGGCATCAAGCTGATCAAGGCAATCAATACCCGCTGCAAGGCACCCAAGGACTGCCAGGAACTGGCGCTGCTGGTTGGCGAATATCACACCCATGGCCATCGCGCCCTTGAACTCAAGCCCTCAACTCTACTGGAGCTGTTACAGCGCTTTGACGTATACCGCAGGCCCCAGCGCTTCGCGGAGTTCATTGCCGCCTGCGAGATGGACGCTCGCGGCCGTGATGGTTTTAAACAGCGCGACTATCCCCAGGCCGACTACCTGCGCCGCGTGATGCAAGCAGCTTGCGCGGTTAGCGTGCAGCCACTATTGGCCCAGGGGTTCAAGGGGCCGCAGTTGGGTGAGGCATTGCAACGCGAACGACTCCAAGCCATCAGCCAATTCAAAAAAACCTATCAAGCGCATTCTGATTGACCAACCCGGGCGGGCCTAGCCGGAGCGCGCCTCAAGTAGCTCAAGGGGCGTCAATTGCTGCTGCCTCCAGCTGAACGCTGTTGGTTGCAGCACCTGCTCAATCTGCGCACTCAACCAAAGCTCTGCGAAGCTGCGTTGCTCACCTGGATGCAACGCATCAGGCGCCAGCAGCGACAGCGGCCAAAGCACAAAGGCATTCTTCAGGATCTCAGCTCGGGGCAATATCAAACCATCAAAATTGCCGACCAGATCACCATAGAGCAACACATCAATATCCAGCGGCAAACCGACGCGATCAGGTGCGTATCGGCCGTTATCCGCCTCGATAAACTTCAGCTTTCGGTCAAATTCGTGCAATGGCATATCGGTCATACCGACAACCACCAGATTGAAGAAAGGACCACTTTTAATACCCACCGGCGCGCTCTCGAACACCGCTGAACAGCGCATATCTCCAAGCAGCCCCGCCAGCGCATCAAGCCCCGCGCAAAGGTGCGCTTCTCGGTCGATATTACTGCCAAGGCCAAGGTAAACCGGAGTTAGCGACATCCGCGCTCAATCTCCACGCCTACACCGCCCTGCGCGGCCGGAACTGCACCGGGCTTGGTCACCTTCAGACGCAGCCAGGGAATCTGGAATTCACTCATAAGCATCTCGGCCAAACGCTCTGCAAAGGTTTCAACCAGGATAAAGGTCGCCTCACTGGCAAAGGCTTGCACCCGTTCAGACAACTTGGCGTAGTCAAGTGCCTTGTCCAGATCATCGCCCGCTGCCGCTGGCTTATTGTCCCAGCCCAATTGCAAGTCCAGGCGCAAGCACTGGCGAATCGTACGCTCCCAGTCATAGGCGCCAATCACAGTGTCGACTTCCAGACCTTCGATAAAGACCCTGTCCAAACCCTTCTCCAATTCTCGAGTTGCCCAGCAATCGGCATTGCCCGAATCAAAACACAAGCCCGGCACTATAAAGATTCCCGGGCAGATATAAATGCTCAATTGCGACCCGGATAATCATCATCCGCCAACTGCGCGACACTGGCCAGCGTGCCACTGCCCGCTCACCCAATAAACGCGGGCCTTTCGCGCCTTCCTCGTGCCCCTGAGGGGAATACTGAAAAAGGTAGCAAACACCGGGAATAACAACCCGGGCAAAAAAAAGCCATAGCTGTAAAAGAGCAACCGCGACCTGGGTTACTGGCTTAGTCGTTTTCAGTGATTTCCTAGGGCTTGCTCAGCCCTGCTAGAATCAAGGCACACCTTGGGGCGGATCAACTCCATGTTTGCGTTGCTGGTAATTCTTGCCTACTTGCTCGGCTCAGTATCCTTTGCCATCTTGCTCAGCCAACTTGCCGGCAGACCAGACCCGCGCGCCTATGGTTCGGGCAACCCTGGCGCAACCAACATGGTACGCACTGCAGGCAAGCGCCTGGCAATTTTCACCCTGCTCGGCGATTTGCTCAAAGGCCTGGCGCCAATCTTTATCGCCAAAATGCTTGGCCTCAACCTTCAGCAACAGGCCTGGGTTGGACTGGCGGCCGTCGTGGGCCATATGTACCCGCTGTACTTCCGCTTTCACGGAGGCAAAGGGGTTGCAACCGCTGCCGGGGTATTCCTGGGGTTGTATCTTCCCGCTGCACTTCTGGCGACAGCGCTATGGCTGCTCACATTCGCAACAACCCCTACCAGCTCTCTCCCCGCCCTTATCCCAACACCATTGACGCTACCACTACTGGCCTGGCTACAACCAAGCCTGCTGCTGCCCGTAAGCGTACTGACCGCACTTATCGTGTGGCGGCATCGCGGAAATCTACGCGATCTGTTTGCCGGACGTGAGCGACAATTCTGAATCAAGGGCATGAGCCTTTTTCATCCAGCGATTGTCCATCCCGCAGCGCGGCGGCTTCCGTGGCCTCAAGCGCCTTCCACAGCGGCGCAAGCTCTTGCATTGGCCAGCGTGCACGCACGGCGATACTCAGGTCTTCATGCTGCCCAGCCAGCAAGCGCTGGCAACCCGCGTAGGCGATCATCGCGCCATTATCGGTACAGAACTCTGGACGGGCATAGAACACCTGCCCTTTGAACTCGCCAAGCATGCTCTCGAGTGACTGGCGCAAAGCAGTATTGGCGCTCACCCCGCCGGCAATCACCAGGCTGTTCAAACCAGTCAGTTTCAATGCACGGCGGCACTTGATGGTCAGGGTATCAACCACCGCCTGCTGAAATGCCAGGGCGATATCGCAGCGTGTCTGCTCGCTGTCATCCCCTTCAGCCAGACACTGCTGCCAGGTATTAAGGGTGAAGGTCTTCAAACCACTGAAACTCATATCCAGGCCCGGGCGATCAGTCATTGGCCGCGGAAACACAAACCGTCCGGCAGTACCTTGTTTGGCCAGGCGCGCAATCTCCGGGCCGCCGGGATAACGCAAGCCCATCAACTTGGCGGTTTTATCAAATGCCTCGCCGGCTGCGTCATCCAGCGATTCGCCAAGCAATTGATATTGGCCAATGCCATCAACCCTAACCAGTTGGGTATGGCCACCCGACACCAACAAAGCGACGAACGGAAAGCGTGGTGGATTTTGCTCAAGCATAGGCGCAAGCAAGTGCCCTTCCATGTGATGCACACCCAGCGCAGGAACCTCCCAGGCGAACGCCAGGGACTGGGCGCAAGAAGCGCCGACCAACAGCGCCCCGACCAGGCCAGGGCCGGCGGTATAGGCAATTGCGTCGATATCCGCAGGACTGCACTGGCCCTGCTCCAACACCTGCCGGATCAACGGCAGCATGCGTTTCACGTGATCGCGCGAGGCCAGTTCCGGCACAACGCCGCCGTAGACACGGTGCAGATCGATCTGGCTGAACAGCGCGTCAGCCAACAGCCCGCGCTCACTGTCGTAGAGCGCGACCCCGGTTTCATCACAAGAGGTTTCTAAACCCAATACCAGCATTGGCTAAAGCCTTGATTTAAAGAGAGACTTGAACAGGAAGTCAGGCATAATAATGGCCGCACGGGTATGCCGACCAGCGCTTTTCGATCAGAGGCTTTGCATTCTTCGCGATGAGGCGTTAACATCCGCAACCCTTAAAAACCTACGTACTCCGACGCCATCTGTCAGGAGCACGTTAACCACCGAATTAAAGTGAAGGTACGCCCTGGATGCCAGCCGTCAAAGTTAAAGAGAACGAACCCTTCGACGTAGCTCTGCGTCGCTTCAAGCGCTCCTGCGAAAAAGCCGGTGTACTGGCTGAAGTTCGCAGCCGCGAATTCTACGAGAAGCCAACTTCCGAGCGTAAGCGCAAGGCAGCTGCTGCTGTTAAGCGTCACGCGAAGAAAGTACAGCGCGAACAGCGCCGTAGCGTGCGCCTGTACTAATACGTACAGACCGCATAGCTGCAGTCAGCATTGCCCGGCTCAGGCCGGGCTTTGCCGTTTCTGCAAGATAATACCCAGAACTGGGTGCACCACTCCGCTTCGCCCCCGGCGAATGACCGGAGTTTTTTGCTGTGCGCTGACTCAATTTCTCGTGAATACCAGCAACGCACCAAGCAACGCCCAGAGCCACATTGGCTCACGGCCACGCACCCCGGCGACGGCGCAGCAATTTACGATGTAATGTTTAGCGCCCCGCAATAGACTATATATGTACGGTCCCCATGTCCGCCTGCGCAACATCAGGCCATCACACTGAGCGCCTATGGCCGGTTTGATTCCACAGTCTTTTATTGATGACATGCTCAACCGCACCGACATCGTCGAAGTGGTGAGTTCGCGCATCCAGTTAAAAAAGGCCGGCAAAAATTACACCGCCTGCTGCCCGTTCCATAAAGAGAAGACCCCTTCCTTTAGCGTAAGCCCGGACAAGCAATTCTATTACTGCTTCGGCTGTGGCGCTGGCGGCAACGCACTCGGCTTTGTAATGGATCACGACCAGCTTGATTTCCCGCAAGCCGTCGAGGATCTGGCCAAACGCGCCGGCATGGAAGTACCCCGCGAAGAAGGCGGACGCAACCACAAGCCACGCCAGCCAACAGACTCACCGCTGTATCCGCTCTTGACCGCAGCCGCAGAGTTCTACCGCCAGGCACTAAAAAGCCATCCACAGCGCAAAGCCGCCGTCGACTACCTCAAGGGACGCGGCCTGACAGGTGAAATCGCCCGCGACTTTGGCCTGGGCTTTGCCCCACCCGGCTGGGACAACCTGCACAAATACCTGGCCAGCGACAATCTCCAGCAAAAAGCCATGATTGACGCCGGTCTACTGGTGGAAAACGCTGAGAGCGGCAAGCGCTACGACCGCTTTCGCGACCGGGTGATTTTCCCGATTCGCGACAGCCGTGGTCGAGTGATTGCATTTGGCGGGCGGGTATTGGGCGACGACAAGCCCAAATACCTGAACTCTCCAGAAACCCCGGTTTTCCACAAAGGCCAAGAGCTTTACGGGCTATACGAAGCACGCAAAAGCAACCGTGACCTCGATGAAATAATGGTCGTCGAAGGCTACATGGACGTCATTGCACTCGCCCAACAAGGCCTGCGCAATGCAGTCGCGACACTTGGCACCGCGACCAGCGAAGAGCACCTCAAGCGCCTGTTTCGCATAGTGCCAAGCGTATTATTTTGTTTTGACGGCGACCAAGCCGGACGCAATGCGGCATGGCGGGCCCTGGAGGCCACCCTGCCCAACCTGCAGGACGGCAGGCGCGCACGTTTTTTATTTTTACCGGACGGCGAAGACCCGGACACCCTGGTTCGCAGCGAAGGCACAGAGGCCTTTCGCGCACGAATCAACCAGCAAGCCCAACCATTGGCCGATTACTTTTTCGAGCACCTGAGCGAAGAAGCTGATCCACGCTCACTGGAAGGCAAGGCACACCTGGTCACCCTCGCCGCCCCAATGATCGAGAAAGTTCCAGGCAACAACCTGCGCATCCTGATGCGCCAGCGCCTGAGTGAAATTACCGGTCTTAGCGGTGAAACAGTCAATCAAATGGCGCCTGTCCACAGCCATCAAGAGACCGGCGCGACAAATGATTTCGCGGATATTCCGGATAGCGCGTATTTCGATGGGCAACCGGATTACAACGACTACCAACATGCTGAACCAGAGCTAAGCTTTGAGTTCAGCAACCAGGAAAAGAGCAAAGGCAACTGGAAGAAACAGGACGGCAAGTGGAGCAAGAAAGGTCGTGACGATTTCCAACCCCGAAAACCCCGCACGGTTATCAGTGTTGAGTCACCCAACATCAGCGCACTGCGCACACTGCTCCACCATCCTGAACTTGCGCAACAGGTCGAAAATGTCAGCCATTTCGCTGCAGAAGACGACACTTACGCACAACTTCTCGTCGCCTTGGTTGGCGCGCTACAGAAAAACCCGAGCCTACGCTCACTGCAACTGATTGCGCGCTGGCACGGCACCGAACAAGGACGTTTATTACAGGCACTCGCAGAAAAGGAATGGTTAATTGATCACGACAACCTTGAACAACAGTTTATCGACACCATAACTAGACTTGCACACAACCAGTCGCAAAGACGGCGTGAACAGGCCTTGCGCAGTGTCATGCAAAAGCGTCCCAGCGAACTGACCGATGAGGAAAAAGCACTGCTCAGAGAACATTACAGCAGCCCTTCCTCAAAGAGCGAGAAGAGCTCAACTGGCGCTTGAGCCCAATTCCGAGGTATAATCCTCGGCTTGTTTTTAGCCCGCCAAGACCTTCAATGGATAGGGTGTTATGTCCGTAAAAGCTCAACAGCAATCTCGTTTGAAAGAATTGATCAGCCGCGGTCGTGAGCAGGGTTACCTGACTTACGCGGAGGTCAATGACCACTTGCCGGAGGATATTTCCGATCCGGAACAGGTGGAAGACATCATCCGCATGATCAACGACATGGGGATCAACGTATTCGAGAGTGCTCCCGATGCGGACGCTCTGTTGTTGGCTGAAGCCGACACCGACGAAGCTGCCGCTGAAGAAGCCGCAGCCGCACTCGCAGCCGTTGAAACCGATATCGGCCGCACCACTGATCCGGTGCGGATGTACATGCGTGAAATGGGCACCGTGGAACTGCTTACCCGCGAAGGCGAGATCGAAATCGCTAAACGCATAGAGGAAGGCATCCGCGAAGTTATGGGCGCTATTGCCCATTTCCCAGGAACAGTCGACAGCATTCTTGCCGAATACAACCGCGTCACCACCGAAGGTGGTCGTCTGGTTGAAGTCCTCAGTGGTTATATTGACCCGGACGACGGCACCTTGCCTGCCGAAACGGCTGCACCGACGCCTGCAAAGGAAGATAGCGCAGACGACAAAGACGATGACGACGACAGCGATGACGGCGACGACGAGGAAGAAGAAGGCGACGGCGGTCCGGATCCGGAAGAAGCCCTGCGCCGCTTCACCGCAGTAGCTGAACAGCTCGAAATTGCCAACAAGGCACTGAAAAAGCATGGTCGCGGCAGCAAACAGGCCAATGTCGAGCTCAAGGCTCTGGCTGAACTGTTTATGCCCATCAAGCTGGTGCCCAAGCAGTATGAAGCACTGGTTGTGCGTCTGCGTGACGCGCTTGCGCGCCTTCGCGGCCAAGAACGCGCCATCATGCAGATCTGTGTTCGCGATGCGCGCATGCCGCGTGCCGATTTCCTGCGCCAGTTCCCTGGCAATGAAATCGACGAAAGCTGGGCTGAAAACCTGGCTAAAGGCAAGGCCAAGTATGCCGAAGCCATTGGCAACCGCGTTGCCGATATTCAGCGTTGCCAGCAAAAGCTGGTGGCTTTGCAGGCAGAGTGCGACCTGACGCTGGCTGAAATCAAAGACATCAATCGGCGCATGTCGATCGGTGAAGCCAAGGCTCGTCGCGCCAAGAAGGAAATGGTTGAGGCTAACCTGCGCCTGGTTATCTCCATCGCCAAGAAGTACACCAACCGTGGCCTGCAATTCCTCGACTTGATCCAGGAAGGCAACATCGGCTTGATGAAGGCTGTGGACAAGTTCGAATACCGTCGCGGCTACAAGTTCTCGACCTATGCAACCTGGTGGATTCGCCAGGCGATCACTCGTTCCATTGCTGACCAGGCGCGGGCCATCCGTATTCCTGTGCACATGATCGAGACGATCAACAAGCTCAACCGCATCTCCCGCCAAATGCTGCAGGAAATGGGACGCGAGCCGACGCCGGAAGAACTGGGCGAACGCATGGAAATGCCTGAGGAAAAAATCCGCAAGGTATTGAAGATCGCTAAAGAGCCGATCTCCATGGAAACCCCGATCGGCGACGACGAAGATTCGCATTTGGGCGACTTCATTGAAGACTCCACCATGCAATCGCCAATTGATGTGGCGACCGTGGAAAGCCTCAAGGAAGCTACCCGTGAAGTACTCTCCGGCCTAACTGCACGTGAAGCCAAGGTACTGCGCATGCGCTTCGGCATCGACATGAATACCGACCACACCCTTGAAGAGGTAGGTAAACAGTTCGATGTAACGCGTGAACGTATTCGTCAGATCGAGGCCAAGGCGCTGCGCAAGTTGCGCCACCCGACACGAAGCGAGCACCTACGCTCCTTCCTCGACGAGTAAGACTAAAAACCCCGGTAAATTTACCGGGGTTTTTATTTTCTGGTTCCCAGTAAAGTAAGACCCAGACTACACTCAGGCTTATCTACCTACTCGATACGGACTACGCAAGTGATGCGGCAATTGCCAGCCATTATCCTGTTTGGTCTGACGCTCTGGGCATCAGCCGCAGCGGCACTGACATTAACCCCCACTGAAGAAAAATGGCTGCAGCAGCACCCCATACTGCGCCTCAGCATAGACACTTCCTGGCCGCCCTCGAGTTCCGTGATGAGCAAGGCAAGTATCAGGGCCTCGCCGCAAGCTATATCAGCCACATCGAACAAAGCCTCAAGGTAAAAGTCAGGCCCGTCGAACCCCGAGACTGGAGCGCGGTGCTCACGCTCGCCAAGGCCGGCGATATCGACTTGCTCCCAGGCATCATGTCGACACCCGAGCGGCGAAAGTACCTTGCCTTTACCCGCCCCTACCTGGATTTCCCCATTGTCATCCTGGCACGCAATGACGGACCACAGCCAAGCGACCTCAAAGCGCTTTACGGCTTGAAAGTTGCCGTCGTCAAGGACTACGCGCCACACGAACTGCTGCGCGCCAACAACCCGGACCTGAACTTGCTGCCCTTACCTTCTGTGGACGCCGCCCTACAAGCCCTCAGCACCGGTCGCGCGGATGCCCTGGTCGGCGATCTTGCCTCAAGCGTCTGGCGCCTGCGCCAGCTGAAGCTCGAAGGTGTTTCAATCACCGGTGAAACGCCTTACCGCTACCAGTTGGCGATGGCCACCCCAGCAAGCAACCAGGTGCTGGTTGGCATACTCGACAAAGTCTTTGACGAGATGAGCGCTGAACAAGTCGATGAGTTGCAGAAACCCTGGATTGGCGGCGTAATCGATAATCGCAATCACTGGCGGGAAGTACTGATCTACGGCCTGCCCTTTATAGTGGCGCTGCTCGCCATATTGCTGAGCGTTGTAATCAACAACCGTCGTCTGAACACCGAGGCCAGCAAACGCCGCCTGATCGAGCAGGAGCTGCGCGCAAGCGAGCATCACTATCGCAGCCTGGTCGAAAACCTGTCGGCCATCACCTGGGAATCGACGGCAGACTCTCCCTGCTACGCCTACGTTTCCCCCCATGCCGAAGTTCTCCTCGGCTACCCGCTTGAGAACTGGAAGAGGCCGGGCTTTTGGCAAAGTATCTTGCATCCCGAGGACGCAGCCAGAACCGTAGCCTTCACCAGTGCAGAAACCGCCGCTGGCCGTGACCATAGCCTCGACTATCGTTTGCTGGCCAAGGATGGGCACACCGTCTGGGTACGTGACATCGTGACCCTGAGCAGGCAAGAAGACACCCTGACCTTGCGCGGCTTGATGATCGACATCAGCGAAGCCAAGCACACTGAGCAGGCACTGCTTGTCTCCAAGCAGATGTTTATTTCGGTATTCCAGCAGTGCCCGGACATCATGGTTATTGCCGATCGCAAGAGCGGCAAGCTACTTGAAGTCAACCAGGCATTTGAACAACAAACCGGTATCAGCAGCGACCAGGCGATGGGGAAAACCCCATACCAACTCAATATCTGGGGCAGCAAAGGCGCAGATATCGAGTTTAATCAAAAAATGAAAAATGGCTCGCTTCGCTATCTCGAACTGCCATTTCGGCGCAGCAACGGCGAGCTATTTACCGGCCTGATCTCAGCTGAAGCACTCAATCACTCTGACAAGAGTACGCTGGTCGTTGTTATCCGCGACATCAGCCACATACGTCGCACTCAACAAATGCTTGAGCTGTCCGAGGAAAAATTCGCCAAGGCATTCCATGCATCCCCGGACGGCATGCTGATTACCCGCGCCGAAGATGGCGTCTTGCTTGATGCCAATGAAGGATTCGCCCGCATAACCGGCTTCAGTGCAGACCAAGTATTGAATCGCTCAACCCTGGAGCTCGGACTCTGGAACGACCCCGAACAACGCGCCTATATACTGCAGCAACTCAAGAACCACGGCAGTGTGCGCGATTACACCGCGACGATCAGGACAAGCAATGGCGCCATCCGTATTTGCGAGCTTTCAGCCCAGCTTATGACCATCGGCAACCAGGCTTGCCTGCTCACCATCGCCCGCGACGTGACAGAGCGGCAAGTCATGCAGGAAAAACTCCTGCAAGCCGCCACCGTGTTTGAAAATACGGCCGAAGGCGTGATGATTACCGACACCCGCCAATACATCACAGCCATCAACCGCGCCTTTACCCAAATCACCGGGTTCAGCGAACATGAAACCCTGGGCAAGCATGCCAGCATGCTGTCGTCAGGTCGTCATGACCGCAGCTTCTACGCCGGCATGTGGCAACAACTCAACCTCAACGGCCATTGGCAGGGCGAGATCTGGAACAAGCGCAAAACAGGCGAGGTATTCCCGGAATGGCTCACCATAAGCGCGGTGCGCAACAGCCTTGATGAAATCACTCACTATGTGGGCGTATTTGCTGACATCACACCGCTGAAACAGGCGCAAGCCAAACTGGATCACCAGGCCCACCACGACTCATTAACCGGCCTGCCCAATCGCCTGCTATTCGAAACACGGCTCAGAGCCGAACTTGAAGACTGCAATGCAGGTGGACGCCAAGGCGCCGTGTTGTTCATGGACCTGGATCGGTTCAAGCACATCAACGACAGCCTCGGCCACCCCATTGGCGACCAACTGCTTAAAAGCATTGCCGAGCGCCTCAAGTCCCAACTGGGCGAACAGGACACAATTGCCCGGCTTGGTGGTGATGAATTCATCCTTCTTCTACCTGGCTTGAGCACCCATGAACAGGCATCGCAAACCGCCGAAAACCTCCTGGCCTGCTTCAACCAGGCATTTATCGTCAAACAGCATCAGTTCTTTATCAGCGCCAGCATCGGCCTGTGTCTCTACCCAAGTGACGGCCAAGATGTCGCCGCCCTCGTCAAGAACGCCGACACGGCCATGTACCAGTCCAAAGCCAAGGGCCGCAACCGCCTTGAGCTGTACACCCCTGAGCTGTCCTCTATCGCGACCGAGCGCATGAACCTTGAAATTGGTTTGCGCCACGCCTTGGAGCACGGCCAACTGCATGTGGTCTACCAACCCAAGTTCAGCCTCGGTAACAACCAATTGATTGGCGCCGAGGCCTTGGTACGCTGGGCACACCCGAAACTGGGAGAAATCCAGCCGGATCGCTTTATACCGGTGGCCGAGGAATGCGGCTTGATCCTCCCACTTGGCAGCTGGATGCTGGAACAATCCTGCAGGCAGATGGCTGAATGGCAGGCCTCTCATGCCCCGTTCGGTGCCATAGCAGTCAACCTGGCCGGGGAACAGCTACGCCAGCCGGACCTGGTTGAAATGATCGCAGCCATGCTCAAACGCTATGGTTTGGCCGCCAACCTGCTACAACTGGAGATTACCGAAAGCTTCATCATGAACCAGACAGAAGATGCCCTCGAGACACTGCATCGACTCAAGGATCTCGGTCTACAACTGGCAATCGATGACTTTGGCACCGGCTACTCATCACTGAGCTACCTCAAGCGCCTCCCCTTGGACACGCTGAAGATAGACCAGTCGTTTGTCCGCGGACTTCCGCAAAATCCCCACGACGCAGCAATTGCCCGCGCCATCATAGCCTTGGGCCACAGCCTGCAACTCAGCGTAATTGCCGAAGGCGTCGAAACCCAAGCCCAGGCGCAGTTCCTAGCCGACGCAGGCTGTGAACAGATACAGGGTTTTTTCATAAATCGCCCCCTGTCTGCCCAACTTTTTGCAGATAAATTCCTTCAACCGAAGCGATCAGTTGGCATGACACGAAAGGCGCCGGTATAATCCGCCAGCTTCTGAGGGCCTATAGCTCAGTTGGTTAGAGCAGAGGACTCATAATCCTTTGGTCCACGGTTCGAGTCCGTGTGGGCCCACCAACTCCAAAGCCGCGCACTGCGCGGCTTTTTTTTGCGCGCAAGAAAGTCCTGTGAGTCCAAAGGAAGAAATTCGGTACAGCGCCGAACTTCCGCCTCTCGCAGCTGTGATGATGATTGTTAGTAACAAGCGCTGGCGTGGGTCTAGACCGGCAGACCGTCCTAGTTATTCACTTAATCACAGGCGCTAATTTGTAGCCTTTAAGCTACAAACTAAGGCAAATAAATTCGTTTCGTAGCCCGAGAGCTACAAATCAATCCCAGCATTGAGCGAACGGTCGAAGACATCCTCAACGAGCAGCGGTCAGGGAGCGCTTGAGCATAATCCTCGACGCCCACCTCAACTCAAGGCTAGCAGCCAAGCTCTACCGGGAGCGCGATGAGCGCACTCGATTATGGTCAGCGCTATAGGATGCCTTCGTCGACATAGGCGACATCCCGTTAGCACAGACACTTTCGAGTAAGCTCTCCGCAACGAACAATCCAACTACACTGCTCACCCTCTGTATGCGGCAACACCATCGGCACCCAATGCACGGGGCAAGATGTGGAGCGGCTTTATAAACTCGAAGTTAAGTAATAACTGTAGACCTCAAGAGTGAGACAGCAGGTTGAGCTTGATTAGACAGCGAGCCGAATATCCCGCATTATCAGCTCACTAAATGAGCCGAATAGGCTCGCTAATCGGCTCACGACTGAGTAAGCCCATGAATACCCCTTTCTGGATCTGGCAGCAGCCCGACTGGCCACACTTCAACTGGCAAGCAGAGCCCCTTGCTCCGCTGTTGCGCGCCTGCACCCAGACCCAAGGACGTTTGCTTGGCATGCTCGGCGCTGTCGGTAAAGACACCGAAACGCAGAGCAGCCTGGACGCTCTGCTGCAAAATATCGTTACCTCATCAGCCATCGAAGGTGAGCACCTGAATGTTGGCGCGGTGCGCTCATCACTGGCTCGCCGCTTGGGGTTAAATGAAGAAGGCCGCACCACGGCACGCTCGGAAGGCTTGGCAGAGTTACTGCTCGATGCCACAAGCGCACACCAGCAGCCGCTAAACCTGCAACGGCTGTACGGCTGGCATTGTTGGTTATTTCCTAGGGACGATAATCTGTTGGCTCGCCCCATACGTATTGGCGCACTGCGCGGCGAAGAGCCTATGCAGGTTGTCTCCGGTCGCCTTGACCGCCCAACGGTGCACTTCGAAGCCCCGCCACGCCCCGGATTGGAAGAGCAACTAACCGATTTCCTCACCTGGTTCGAAAACAGTCGCAGCGATGCCAGTCTCGACCCATTGCTCCGCGCCGGGATCGCTCACTTCTGGTTCGTGACCTTACACCCCTTCGAAGACGGTAACGGCCGCCTGACTCGGGCCATCTCCGACTTAGCCTTGGCTCAGGGAGAACATCAGGCGATCCGCTTTTACGCTATGTCAGCCAGCATCCTTGACGACCGCGCTGGCTATTATCGAATTCTCGAAACCAGCCAAAAAGGCACGCTGGATATCACGCCCTGGCTGCTGTGGTTTCTCAGCACGCTGCTCAAAAGCTTGGAACAAGCCCTTGCCTGCATCGACCGCGTTTTGGCCAAGGCACGCTTCTGGCAGACACACCGCAGCCAAGCCCTGTCTGCCGAGCAAATAAAAGTACTCAACCGTTTGCTTGATGGTGGTGAACGCGGCTTTGAGGATGGTATCAGCGCCGCGCAATACCAAGCCGTGGCTAAGGTTTCAAAAGCTACCGCGACTCGACACCTGACGGACCTGCTTGCGAAGGGCTGCTTGATACGCCTGCCCAGCGGTGGCCGCAGTACCCGCTATAAAGTGAGGTTTGACGCGGGTGGTAACACTTAGCTTAAGGGTTCAGAGCGCTTAAGCGCGCCCACTCGAAAGACAAACAATACTATAGTGCCATTACGCCAGGTTCCGGTAAGATCAAGATAACCATGGTGTACAGAAGGTCAGGAAATGGACTTCACCCCCATCATCGCGCAAGTCTGGGGCACGCTGAGCTGGCTGATTCCGCTCGCGTTTATCGCAGCACTGCTCAAGTCGCCTTGGTTCAAGGGCTACATCGGTGAGCAACTGGTGCGACTATTCGCTCACCTGCAACTGGACAAGCAAACCTACCGCCGCCTGCACAATGTCACCCTCAACACCCCCGACGGCACCACGCAGATCGACCACGTATTCCTCTCGCCCTACGGCATCTTCGTGCTGGAAACCAAGAACATGAGCGGCTGGATCTTCGGCAGCGAGAAGCAGGCGCAGTGGACGCAGAAGCTTTACAAACGCACCTTCAAATTCCAGAACCCGCTGCGCCAGAACTACAAACACCTCAAAGCCCTGGAAGCCACCCTTGGCGTTAACCCCGAGCATTTGCATTCGGTGATCACCTTTGTCGGCGGCAGCACCTTCAAAACCGAGGTGCCGGCCAACGTGACCCAGGGCATTGGCTTTATCCGCTACATCAAATCATTCCAGCAGGCGGTATTTAGCGAGGCTGAAGTCGACGCCATGCTGCAAGCCCTGCAAACCGGCCGCCGCGCGCCGACCCTCGCTACCCACCGCGAGCATGTGCAAAACCTCAAGCGCCGCAGTGATCCGACAGCCGAACGACTATGCCCGAAATGCGGCAGTGCGCTGCTGATTCGCACCCGAAAAACAGGAGCGAAGGCAGGGGAGCAGTTTTGGGGATGCTCGGGGTTTCCGAAGTGCCGGACGATTCAGAGTCTTTAGAGGATGACCGAAAGAATTAATTGGGGCTGTGCCCTAATGTCTCGTTTCATTGCTCACGACCAATAGGCCAGCTGAAGGCTGGCCTGAAGATCTTTAATTGCTCCGAAGATGCGATTAGCCTTTCACTTCTATGTGTACGTGACGCTTCTTCCCAAGGCTGATATGCCAGCGTGACTGGCTGGCATTCAGTATTTCATCGCCAGACTGTAGCACCTTCCCTTCAAGCCTCAAACCGCCACCTTTGGCCAACCTTCTGACCGCACTTAACGAAGGCTCCAGACCGCATTCCACCAATACAGACGCAACGGTAACGCCTTGGGCAAGCTTTGAGCGCTCGATAAGATGGGCTGGTAGGTCCCTTGCCTCCGGTCCGCCTGCGAACAGCGATAGAGCGGCGGCGTTGGCTTGCACGGCCGCTTCTCGGCCGTGGGCGAGCTCGGTCACATGGTTCGCCAAAACGATCTTCGCCTCGTTTAGCGCGGCGCCTTCAACGTTAGCGATGTGGTCAACCTCTTCGAGTGGTAGCTCTGTGAAAAGTGCAAGGAAGCGGCGGACATCACGATCATCGCAGTTTCGCCAGAACTGCCAGAAATCGAAGGGCGACAGGCGATTGCCATCCAGCCAAACTGCTCCGTTCAAGGACTTTCCCATTTTCTTGCCGTCGGCGGTTGCCAGCAGCGGCATGGTCAGACCGAAGAGCTCACGCCCGTCGCGACGGCGGCCGAGTTCGACGCCGTTAATGATGTTGGCCCATTGATCTGCCCCCCCCAGCTGCACGGTACAGTCGTGACGCTTAGATAGTTCTGTGAAGTCATGCGCCTGAAGCAGGGTGTAGCCGAACTCTAGAAACGACAGGGAGTTCTCTCGATCAAGGCGCTGACGCACGGCATCGAAGGTGAGCAGCCGGTTGATCGAGAAATAACGACCGACTTCGTTGAGGAACTGCAAGTAACCGATCTGATCCAACCATTCGGCGTTGTCCACGACCTGACCCGCATTCTCGCCAAGGGTCAGGTAACGCTCAAAGGTACGGGTGATGCCGGCAATATTCTCCTCGATCTGCTCGCTAGTTAACAGGGGGCGGCTTTCGTCACGAAAGCTTGGATCGCCTATGCGTGTGGTCGCGCCACCGATCAGCAGGATCGGACGGTGCCCGGCCTTTTGCAGCCAACGCATGAGCATCAATCCCTGAAGGTGGCCTACGTGCAGGCTGTCCGCAGTTGCATCGAAGCCTAAGTAGACCGTGCGAGAGCCGCTTGTTAGATGCGCGCGAAGCCCTTCCAAGCCGGTGGACTGGTGAATGAACCCGCGACTGGCGAGCGTCTCGATTAAATCAGTGTTAGAGGTCATCGTGTGTATCCAAAGCTAGATGCAATGCACTAGTGAACTGCAGCAAAAGTTTGTAAAAGCATCCGGGACAAAGGGATCGTCCTGCTCGGCAGGGAGCTACCTGCTTGCGGTGCCTTCGACTAATGTCAGGCCAACGATACTGACCAGTTGGCGTAATGCGTCGAGACGGCGGGCGTAAGCTGCCTCATTTCCATAGATGAGCTCGACGTGAAGGCTGTCGATCAAAGCTAGGTAGGCCTCGGCAATTAAGTTGGCATGCACGGAGCCAATCGCCGGGAATCGGGTTTCAAGAGAAGCCAGGAAACGACCGCGCATGCCGTCCAGATAATGCTCAAAACCGGATTTGACCCTTTGCTCGATAGCTGCTGGCGGGTAGAAGGCTGCCCGCAGCAGAAAGCGCAACGCTCCGCTTTCTGCATATCGGCTCCGAAGGTTCAGCATGTAGAGCTCGCCGGGCGCCTGACCAGCTTTTTCCGATGAAAACTGAGCGTCCACATAATCCCGCTCGCTTTGCAGCGCGATGTTCAAGACAGAGGTGTACAACTCGTCCTTGCCTGTGAAATGGGCATACAGCGAGGCTTTCTTAATACCGGCACTGAGCGCAATGTCGTTCAGCGACGCCGCGTCGTATCCTCGATCGGCAAAGTGCAGCAAGGCCAGTTGAGCGACTCGCTCAGCTGCCGAGGTTAAGTTCGTCGAACTCATAAGTTGCTCCATCTAGTTGTCAGCAAGTCGCAGGGGCTCACGCTTGCCAACTGTCAATGTTTCAGGGATGTTCATCCAGTTGTTGATCAGCGCGGCAACACAAAAAAGCAAGCGTGATCATTACTGCCCGCCAGCCGAGGTACGAATCAATAAAACCACCCAGCGCGGCGCCATTATTGGCGCTACGCCTTGGCTGGCATCCCGAACGGTACTCATTAGCACGACCAGCGTAAGGGCGCTTCCCAAACCTTGCACAAAGCAGAAACTGAGCAGGGTCAGTAGGTTGGGCGCACACGCACAACCCAGCGAGCAGAGGGTAAAGATGATCAGGCCAACCAGGAGTGGCCAACGGCGACCATAGGCATCGACGAACGGCCCAAACAGTAACTGCCCAGCCCCCATGGCCAGCAGGGAAAAGGTCAACGAGAGTTGAACGGTGGCGAAACTCGCGTCGTAATCACTAGCGATTTCGGTCAGGCTCGAAAGGTACATGCCAACAGCAGACGGGCCTAAAGCCCCAATAATGCCTAAGCCGATAGCCAGCTCTAGTGGCAGCCACTCTCGATGCCTGGTATTCATCATACGCCTCCAAAAATACAACCTACCGGTCGGTAGTCTGTATAAATGGCATCTTAGCCTTGGTATCCCAATGCGTCAATTACATTTGAACGTAAGTAGAAGTAGAGGACAGACCACAATTTACTGGGTCATTTAATAGCTTTCGACGATCAAACGCACAGGCTCGATTCATCTTGAGTGCTCAACCTACACCGCATCCTCGGCAAACCCCCACCCATTGATCCAGCGCAAGCCCGGTCGCACTTAGGGTGTGATTTCCGAGGACAGGGGTGGGGGTTGGTAGGTAAAATCGCCGGCTTTGTTAAAAAGCTGGAGATCTACACTTGGCTATTCACTACTCGCCAACCCCTGATGCCGTGGCTTGCGGTCGCACCGGCGCAAACCTTAGCAGCACTGAGGAAAAGGCGCAGGTTTCATGCAAGCTTTGCTTGCGCAGCATCGAGAAAGAAGCCGCGCCAACCGTTGTCAATCGCTCGCCGAGCCTTGCCGAGTTGCGCGCTGCGGCCAAGGCCGCGAAGGCTGCGCCTGTAGCTGCAACGCCTAAAGCCAGCCAGAGTGTGCGCAGCGCATGGCGTCAGAAGCTGGAGCAGATGCCGGGCCGCAACCGCTTGCCGCGTGGCGCCGCCAAACAGGCATTCGTCTAGCTAGTAACACGAAGGCAGGTTTATTAGCGCGCAGCACGTGGGCTCGCGCAATAAATCTGCCGGCCAGCCTCTATTCCCTCCCCGGCAACTGCGCCAACCATCACCCTAATCAAGTCGGAATGATAGTCAACGCCAACGCGCCAGTCGGTGGGTGCAAGGTTGCTATGGCTGCATTGCGAAAACCTGCCGGACGGTTTGAAATAAGGCCTGGTAAAACTTGCTGCGTGACGGGTCCACCAAAGTTCGTTCTGGGAGACCACGGACGTTGAGAGACTTCAGAGCGAAGGCTTGGAATACCGGGAAAGGACAGAGAATGAGCTGCAGAATTATCAGGATCGCGCATGTTTCAGATGCACAAGCCATCCAGGCGATCTACGCGCCGCTGGTGGAGCACAGCGCAATTTCATTCGAGCTGGAACCACCTTCCGTGGCCGAGATGGCCCGCCGCATCGAGACGACAATACAAACTTACCCCTACTTTGTAGCCCAACAGGATGGGCAGGTTATTGGTTATGCATACGCTGGCCAATACAAAGCTAGAGAGGCCTATAAATGGTCGGTTGAAGTGTCGGTATATGAGAGGCCTATAAATGGTCGGTTGAAGTGTCGGGATATTTCGCCGCGCAGGCACGCCGATCAGGCGTTGGCAGGGCGCTTTACCAGGAGTTGCTGGCCAAGCTCAAGCAGCAGGGTTTTCACGCCGCCTATGCAGGTATTGCGCTGCCCAATGAGCGCAGTGTCGGGCTTCACGAGTCCTTGGGATTTGTCCATTTAGGCATCTTTCCCGAGGTAGGATTCAAGCACGGCAAGTGGCACGACCTGGGCTACTGGCGTATTGCACTCGCTGATGCCACCCCACCTGCTCCGATCATTGCATTCGCCGCGTACTGATCAACCAAGAGGCTTGGTGCCAAGCTGATCGGTACGCGGGCTTACAACTCGAAACAGGCGCCTGGTTGCTGGTACCTGCGCTTTGCAATACTGCCGTTACTGGCTGCTGTCGGTGGCATGCAGCAAGGTTGCAATGGCTTGAAGCGCCAATGGATAACCATCGGCACCCAAGCCACAAATAACCGCATTAACGACGCCGGACATGATCGAATGACGATGCAGCTCGTCACGCCCATGAATATTGGACAAGTGCAGCTCAATCAACGGGGCTTCGATCAGTTTCAGGGCATCAAGAACCGGAATGGAATGAAACGAAAACCCGGCTGGATTGATAATCAGGGCCGCGCCCTGCTCAAAGGCTTCCTGAATCCAGTCAACCATCACTCCTTCATGATTGGTTTGGCGAAACTCACACTGCAGGTCAAGTTGCGAAGCTGTGGATTCGCAACGGTCCTGGATTTCGGCAAGGCTGGTGCGACCATAGATATGTGGTTCACGGCGGCCCAGCATATTCAGGTTTGGGCCATTGAGGATAAAGACGGTGCGGTTCATGATCGTTCTGCCGAGTATTGATAAAGGTTATTTGGAGTAAAGAGCTATCGCCACGCTATCGACGGACTCCTCAGGGGTGACGTTGTTGAGATCAACGCCTCGTGTTTCCGGGCCGATGACAATCATTGCCAGGGACACCAGGTTGATCACGGCACAGAGAGAAACCAGTGGCCAGGGTGAGTTGTTGGACTGGCTCATCAACCACACGGCGATCATCGGCATCGGCCCGCCCACCAGTAAATTGGCACCGGTATAAGCCAGGGCCGATCCGGAGAAACGCACTTGGGTCGGGAATGCTTCGGCGAATGCCACCGGTTGAATACCGCTCTGAAACTGGGTGAACCCCAAGAACAAGCCCATGATCGCCATGATTGCAGCGGCGTTCTGGGTGTTGAGGATCGGGAAGTAAACCATGAGGATCACCAGCGTCATGCATGAGCCGAACGCCAGTGCCTTCTTTCGCCCCCAGCGATCAGACAGATAGCCACCGGCAAGCGCGCCGAATATTGCGAAGATGTTCGCCACCATCAGTGACATAAAGCCCATCGACTGGCTCATGCCCAGGTGCTTGGTCAAGTAGCTCAGGGAAAAGATCACAATCAGGTAGAACAATGCCGCCGGCGAGCAAAAGAACAACATCAGCCGCAAGATGGTCTTACGATGATTGCCCAATACTGACTTGAGCGGGCTGTTTGCAGGCTTTTGCGATGTCTTTTTCAGCGCAACGAAGGCTGGCGTTTCGTCAACCTTCAGTCGGATGTAGATTGCCACCAACACCAGTACAAAGCTCATGACAAAGGGAATACGCCAACCAAAGCTCATGAACTGTTCAGTACTCAGCGTAGCCGCCAACCCCATCAATATGGCATTGGCCATGATCTGGCTGAGCGGCGAACACAAACCCAGCAGTCCGGAATAGCGGCCACGCCGGTCAGGTGCCGCATATTCAAGGGCCATAAGCTGCGCCCCGGTAGACTCTCCTCCCAGTGCGAAGCCCTGGATAATGCGCAGTAGCACCAGAAGAATCGGCGCTATGACACCGACTTGATTGTAGGTCGGCAACAGCCCCATCAGCACAGAGGCCAATCCCATCATGGTGACGGTGGCCAGCATCAGGTTGCGGCGCCCAAGCTTGTCGCCAAGGTAACCACAGATGATGGCGCCCAAAGGCCGAGCGGCAAGCCCCACACCGAAGGTCGCCAATGAAGCAAGCAGGCCAGCGGTAGGCTCCATTGCAGGGAAGAAAAGCTTGGGCAGGACAGTGGCTGAAACCGCGCCATACAGGGTGAAGTCGAACCACTCCAGGGCCGTACCTATAGTCGCTGCGGTAACCGCCTTGCGTGACATTTGCGAATCATGAGGGCTGCTGTTTGTACTCATAGAAGGCTCGTCATTGTTGTTATGGTTATGAAGTCATCCCGCGACCCGGTCTCAAGTCCCTTCTTTCAGGTTGCGTGAACTCGGGTAGACGTTAACCCAGTGAACCTGCAAAATAATTATCGAAATCAGCAATAATCAATAAGACGAACTTATGAGTAATTCCCATGGAGCTGCGCCACCTTAAAGCCTTTGTCGTCGCTGCCGAGCTCCAACACTTCAGTCAGGCTGCGGAGCAATTGGGTATCGCTCAACCCGCCTTGAGCCAGTTGATGCGAACCCTGGAAAATGAACTGGGTATACCCTTGTTCAGAAGGGAAAATCGCGGGGTGGTTCTGACCCCTGCCGGCCTGGCATTCCTGCCCCATGCGCAGCAGTCGATCAAATCCAGCGAGCTGGCCAGCGCCGCAGCCAAGCGCGCCCGACGCGGCGAAGTGGGTGCGCTCAACATCGGTTATCACTCGGCATTGCTGGAACACAACCTGCCGCAATTGCTGCGACACTACTTCAGCACATTTCCCGAAGTCAGCGTGACACTGGTGGATGCGGGCATTAGCGCTCAGTTTGAAATGTTGCTCGAACACAAGATCGACCTTGGCTTTGCCCGTGTCTTCAAAGATCACCTGCCGGAGCGTTTACGCACCCATCACTTCAGCCAGTCCAGATTGGTTCTTTTGCTTCCTGACAACCACAAACTTGCCAGCAGCTACAGTGGTGAACTGGCCAGCCTACGGCATGAAAAATTCATTTTCCTGCAAGACCCAAGCGGTATAGGGCTTACCTCCCACTCACTTCAAGCCTGCCGGCAGAACCAGCTGCATCCTGAAAACATTCTCTACGTGCCTTCACTGATGAGCATTCCCGGGCTGGTCGCGGCCGGCATTGGCATCAGTATCGTGCCCGAGCCCATGGCGCGCCTGACCATGCCCGGTGTACAGATTATTCCCCTGGACCAGCCTGAAATGATCAGTGAACTGTCCCTGATATCACGTATTGATGAGCGCTCAAGGGCAGTATTGCACTTCATCGAAGAAGCCCAGGCCTGGGAGTGAGCCACGTTTGATAAGTACCCGGACAGACAGTTTGCGCAGCAAAAGGACAGATCGCGCAGCCATTTGGCGTGGAACAATTTCTGTAACATGGATCAACAACTGAGTGCCGATAGTAGCCGGACAAGCCCATGTCCGAGGAGACTACTCAGTGTTTCACCGTATTCTGTTTTCCCTGTCTGTTCTTAGTTTGTCCATTTCCGCCGCACAGGCGGCGAGCACCAACGCACTCGATACTCCGAGACTGGCAAGCGCTGACAACTTCCGCGATGTCGCTGGCAATAACACGCCTTACAGCACAAGCAACAATGGCGTGATGCGCGGTGGCGTGTTTTACCGGTCAAACCAACTTACGGTTTCGCCGGCTGATCTTGCGACCCTGAACAGCCTGAATATCAGCAACGTTTTCGACCTGCGCACGCCCGGTGAAATTGCAACGGCGCCGGACCTCCTGCCTGAAGGCGCCAGCTACACCAACTTCAATGTCATTGGCCAGGCCATTACCGACATCAACTTCAGCTCGGCGGCCGATAGCATTGCGATGATGGAGGCTGGTGAGCGCGTGTTCGTCACCAACCCCAATGTGCGCACAGAGTTTGGCAAGCTGATGCGCGCCTTAGCCAGCAGCGAGGACGCGGCGGTATTCCACTGCACGGCGGGTAAGGATCGCACCGGCTGCCCAGCCGCGGTTCTGCAAAGCCTGGCCGGGGTTGACGAGCAAACGGTGATGGCCGATTACCTGTCAACCAACGCCTACACGGCTGATCGTGTAGCCGCGACCTTGGCCCAACTGAACGCTATTTCCCCGGAAATGGCGGCCGCCTATGAGCCACTTTTGGGTGTGCAGGCCAGTTTCCTGCAAGCGGGTCTTGATCAGGTTGAGGCCACTTATGGCAGCATGGACAACTATCTCAAGGAAGGCCTTGGCCTGGATCAGGAAACCATTTATGTACTGCGTGGCAAGATGGTTCGCTACACCAGCCTGCCGGGCCAGGAAAACTTCAGCGGCAACGCTGCTGCAGGCGCAGCCCTGCTCAATGACCTGCAAGACACCAGCCTTGCAGGCAGCTACAGCGCCTATAACTTCTATCTGCAGTCGGCTATTGATGCGGGCAGCCTGGGCGGCCTGGAATCTCAGGTCGGTGGCCAGGTGCATGCCGATGCCAGCGCCTACCTGCTGCGTCAGGCGTCGCTGATCGACGATGCCTTGAGCCCTTATGCCGCAGGCAGCAACCTCAAGGCTGGAGAGTCTTCGATATGGATGACGGGCCTGGCCGGTGACCTGGGCACCGACGGTTCCCATAGCAACGCCAGCAGTAACGAACACACCAAGGGCGCAGTGGTCGGTGGTGTTCATCGCTTCAACCAGCGCACCAGCGCCAACCTCGCATTTGGCTACAACAAGGGCACTATCGGCAGTGCCAGTGGCGATGCAAAGACCGACTCGACCTTTATCAGCGCGGGCAGTCGCTATGCCTTCGACAGCCTCGAAAGTGGCGCCTATCTGGATGTCCAACTCGATGCAGGCTACATCGACTACAGCAGCAAGCGCGACCTCAGTGGCGGCCTCGGCACGGCAAAGGGCGACACTCATGGCAGCTTCTATGGCGCCAAGGGTAGCCTGGGTTATCGCATGACGCGCGGGAGCATGCTCATTGAACCGGAAATTGGCTTTCGTACCAGCCATGTACAACTCGACGGTTTCAAGGAAAAAGGCAGTGAACTTGCGCTGGACGTCGACAGCACCAACCGGAGCCTCAACAGCCTGGTTGCCGGGGTGAAACTGGGGTTCGAGTCACGCCTGCTTGCTGATTGGAGTGTGACACCCGGCTTGCAACTGGGCTATGAGCACATGCTCAACGACCCGAAGGTTAAAAGCTCGGCCACAGTACTTGGGCTGGGTATTGACCAGGATTCGGCGTTCGACTCGGACAACATGATCAAAGCCGGGATGAACATTAGCGCGTCGCATCAAGCCCTGACCCTGGGCGCCGATTTCAATGTGCTTTCAGGCGGTGACAGCAGTGGCTTGAGCGGCCAGATCAACGCGAGCATTGCTTTCTAAACGGCTAGATCGCCCCATGCCCTGCCTCGAATACAGGCAAGGCATGCGGCGAAGCTAACGCCTGCGTACAGCGTTTTTCACATCCAGCGGGCTTTGCCCAAAGGCATTCTGAAAATACTGGCTAAAGCGCCCCATATTGGTAAACCCCAAACCCAGGGCTATCTCGGCAATGGAGCGCGAAGGGTCCTGCACAATGGCACCATGGGCACGTTCCAGACGTACTTGCCTCTGGTAGGCCGCAATTGAAGTACCCATGAAACGACGGAAACCATCTTGCAAGGCACGCAGGCTGACATTGCACAGCTCAGCCAGTTGGGCGCTGTTGATCGACGCGTCTGGGTGCTCCTGAATGAACTCAACAGCCAACTTCACATGACGCGGCGCAATAAGCGGGCCCTTGTGCTGCAGCGCGTCAGTGTAATTGTGTGGCCAGCTCTCCAGCACCGCATCCACCAGCATCTCTTGAATACGCATGGGCATCAGGGCACTGGAGTTGATCAACACATCAGCCTCGGCGCCGGTCGCAAACTCCAGCAATGACCTGAGACCCGCGAATGCAGGCTGGCCCAGGTCCACCATGGGTTGGAACCTGACGCTGTTGACAATGGGTTTGCCCAGGAGCGTTGAAAGTCGCTCGGCAAATGATCCCCGGCGTATGGAAAAACCATATTGTTCGTGACTGTCGATAAAGCGTGTGGAACGCAGGTCTGCTTTGTCCATGGCAATGCCGACACTGGGCACCCCGACCAGGTCACTGGCCTGGTTGAACATGATCTTGCCCGCAACAGGCAGTACGAAGGTTATTTCATCGCTGATCGGCGGCAGCTCGATCGTAAAGTCTCCGCTGTAAAGCATGTGGCGGAAACTGACCCCTTCATAACGACAGTACACGCCAGCGATGTTAATGCGCGGGTCCAAGCGCGGTAAGTTGGCATAGACAGCGCCCACCATAATTGAAGTCAGATGCATGAAATCATCCGCCTTCATGTCATCCGACCTGATTATCACTTTTCTGCGGGTCGCACCGGCCGGTATAGTAATTCCTGCATGATTATCGCGTCCAAAAAGAAGCACAGCCGTGGCATCGAGCCCACGGCTATCGGCCTGCAAATTTATGTCGGTCAAGTTACAAACAGATGACATATTTTGAAATAAACCCAACAGCAAGGGTCCGGGGGAAACTTGCCGGTTGATGACGATTCATCCCCGCGCAGCAATTCACACTCAATCTTTCGGCTAGTCGACCGATAAGGTATTCGACGCGCTAGTAATCTGCCCTTTGGCGCTGTACGAGGATTAACCGAATGCTGCTTAAACTGAAAACCAAAGTGGTGCTGCTGGCACTCATACCTGTATTGCTCTTTGCCTTGGTCATTAGTGGCGCGGCAGCATGGGTATTGCAGAACCTCGCGACCCAAGAACTCAAAGAGACGCGCGAGCGCCTGCTACAAGAAAGCCGTAATGAATTACAACATTACGCACAGATCGCATTGGGCTCGGTGCAGAGCCTGTATGACAATGCCGCCCCTGGCGATATGGCCAGCCGTGAGCAAGCCATCGCCATTCTGTCGAAGATCAAGTACGGCAAGGACGGTTATTTCTTCGCTCATGACTCCAATGTAGTTCGCCTGTTTCGCGGCGACAGCCCCGTGGATGTAGGAAAGAATTTAAACGACCGACGTGATTCCAATGGCGTGTATATCAATCGCGAATTGGTCAGAGTCGCCAAGGACAACACCAACTACGTCAACTACAGCTCGCCACTGCCGACTGATGATTCGGTAATGGTGCCGAAAATGGCTTACAGCTATTACCTGCCAAAGTGGGACATGGCCCTGGGTACGGCGATCAACCTGGATGGTGTCGAGGCGCAGATCGCCAAGGTGCAGGTTGCGATTGATCAGCGCATCAGCACCATTATCAGCAGCATTGTGGTGGTCGCGATTGTATTGCTGGTGGTATTCGGTATTGCCGGCGTGGTGCTGAGCAACACCTTCCTGCGTCCACTGCAGCAGATCAAGAACAACCTCGATGACATTGCAGCCGGTGAAGGAGACCTGACCCGCCGCCTGCCCATCAATGGCGACGATGAGCTTGGCCAACTGGCTGGCTCGTTCAACCGCTTTATCGAGAAGATTCACGGCATGGTCAGCCAGATGGTCGATGTAACAAGCCAGTTGACCGAGCTTGTGGGCCAGGTGTCGACGCAGGCACAACGCTCCGAAGACGCCATGGAGCGCCAGCGCCACGAGACCGACCAGGTTGCAACCGCGATCAACGAAATGTCGGCAGCCGCGCAAGAGGTCGCACAAAGCGCCCAGGGTGCGGCAGAGGCAGCACAAAAGAACGACACCCAAGGCCAGGCTGCGAAAAAAGGGGTCGACGGCACCATCGAGCCCATCCACACCCTGGTGCAGGACATTCGCGACAGCGGCTTTTCCCTTTACCCTGGTGCAGGACATTCGCGACAGCGGCTTGTCCCTTGATACCTTGCAAAAGGACGTGACCTCGATTGTCAGCGTGCTTGATGTGATTCGCTCAATCGCCGAGCAGACCAACCTGCTCGCGCTCAATGCCGCGATCGAGGCGGCACGTGCCGGTGAAGCCGGGCGTGGCTTTGCCGTGGTTGCCGATGAGGTGCGCGCACTGGCCAGCCGCACACAGCAGAGCACCCAGGAAATTCAAGGCATGATCGACCGCTTGCAGAAAGGCACCCAGGATGCGGTCACCTCGATGCAGCGCTCCAGTGACGCTGGCGATGTAACCCGCGAGCAAGCCAACCATGCGGGCACCTCGCTGGACGCCATTGCACAGCTGATCGGCACCATCAATGCAATGAACGCGCAGATCGCCAGTGCAGCCGAGGAGCAGACCGCGGTGGCCGAAGAGATCAACCGCAGCGTGCACAAGATTGCGGTGGCGGTGGACAACGTGGCGGATGAAACCCAGCAAGGCGCTCAAACTGCGCGCCACCTGGCCGGGTTGGGTGATCGCCTGGGCTCGCTGGCGCGCCAGTTCCGTATCTGACGCCTTAGCCGCACGGCGGCAAAGCAGCACAAAAATGGCGACGTCTGTCGCCATTTTTATTGCGCGGGCCTTTTGCCGGCTTCAGCGCACAGCAGCGTTTTATTTATCCGAGGCAGCGCCTGGTTCCCGAGCGGGAGCCGCATACCAATTCTCACGGGGCACCAGCTTGGCGTCTTGCGGGTCTGCCAGGTAATGTGGAGACATGATCGCCACGCCGTACTCATTGAATACATCCTGAATATGGGCATGCAACACGCTGAGTAGCTGAGCCCGCGGCCGTGGCTCACTGGGGATGGCTTTCGCAACCAGGCGGTATTCAGGGTAGAAATCTGAAAGCGCGGTCTGGAACACCTGCGGTGCTGGCTCCATGACGATACCATCGGTGCGCTTGGCGGCCTCAAGCAACATGGCTTCGACCTGTCGCCACGGTGTGTCATAACCGATGGTGACGACAGTATCGACCACATACCCACTGCCATCGACAGTGCGTGAATAGTTCTTGGTCACGCCGCTGGTGATCATCGCATTGGGAATCGTCAACACTTCACCCAAACCGGTGCGAATCGTGGTGGTGAACATCCCAAGCTCGGTGACCGTACCTTCGTGCCCGCCTACACTGACGAACTCGCCCGGACGCAAAGTCCGCGAATAGGTGAGGATCAGCCCTGCCGCAGCTTGCCCGACCACGCTCGACGCGCCGGGGGAGATCATCAGACCGACCAACACCGACAATCCCTTGAAGGCGTCGGTTCCGGCACCCGGCAAATAGGGATAAGCCATGGCCAGGGCAAACAGCCAGATCGCAATGGAGGTCAGCCGCATTGTCGGCTGCAAGGTTTCACCGCTCAGCCAGCTGATGGTCCCGGGGCGCGCCATGCGCATCAGCAAACTACGGGTAAAACCGATAATCCCGCGTGCCATGAAGAAGATAGCAACAGCGATGGCCAGCCCCGGCAAGGCATCAATCACACCTTGCAAGACATACTTGGCCAGGTTGTACAGGTAGACGTTGAGGCTCTCTCCCCACGGCCGGGTATAGGGGAAACGCGAAAGCACGAAACTCAGCCACTGATAACTGAACAACAGCACCAGCATCCAGTACAAGAGCCACAAAAGGCGATCGACCAGGTAATAGATATTCTTGATATCGATCAGCGGCGTGTGTCCCACCTTGAGGGCGCTGGTGTGACGTTGCATCAAGCGTGGCAACTGGTTGGCAAGCATGCGCCGGACCCAGCTCACGCCACGCAGCAGGACAAAGTAGATCAATGTAGCGACCAGGCTCAGGCCTGCAGCCATAAGCATGAAATGCACATTGCGCGTTTGCTGCGTCTCGGCCACCACGATGCGCAGTTTTTCGGCGGCTATTTCGGCGGTTTCTCGTGCGGAACTAGCTGCGGTATCAATGTCGCCGGGGGAAATAATAAAGGCTCGCCGCTGCCCGAGCAGGACGACGTAGCTCTTGAGCACCGGCTCAATCCTGACAGCCAGGGCTTCATTGCCGTCCAAGGCCTCATTAATTACCGCGCGTGCACGACCGACACGTTGCTCGGGGGTCTCGCTAAGCAGCGTTGCGCGCAGTACAACGATGCTTCTGTTGGCAATTGTCAACTCGACGGGCACACCTTCGGCAACCATCGGCGAGGCGTCATCCGCCGAGGCTAGCGAAAACCAACTTGACCACAGAACACAAAAGCAAACAGCCATCCAGAAGTTGCCTACAACACGCATTACTGACTCTCCATCATGCGGACTACTCAAGTTTTGTGGGCCCCATCGCGCCAGCGCAAGAGCTTTTCAAGCCTCTGCACAACAGCGAGCGGGAGCATCATCCAACAGCGACAGCGGCAACAATTTCCAAACTAAACTGGCGTTCCTCGGAAAAGGAATAGCCGACGTTCCAGGGGCTCAAGCATTTGGGACAGGCTTGAGTACAACAGCTTGGCGCCACCTTGGCAGTACGCCCAGCGAACTCACCTCAACGGTTAGCGCTTTTGCTGCAAGCGTAGACCAACTCAAGGCCCTATGCGGTGCCATCAGCCAGTTTGCGCATTCAGGACATGGCACTGGATAACCGGCTTGATTGGCTGGCATTGCGCGCGGATTTCGGCGCGCGATAGTACCTGAACCCATCAAGCCTGCAATGAAAATCAGCGCAGGTAGAGCTGGCGTAATTTGTCAAATATATGGCGGATCATGCCAATAATTGCAATTGATTAGGTTCCAGAATCAGGCTTCTGCATACGAAGAGACAGCAATGGCTGGAGGTATCTCGATGCGATTGGCTCAATGCGGCTGACCTGCCTCGCCTTGCCAAACACTCGCAGCCGAAGCTGTTGATAAGCCAAAACAATAACGAGGAACCTGATATGGCCCTGCCCGAAACCTTTACCCATCAAGATGAACTGCTCACCATCTCGAGCAACGCCCACCCCTTCCTTGACGGCCTGCTGCATCCTGGCATCAGCGTAGCGCCCTTGTTTCTCGATACCCATAACGGTGTATGGTGCCTGCGCGTCAAGTTCAAACCTGGCGTAACCCTGCCCATTCACTACCACACCGGTGTGGTGCATCTCTATACCATGTCCGGCTGCTGGTACTACACCGAATACCCGGACCAGAAACAAACCGCTGGCTGCTACCTGTTCGAACCCGGTGGCTCAATCCACCAGTTCAATGTTCCCGCCGACAACACCGAAGACACCGACACCTTCATGATTGTCTCCGGCGCAAACGTCAACTTCACCGAAACCGGCGAGTACATGAACATGATGGATGCCGGTCTGATCAAAACCTGGGTTGACCAGGCGATCAAGCAACAGCCGGGCGCGGAAGATGTCCGCTACATCAGCAGCCCGGTGCCGAGCTTCACCAAGTCCTGAGTTGGGCAGAACGCCACCTCAACACGCCTGCTGAATGCGGTCTCTACCCTTCCAGGCGTTTTAGGGCTTTAACAAAGGTTTGGCGTTGCGCCGACAGCGCTATACGCCAGGGCCAAATTTCATCATGGCAAACCCGTCAGTCTAGCCAGCCGGTCTATGCTTGAATCCGTGTGTCTATAGGTGCATGCACTCATTCAACGGCGTACAGGGAATGCAGTAGATGAACAATAAAATCTCACCGGCAAGCGTCTTGGCAATGTCATCGGTTATGACACTCGGCAGCAGTGCTTACGCGGCGGAAAAAAGCAGTGCAGAACTGGCCAAGCAACTGGCCAACCCTGTCGCGGCGTTGATCAGCGTGCCCTTCCAATATAACTATGATGAGAATATCGGCCCGGATGATAAAGGCAGTCGCCATACCCTGAATATCCAACCGGTCATCCCGATGGATATCAGTGAAGACTGGAACCTTATTTCCCGGACTATCCTACCCATCATCGACCAAACCGATATCGCCCCCGGAACAGGTAATCAAAGCGGTACCGGTGATGTGGTACAGAGCCTGTTTCTCTCACCCAAGGCACAAACATCCAATGGCTGGGTCTGGCGTGTTGGCCCCGCATTTCTCTTGCCAACCGGCTCGGACCACCTGCTGCCGGCTGATAAATGGGGAATCGGCCCAACAGCCGTTGCCCTCAAGCAGTTTGGCCCCTGGACCTACGGCGCCCTGACCAACCATATCTCCAGTGTTGCGGGTAAAGATGACCGCGACGATGTCAGCAGCACCTTGTTGCAACCCTTTCTGGTTTACGGCACCCCAACTGGCGTGAGCTATACCGTCAATACCGAAGCCACCTACGACTGGAAAGGGAATGAAGGCGCCATCCCCATCAATTTTCAAATCAACAAGGTCAGCAAAATTGGAGGGCAAATGATCCAGTACGGCGCGGGCCTGCGTTATTGGGCATTCCACAACCAACCAGACCCCTGATTAAAAGGAATTGTGCGATGAGAATCTGGAATCTGCCTGCCGTGGCTATATTTTTTGCAGCCCCTGTGCTATCGATGGCGGCGGAGGTGGGCGAGTGGCCAGATCGTGGCGTTCTACCCATTTCGCTATCCCCCTTCAAAGGTAAAATTGGCAAGGACTACACCCAAACCAAGGATGACTGGCAACAGGTACCAACAACCCCAGAGGGCGCCCCCAATGTGCTGGTGGTGCTGCTCGACGACGTCGGCTTTGGCCAGACCAGCACCTTTGGCGGCTTGATCCCGACACCGAACCTGGACAAGCTGGCTTCCGAAGGTTTGAAGTTCAACCGCTTCCATACCACGGCTATCTGTGGCCCATCACGCGCAGCCTTGCTTACCGGGCGCAATCATCACGATACAGGCAATGGCTTCTTGATGGAGTGGGCGACAGGCCTGCCTAACTACAACACCATGATCCAGCGTGATACAGCGACCATTGGTGAGATTCTCAAGGACAATGGCTACAGCACCTCTTGGTTTGGCAAAAACCACAACACCCCTGACTGGGAAAGCTCGGTTGCCGGCCCTTTTGACCGTTGGCCAACAGGCTTGGGTTTTGAATACTTCTTCGGCTTCAACGCCGGTGAAACCAACCAGTACTACCCAACCATTTTCGAGAACACCAAAGCTGTAAATCCGGACAAGTCACCTGAAGAGGGCTACCACTTCATGACTGACATAACGGATCGAGCCATTGCCCGTGTGCGCTACTCCAAAAGCGTTGCGCCCAATAAGCCGTTCTTTATGTACTTTGCCCCCGGCGCCATGCATGCCCCACATCAGGTATCCAAAGAGTGGCGCGACAAGTTCAAGGGCAAGTTCGACATGGGTTGGGACAAATACCGCGAGGTGGTTTACCAGCAACAGCTTGATATGGGCATCATCCCTAAAGGCACAAAACTTACGCCACGCCCTGAATGGGTGCCGGCATGGGACTCATTGTCTGCTGATCAGAAAAAACTCTATACCCGCCTGATGGAAAACTACGCTGGCTTCTTTGCCTTCGCCGACCATGAAATTGGCCGTCTGCTGGATTCGATCAAGCAACTGCCTGATGCCGACAACACCATGGTCATTTACATCGCAGGTGATAACGGCGCCTCGGCAGAAGGCGGCCCGGACGGCACAGTAAACGAGATCAAGGCGCTCAATGGACAGCCAACCACCATTGAGGAAACCCTCAAGCGTTACGATGAAATTGGCGGCCCTAATACCGAGCCACATTATCCCGTAGGCTGGGCGTGGGCGGGGAACACCCCGTTTCAGTGGGTTAAACAGGTGGCCTCGCACCTCGGCGGCACACGCAACCCAATGGTGGTTTCATGGCCAGCCAAGATCAAGCCAGATACCCATCCACGCGACCAGTTTCTGCACTTGGTCGATATAGTGCCGACCATTCTTGAAGCAGCCCACCTGCCAATGCCGACCAAAGTAAAGGGTGTGGAGCAAAAGCCTCTGGCCGGTGCATCGTTCCTCAGTGCATTTACCGACGCCGAGGCACCATCGCCTCGTGACGAGCAATACTTCGAAGTCTTGTCCAACCGTTCGGTTTACTCCAATGGCTGGAAAGCTGATGCGCAGCACACTCTGCCTTGGCGCCAAGACCTTGCTCCAGGCAATTGGGACAAGGACAAGTGGGAGCTTTATAACCTCGACGAAGATTTCAGCGAAGCTAACGACTTAGCCGCGCAGATGCCTGAAAAAGTAGAGGAAATGAAGAAGAAGTTTGACGAATTGGCAACCCAATACAACGTCTATCCATTGGACGACCGCGGCGCTGCCCGCCTGGCCGTGCCTAAGCCAGGTGTGCCCGGCTCGGACCCTAAAGCCAAGCAGTACACCTACTATGCTGGGGCAACTCATTTGCCAGAAACCGCAGCACCACAGATGAAAAACCGCTCCTGGACATTAACTGCAGGCATTAAAACCGAAGGTTCGAAAACAAGTGGTGTGATCATGGCCTTCGGTGGTGTCGCGGCAGGTATTTCGATTTATCTCGATAAAGGTGTGCCGGTATTCCATTACAACTGGTTTGAAGAAAATCGCTACATAATCAAGGGCGACAAGCCACTGCCAGCAGGCGAATCCACACTCAAGGTCGACTTTGTCTACGATGGGGGCGGTGCTGGCAAAGGCGGCATGACAACCATCTCGGTTGATGGCAAGAAAGTCGCTGAAGGTCGTGTCGACAAAACCGTGGCAGGTCGCTTTGGGATTGATACGTTCGGCATCGGTGAAGACAGCGCCCAGCCCGTAGTGAACACCTACAAGCCCCCATTCCCGTTCGAAGGTGAAATCGAAAAAGTAGTAATCGATCTCAAATAAGGACGCCTCACCTACTTATACGCTGCGCCCAGCACATAGCCGTGCGGGGTGCAGCTGTGTCTTTTCTGAACCATTCAGGATGGGTTAAGTACAAGATTAATGAAGCACTACAGGAAGTTCACATGAAATGGACCATGTTTGCCGCCACCTTGTTTTCACTGGCGACTCCAGCCTTCGCCCAGATTCCGGACAAGGTTGCGCAAGACGCCTACATCTATGCCTACTCGATTGATGAGGCTTACAAGTTTTTCTATAAAACGGCGGTCAAGACCGATACCCCCCTGAATCGCTTCCAGAACATCAGGCACCTGGCCGATGACACCTACACCGATCACCCGACCATCAACAACGACACCCTGCACCTCATGGGCTGGCTGGATGTGGCCTCTGAACCCGTCATTGTCAGCGTGCCGAACATGGACAAGGGCCGCTACTGGATCTTGCACACCATGGACATGGGTCACTACACAACATCAATGATCGGCTCGCGCACCCGTGGCACCGAAGGCGGCAACTTCATGTTCGCCGCAACCGATTGGAAAGGTGAAGTACCTCCCAGTGTGGACGAGGTGGTACGGGTTGACTCTAATCTGATCAAGCTCATGGGGCGGATCATGGCCACCGGGCCAAAGGATGAAAAGATAGCGCTCAACTATATGGATGGCTGGAACGTGCGTACGCTTTCAGTCTACCTAGGCCTGCCAGGACCGAAGGAAAAACAGCGAACCTACCCCGACCCGGCAAAGACTGACTGGCTACAACGAGTCAACTTCGTGCTCTGCGACGGCAACATGGGCCAGGCTGATAAAATCTGGCTGGATCAGTTCACCTCTGTTGGCCTCAAGCCGTGTAAGGAAGACTTCACCCAGGATCAACTCGCCGCTGCGCAAAAAGGCGAAGAACTGGGCATGAAGCACATCAAGGCACTCGCGCCAAAAATGACCGACTCCACCCGGTTGCTGGGCACCCGTGAACAACTTGGCGATGGCGCACGTGACCTGTTCGCCGAAGGCACTTACCTGGGCCAGTGGGGCCTGCCCCCAGAGGAAAGCACTTACCTCAAATCGGAAACAGGGAGCGACGGCAAGCCAATCAACGGCTCCAATGGCAAGGCGTACCGAATGCACTTCAAGGCTCCGGACGTTAGCCAGTTTTGGTCATACACCGTATATGGGTCCGACAACCGACTCATGGCCCATAACGAACTGAACCGTCATAGCCGTGGCGACCGCACCTTGAAAGCGGACGCTGACGGGATGTACACCATCGAGCTTGCTGCCAAAGGGGACGCTAGCAACCCTAATTACCTGCCGATCCCGGAGAAGGACGCCTACATCATCTTGCGTATGTACGGCCCTAGCAAAGACGTGCAGAAAGGCAGCTATAAATTTCCGCCTCTGCAAGTGGTCAAGCCTTAGCTGCCTCGCGGCCCGGTAGCTCAAACCTGCAGAGCTATCGGGCAATTTCACCAATGGAATTCATTGCCCATAGCAAACGCGCTGATATGGCCCCTGCCAAACTGACCTCGCAGCCCCCATCTGCCTGACCACTCGATAAATCGCCATTGATGGGGTCGATATCCCTCCCCTGCACTAGGTTGTTACGCGCGCCAGCACAGCCTAGCCACAGGTATATGGACCTATCTCATTGTTGCCATAGATGGGCTGTTTCAGGGGCCGGTATGCCAGGTGGTTTATCAATACGGCAGGCTAGAGCGCCGTAGCCTTGTTCGACAGCCCACATTCTTGCACCACCAGACAACAGGCAAAAAAAAGCGGTAGCCAGTTGGGCTACCGCTTTGCTCAATAAACAGGTTAGTGTTTTTTGTGAGCAGTCGGCTTGATTAACCAAGCCGCCAGAGCAGGCAGAAGCAAGATCGCCCCGAACATATTTACCAGGAACATAAACGCCAGCAGGATGCCCATGTCTGCCTGGAACTTCAGGGTTGAGAAGGCCCAGGTGGCAATCGACAAGGTCATGGTCACGGCGGTAAATACCGAAGCGGTACCACGCTGTTTAAGCGACTCAACAAAGGCCTCGCGCAGGTCCATGTTGCGCTCATGCATTTCGTGTTTGATCCGCTCGAACAAGTAGATGCCGTAGTCCACGCCCACACCAACGCCCAAGGCAACGACCGGCAAGGTATTGACCTTGACGCCAATCCCCAGGAAGGCCATCAGCGCGTTGCACAGCACCGTTACCAATGCCAGTGGAATAATGACGCACAGGGTAATGCGCAGTGAGCGGAACATGATCAGGCAAAGAATGCTGACCGAGGCGAACAGTGCAATGTTCACCAGCTTGTCGCCGGCGTGCACCACTTCGTTGGTCGCAGCCATCACTCCGACGTTACCCGAAGCCAGCTGGAACTCAATGTCGTCGCTGTCGTATGCCGCCTTGAAGGCTTTGACCTTGTCCATCAATTTTCTGATGGTGTCGGCTTGGTGATCCTTGGTGTAGATGGACACCGGAATCGCGTTACAGGCCGAGTTCATATACTCGGTGCCGACCCGTGTAGCAAAGCCAACACCCTGGGCGATTTGCGGCGTCGACTCAGGCAGCACGCGCCACTTCAAGTCAGTCTCGGCATAAGCCTGGGTTACGTTGTTGACGAAACCGGACAGGCTGCGCACCGAGGACACACCGTCGTCCTGGCGCAAATAAAGCTCGAACTCGCTGATCGGGTCGAGCACTTCACGCTTGACGCAGGGCGTTTCATCGCCCTGCGCCTTGACGATGATCTGCAATAGATCAACACCAATGGCGAACTCGCTGGTGATCATGGCGACGTCCTGGTTTTAACGCGAATCAGGACGCAACTCAGGTACCCCGGCACCGAGATCACCGACATGCAGCTTGCGCGCTTCATTCAGGCCAAATACCAGCAAGCCGGCAGCAATCAATAACGCCACAGTTGCACCACGACGCGTCGCCAATACCCCAAGCTTTTCCCACAAACCTGCTCCCATGGTTTCCTTGCCGCGCAGGCGCTGGGCGTCATCAGCCGACAAGCGCATGAACGAAAGCAAAATCGGCAGCAGCATTTTGTTGGTTATGATCATCACCGAAACACCGAGGGTGGCGGTGGTTGCCAGCTCGCGAACCATTTCGATATCAACGACCGCAATCACCACAAAACCCAAGGCGTTCGCCAGCAAGGCAACCGCGCCCGGGATAAAGAGTTTCTGGAAGCAATTGCGCGATGCGGTGACACCGTCGGCACCATTCAGCGTTTCAAGCTTCCAGGCATTGGTCATCTGCACCGCATGGGAAACCCCGATCGAGAAGATCAGGAAGGGCACCAGGATCGACATCGGGTCAAGCGTAAGCCCAACCAAGGGCAGCAAGCCAAGCAGCCAAACCACCGGGACCACTGCGCAAATCAACGCCCAACTGGTCAGCATCATTGAGCCGGAGTACCAGAACAGCAGCACCGCCGTGATCAGGAATGCAACGATGAAAAATACCATGACGCCAGAAGCGCCTTCGGCGATATCACCAATCGACTTGGCAAAACCGATGATATGAATGCTGACATCGTCAGTCTGGTTTTCTTGGCGAATGGCCTCGAGCTTTTTGGCGACGGTTTGCAGATCGAGGCGCTTGCCCGTTTCCGGGTCGTTCTCCTGCAGGTTGGCCACCACCATTGCCGAAGACAGGTCATTGGAGACAATCCGCCCAACCCAGTCGGACTTGAGTGTGCGCTCACGCACCTGGGCGATTTGCTCTGGCCGTCCCGCGTAATCGGACTCAACCAGATTACCGCCAGTAAAACCGTCCTCGACAACCTCGGTATAACGCACGTTTGAGGTGAACAGCGAGGTGACTGAGCTGCGCTCAACGCCGTTGATGAAGAACACTTCATCCGAGACTTTGCGCAGGATGCTCATTGCCTCGGGCGTGAAGACTTCGCCCTTGTTTTTCTTCACCGCCACCAGCACTTTGTTCGCGCCACCGAAGTCCTTTTGATACTCCAGGAAGGTCTTCATGTATTCGTGGTGCAGCGGGATCATCTTGAAGAAGCCCGCCTCGATCTTCAGCTGGGTGGCGCTGTAGCCAAGACCAAGCGTGATCAAAACGAATAGCGCCAGCAACGGCTTGCGCTGGTGGAAAATCCAATAGGAAAGCTTGCCAACGATGCCGCGGGAAAAATCCTTGCGATTGAGTTCGTCGGCGCTCTTTACAGTCTCTTCATGCTTTTTCACGTAGTTACTCCTGGCGCCCGACATTGATGGTCATCACGCCACGGTCGCCAACCGCCACGACCTGACCCACGTTTAACTGCAGGGCCTTGGCCAGGCTTGCCTGGGTCGCAGCAAGACGCTGGAACTGCTGGCCCTGATCATCGCTGGCCATAAGCAAACCGCTATTTCCGAACAGCACAATGCGCCCGGACTTGAGTTGCAGCCCGCCATTGAAGGCCATGGTGGTAGCCGTTTCAGTCTTGCTCCAGGTGACGCCCATATCCGATGATCGCCAGACGTTGCCACGCATACCGAACAGCAAGAGGTCGCCCGATGCGGTCTGCAACGCGCCGAAGTAACTGCCCTGGTAAGGACTTTCCAGACGCTGCCATGTCATGCCCCGGTCAGCGGATATCCCCAGGGTTGCGCTTTCCCCAACCAGCAGCCAGCGACCATCCTGGAGGGCAATGACCTGTGAAATATGCCGATCGAAATCAGGATCGATAATGCTGACTCGTTGCCAGCTGGCACCTGCATCATCGGATACCAGGTAAAGCCCGAACGAGCCCCAGGTGACCATGCGTCCCTGGCCCATGGAGATGACGCCCAACAGCGCATCGCCATTGGTGTCGGCCTCAATCGACTTCCAGGATTGACCGCCATCCTCGGTGCGCAAGACAACCCCGCCGTGACCTACGGCCACACCTACTTCCGGGCTGTCAAAGGCGCCCCCGGTCAGGGTGCGGTTGCTCGGCGTGCGAATACTTTTCCAGGTCTTGGCGGAGTCGGCAGACAGCATGACCACGCCGCGCTCACCCACGGCTACAAGCTGCCTGCCGCTATCGACAATATTGAGCAGCAATACGCGACTGGGGTGGATCGGATAATCAAATGGAGCTTTCTCAGCCCAACTCAAGCCGCTGACCAAGGCCAGACAGAGCCCCGCCAGACATGACAAGTGGCGTAAAAACAACATAAAGGTAAACCTGTATAGCTAACGCACAGGCTTCCATGAAGGAAGCCTGTGCTGTGCCGGAAAGACGTAGAAGCTGTTTCTTGCCAAGGCGGCGCAGTGCGTCCGGCTGGAAGTCAACGTAACGACCCTTGATCCCGAATTTCCATGGTGTGGACTCTTCGTTAGCCAGGCCGGCCAAGTAGTAACCACCGTTGCTCAGGTCATGCCAGATGTTGGCGCGATACCAAGGCACCTGGGCATCGTAGAACTGGATCATCGGGTGAACGCCAACGCGCCACAGCGTGCCACGGGTGTCATATGCATCCGAAGCCACGACGGTCCAGGAGTCCTCGTCGAGGTACATGGTCCGCTTGCCGTAGACGTGCTTGGCATCTTTACGCAAGGTGCCTTCAACCACCCATACGCGGTGCAGCTCGTAGCGCATGTAGTCAGGGTTTGGCGTGCTCGGTGTAAGGATGTCCTTGTACTTGACGTCCTTGGAACCGAGCTTGTAGTCGTTGTATGGGATGTACATTTCTTTCTTGCCGACCAGCTTCCAGTCAAAGCGATCAGGCGCGCCGTTGTAACCGTCGAAATCATCAGTTACCCGCAAGCCTTCTGTACCGTCGTTGACGTTATCGTAGGCAAGGTCGGGAGCGCGACGAACGCGGCGCTGGCCGGTGTTGTAGATCCACGCGTTGCGCACTTCCTTGACCTGGTCGATAGGCTCGTGCACCAACTGCACCGTACCTGCCAGGGTCGCAGGCGAGAGAAAGCGTGCGGTGTAGTTAAGCAAGCGGTTGTCCGACTGCTTGTCCCTGTTGGCGTCAAATACGCGATTCTCTTTAATGCGCAGGTTGTAGTAGTCACCACTGCCACGCACCGGGAAAGAGCTGTAGCTACGTTCAAGACCCCCACCCAGATAACGAACGGTGTCTTTCCAGATAGCCTCTAGACCATTATTCGGGATCGGGAACGGCGTCGTCGAACCATTGAGGTTGGCCACGCCAAAGCCGTTAAGCTCTGCATTGACGGCTTCTTGCTTGACCTGGGCGGCAACATCAGCCGGTACCATGGCAGTACGGTGAGTGGTGTCTACCGGCATTTTGAAACTTGGGTACTTGGCCAGCAACGCCTGCATGCCAGGGGTCACTTTGTCCTTGTACTGGGCCAGGTTGGCCGCAGTAATGGTAAACAGCGGTTTCTCGTCAGCGAAGGGATCAACATAACCCTGGCTAGCGCTCCAACCTGCAGGTGGCTGAGCCATACCGCCAGTATAGGCAGGTATGGAACCGTCGGCGTTACCCGCCATTTCGCCACCCAGCGGGGTCAGGTCAGCCCCGAGGCGCGCGGCCTCATCAGCAGTAATTTTAGCCTGGGCCGTACCGCTCAGCGCGAGCAGTACAGCAACAGTGAGCCCACCCATTCGAGCAGAATTTATTTTATTTATCATTTACAGAACCTCTGGTTGTTCTATTTGTTAGAAGCTATAGCTGTAGCTCGCTGCATAGAAATCACGGTCGTGCAGCGGGTCGTACTGAGCGCTGTTATCGAAGCTGACATAGCTCAAATCGATTTTTTGCTGCTTGTTGTAATCCAGGCTCAGGCCAATCGAGGTGGTGAGTCGGCCTTCGTTGAATTGGCCGTCCATCGACACGCCGTCCACGTCCTGGCCGAGGAAAACAAAGGGCGATGCCGTAATGCTGGTGCCAAATACGTTGTTGTAATCCAGCTGTCCGCGCAGGCGATAACCCCAGGCGAAATCGGTTACGTAACCATCGTTCTTGCAACCTTGAGGACTGCTGTTGACCAAACCTGCAACCGGGTTCGAGCAGGTGCTGCCACCAGCAGGAATAGATGGGTCCGAGCCCAGGCCGTAGATAAAGCCACGGCCATAGCGACGATCACCCTCGCTTTGCGGCACGTTATTCCACTGGAAGCCGACCTCACCCACCACGGTCAGGTTTTGTGCGCCCAGCACGTTTGGATAGAGGTTGACACCGTTGATTTGGAACTGGGTCTTTTCATAACGATCCCAGCCTTCGGTCATCGATGCGCCCTCGAGTATTACGGTCTGCTGCAACTCCGCCAGAGGGCCTACACCGCCAATGGCACCGTTAAGCAAGTCAGCACCATTAAGCTGCACAGGCTGTTTTGGCGATTAGCTCAGCTCGCTGCCGATAGACCAGCCACCAATTGCGGTGGTGAAGCTTGCGCCAAACAAACGAATATCTTCTGGATACTCCCAGGCAGGCCCCGGGGTCTGGCCCGTTGCACCAACCACCACTGATTGCGCACCATCAAACTGCTTTGGCGAACCTGGATTACCGTTACGCACGCTCAAGTATGGAGTGCGCGAGTGGTAGTTCATGTAGTAAAGGCCGCCTTCCCCACCCAGGGCATCCACCGGAATACGGAAAGACAAGCCCCACTGGCCGCTGTCGCTCGGCTTTTCCCCCTTGTACTGAGGTACATAACGGCCACTATTTACGCGGTCTGCAGAAGTACCACCACCACCCAGCAAAGCACCCACATCGCAATCGCCAAATGACTGGCCGATGTTGCTTTCGGTCACCGACCAGTAATGGCCGCAGCCTTCAACCTCGGTGCTTTCATACTTGAGCTGGTAAAAGGCCTCCATCGAAATGCCTGCTGGCAAACCGATATTGAGGTAGCCCATCCAAACGGGGATCAGCGCTTCTTTAAGCTCGGTACCCGGGCGGCGAAGGGCTGGAACGTCGAGCGGGTTGATCTGGTTGATGCCTTGGATATAAAGGCTCTCACCCCAGTTAACGACCTGACGACCCAGGCGGGCCTGAACCGGAGTGTCATCAAAATAAAAGGTGTTGTAGACATAGGAGTCGAGCAGGTACAGGCCCTTGTATTTTTGCAGGTCGCTGTAGCCGTCATCGTCCAATGGCTTCTTTTGATAAACGTTGGAGATGTTGGCGTAATTCAAATCCTCATGATCAAGGGTGTAGTCGTACCAACCCTTAACACGGATAAAACCACCCAGGTCGCCATTGCGCATCGACAAGTCAGTCACGAACTTGCCAATGGTTGAGAAGCGATCACCCTTGTCGTAGTTGAGGTTGCCAGCGTCGACTGTGCCACTGGTACCGCCGGACTTACCGACAGAGGCACCGTTGAATGAGTTATACAGGGCGCTGTCCTGGTCTTCGGCCCGCCACTGCGAACCAATGGTAAGCGTGGTGTTCCATTGCCCTTCCCAGCCGTTTTCAGTCTGGAAGGAAATGGCATTTGCAGAGCCAGCGCTGACACAGGCGACCGCGATGGATAGTGGTTTTAGCAAGGCACAGAAATTCGATTTATTGTTATGCATTGGCGACCTCCGGGTGCGCTCTTGCCCTCGGCACTTACTGCGCGCCTAGGATGAGCATTTTTGTTGTGGTCGACATTATGCTTATCAGCCTGCTGAACCTTTTGTCTTTTAATGACACCTTTTTGCCATTAGCTGTCAGCTTTAGCCTGAAATACCCAATACCCGATAAAGCGCGCAGATCTTCTCCCGGCAAACTCCAATTAGAACCAGCGGGTCGATTCCTGACCACCAAGGACGCTTAAATCAGAGCTGCATCATCCCTTCTGAGCGAGCCAACCTGGCTTCATAAACCAATCAGCAATCCCTAGAGGAATATGGGGTTTACCAGCAGGTAGCCTGGAGAGTTCTTAGAAAGAGTGGCGTTAAACAGCAGCAAGGCTCATAGTCTTTGGCATTGATCCACAGCTATTTGCCCTATGACTGCACTTATAAGAATTACATCGCTCACTGGTTTCCCAGAACTTGTTCGCGAGCTGGGTGGCAACCCCGACAAAATGCTCAAGCGCTTAAATATCGAGCCGCAATTGCTCGAGAGCATTTCCGCTGTCATTTCTTATCGTTCAATGATCAACTTGCTGGAATATTCAGCAGAACAACTAAACTGTGCTGACTTTGGCCTCCAGCTTGCCGAGCGACAAAGCATGATGATTCTTGGCCCACTGGCGGTTATTGCCCAGAACTCATCAACCGTGGGCGGGGCCCTGCAAGAAATAGCCAAGTTCATGCATATCTACACCCCTGGCATTTTTCTTGAACTCGACACCAAGACAGAGCATTTTTCTTGAACTCGACACCAAGACAGCCCCGGCACGCCCGCAGCTACTTATAGACGTTCACCTGCCAGGCCTGAAGCGTCTACGACAAATAACCGAGCTTTCCCTCGGTGTCGCCCATAAAACCCTGCAAATGCTGTACGGCAGTGGTTTTAAAGCCGAGTCAATCATGATGCGCACCACCTCAACCTTTCCGCCAATACGTTATCAGCGCTTCTTTGGCACACACGTCTATTTCGGTCAGGCGAGTAATGCATTGGTTATGCGAGCCGAGCATGTGAGCAAGGTTATTGACCAATACAACCAGGAGCTGCATGACACCCTGATCGATTATGTCAGCACCATCAGTGACACCAATCCGCTGGATATCTGCAACCAGGTCGAGCAACTGATACTGCGCCTATTGCCGACCCAGCGCTGCAGCCTGCCCTTGATTGCCGAACGACTGGGCATGCGCGAACGTTCACTGCAACGCCGGCTGGCAGAGCGCGATGTGTTATTCGAAGAACTGGTTGATCGAACTCGTATGGAGCTGGCTGACCGCTACCTGGTGGAAGCCAAAATGCCCATGGCGCAAGTGGCGGGCCTGCTCGGCTATGCCGAGCAAAGTTCGTTTAATCGCGCCTGCCGGCGCTGGCATGCGATCTCGCCCAAGGAGCGGCGCAAGCAACTGCAGGAGACACAACTATGACAAGGGCTACCTTTTTCATCGTGGCAACCGCTGAAAAAGGTAGCAGGCAAAGAAAGGACAAGGCGCAACGATCAAGGGAAGTAGCAACCCAAAGGCTGCGATAAGTTTTTTAACGCAGTCATATCGCCTGCCTGTTCCCCGGGGGCCTTAGTGGCAAGCGTAGCCACCATCGACAACCATTTCCGTACCTGTGACATAGACAGAATCATCACTGGCAAGAAACACCACCGCACCGGCCACTTCGTCAGGCTTTCCAAGACGCTTGAATGGGATCTCTTGCATTAACCGCGCATGGAACTCCCGCCCGGCTTCTTCGCCGATGGCCTGGGTGGCATCTGCCACCAATGGCGTTTCAATGTAGCCAGGGTGCAAGCTGTTGACGCGGATGGGGTAGCCCTTGGCCGCGCAATGCAAAGCAACCGACTTGGACAGGAAACGCACCCCAGCTTTAGAGGTGCTGTAGGAGAGCGCCGCGGGTTCGCCGCAGATTGCCGTAATTGATGACATGTTGATGATTGAGCCGCCATTGTCTTTCATCAATGGCAATGACTGCTTGCAGCCAATAAATACACTGCGCAGGTTCACATCCATGGTGCGATCAAAGTCGCTCAGGGTGCATTCTTCGATGCTGCCAGGGATGACCATGCCCGCGTTATTGACCAGTACATCGAGACGCCGTTCTTTGTCGTGAATCACACCCAACACGCGCGACCAGTCTTCTTCACTGGTGACGTCATGCCTGTCGAAAATCACATCCAGGCCCTGCTCACGCAACTCCACTTCGGCGCGCTTGCCAGCCTCGGCATTGATATCGGTGAAATAAACCTTGGCACCTTCGGCTGCAAGACGGCGAGTAAAAGCCAGGCCCATACCCGAGGCTGCTCCGGTCACCAGAACGATCTTATTTTGTAAACGCATTTGCGACTCCTCACATGCCTCCCGGGGATTAAGGAAGGCAAATTTTTAATCGAACTGCATGGTTGCGCCTGGCAATGCATTTTCGCTGTGCATTTCACGCCCAGTATTTGACATATTGCGCCAGCCTGAAATATCACCATAGCTGACGTCAAATGCCAAAAATCAGGTGCCTAATGACAATTATAGACCCGTTCTTCAGCCCAATATCCGCAGGTAATTGCAGCCGAACCCCATAAGGAACTGCCATGAAAGCCGCAGTAGTTATAGATAAAAAGCTCAGGATCGAGGATGTTGCCGAGCCAATCCCCAAGGCCCACGAGTTGCTTGTCAGCTCATTGGTCTGCGGCATTTGCGGCACGGATTTGCATTGCGTTCATAATGCCAGGGAAATGAGTGACTCCAGCCTGCGCGCCTTGGGCAAGGCCATTGTTGATCCCAGCAGGCCAATTTCCCTGGGCCATGAGTTTTGTGCGGAGGTTCTTGAACCGCTCAAGGGCGACTCACGCTTTAAGAGCGGCGACCGGGTTGTTGCCTTGCCGTTTCTAGCGCGAGAGGACGGCATGGTCTTTATTGGTTCAGCCCCCACCGATATTCCGGGCGGCTTTGCACAACGCATGACCATCGACAGCCGTATGGCCTTTGCTGTCCCCAATGGCTTGAGCAGTGAAATGGCGGCTCTCACCGAACCCATGGCGGTAGCGCTTCATGCCGTTAACCAGGCCAAGATCACGCAGCGCGACGTCCCCCTTGTCGTCGGTTGCGGCCCTATCGGCCTGGCCATTATCGCCGTGCTGAAAATGCGTGGCATCGAACCCATTGTTGCGGCTGACTTCTCTGCCGGACGCCTGGCCCAGGCGAAAAGACTCGGCGCCGATGTGGTGGTTGATCCGCGCCAGCAGTCGCCGTACGAAGCCTGGGAGCAAGCCGCCAAGACCGATAATGCTGAGCTGTTCGGCGCCATATCGCCAATGCTCGGCGGAACAGGGCGTCGTCCTTCGGTGATTTTCGAATGTGTAGGCGTGCCTGGCATGATCCAGCAGGTCATGGCTGGGGCCGTGTATGGCGCACGCATCATGGTTGTCGGGTTGTGCATGCAGGCAGACCAGATTGAACCGGTGTTCCCAGTGATGAAAGAGTTGAACCTGGGCTTTGCCAGCTTCTATTCGGCCGAGGAGTTTGCCCAAACCCTGCACCATTTGGCCGAAGGTGAGCTCGATGCCAGTGCGATGATCACTGACGATGTGCCGCTCTCGCAAATCGCCGATGCTTTCGAGCAACTGGCCACGCCACAAGATCAAATCAAGGTCATGATTCGTCCGAACGCATAACGCTTACCGACCCTGCACGGATACAGGCTGCACCCGATGGTTTATCGCCACCTGTGCAGCCTGTAAGGGACTGTGAGTGAACTTTGACTCAGCATGCGTAGCCATCCAGACGCCGGGTAGGATTGTGAAGCAGCAAAGTTGAAATGGGGATGATGAGGCAGCTCACATCTGCAGCGCGATTGCGCCATGGCGACAAGCGGAAATCACCGCTTATGCTAAGTCGCCTGTGCTGCCTGGAGAGAAAGCGTTATCAGTGGCTGATGAAAACCTGGGCGATGCTAACGCTGGGGCTTACAGGTTTTTTAGCCTGGACATCTGTTTTTATGGCCCAGGCGCTACCCAGGAAAATACTCACAAGCGACAGTGCAATTAGATGATTGCGCATATGTTGAATCTCCCCTCGTAGGGATTTACTTGTTATTTGACCTGAATAATCGCACTCCCCTTTTCGGACTAATTGTCATTTCCTGTCAGCCAGTTGTCATTTAACGACAAGCCTAAGGCGCCTCGACAACCCATGGTTACAGGGCATCACAACTGCGCTTGAAATTTTCCAACCCGATCAGAGACTGGCCATTTAAAATGGCGGGCAACTTTGCAAACGTCGTGATTTATGAATCCTGCAGCCCTGAACACCCTCAGCATCCAGCTGACCGAAGCCCTCAACCATGTTCCTGCTGAAACACGCCGCCTGTTCCATGGTCGCGGTCGCCTCTGGGCGGGGCTTGAGCACGTCACCGCTGACTGGCTGCAAGGCGTGCTATTGGTGTCGCTGTTCCGCGAGCCCGAGGCAGGCGAGCTTACAGCCCTGAAACAGATGCTGATGCAACTGACCCAGTCGACGGCCTGGCAGGCCAGCCAGGCGCAGACGTTGCTGCTGCACCATCGCTACCTGCCGGACAGCAGCATGGAGGTGCTTCATGGCGAGATGGTTAATGAACGCGTGATCAGTGAAGACGGCCTGAACTACCTGCTCGACCTGGGCAAGAAACAAAACAACGGCTTGTTTCTCGACATGCGCCTGGGCCGCCAATGGGTACGCGAACATGCACAAGGCAAGCGGGTGTTGAATCTATTCGCCTACACCTGCGGCTTTTCCCTGGCGGCAATCGCGGGTGGCGCCGAGCATGTGGTCAACCTGGATATGGCGCGTGCTGCCTTGAGTCGTGGCCGCGACAATCACCGCCTTAACCAGCATGACATGAGCCGGGTAAGCTTCCTCGGACACGAGCTGTTCAAGTCCTGGGGCAAGGTCAGCAAGCTCGGCCCCTATGACTTGATCATTATCGATCCGCCGTCCTTCCAGAAAGGCAGCTTTGCCTTGAGCAAGGATTACCAGCGCATCATCCGCCGCCTGCCAACGCTGCTGACCGAGCAGGGCCTGGTGCTGGCCTGCGTCAACGACCCTGATGTCGGTCCGCAGTTCCTGATTGATGGCATGGCCAATGATGCACCGGGCTTGCGGTTCGAGCAGCGCCTGGCCAATCCGCCGGAATTTGCCGACATTGACCCAGACAGTGGTTTGAAGGCACTGGTATTTAGCCAATCGACAGCTACTGGGCAAACAGCTCAATAACCAGTTGCCAGGCAGGCTCTCAACCGACCAGGCTCAGGCGCTGGCACCACCTACCAGATCTGCCTTTACCCCAGCCTCATCCGCCGTCACCAGCTGGTTACGCCCCTGCTGCTTGCCGTAATACAGGCGTCGGTCTGCACAGCGATAGAGTTCGTCGACACTGCGCCCATCGCTTGGCCATTCAGCCACGCCAAAGGTTGCCGAGAGTTGAATCTGCTGCTTGCCGTAGAGCAAGGGCGAGCTGGCCAGTTGTTTGCGCAAGTCTTCGACCAGGGGCTTGGCACCTTTGAGATCGGTATTTCGCAGCAGCAGACCAAACTCTTCGCCCCCCAGCCGGCCCATGCTGTCAGTGGCGCGCAAACGCTTCAAGATTGACGAGCACAGGTGTTTGAGCGCCATGTCACCGGCCACGTGGCCCCACTGATCATTCACTTGCTTGAAATGGTCGACATCGAGGATCACCAGAACCACAGCCAGATTGCTGCGCTCGGCTTCCTGGATACTGCGTTCCAGCGCCTGCTGGAAGCAACCGCGACTGTCGACGCCGGTCAAGGCATCGGTCTGCGCCAGCCGCTCAAGCTGACGATAGGCTTGCGCACGCAGGGTCTCGTAGATGTGCACAAAGGCGATGGTCAACAGGCCGCAAAGGATAGCATTGCCTACATCGATCAAGCCTTCGGCATCCAAATCGTAGCGATGCTGCTGGAAGTACAAGAGCGTCGACACCACCATGAAGGGCACCGCGACCAGAAACCCCCGGGCCCGGCCAAGCAAGAGATAACTGAGCAATGGAATCATGTAGATCCATACGAATGCAGTCGCCGAGGCTTGCGGCATGACGATGATGTAGACCAGAAAACATGCGGTCGGCAGGACGTAGAGGTACACCCAGGGAGTCAGGTGCCGGGTATAGACAATCCGCCAGCCGCCCAACACCAGTAGCACCGAGGCGCAGAGTTCGAACAGGGCGAACAGGTGATTGCCGGAAAGGAACTGCAAGACCGCAAAGCCACTTAGCGTAATGCCAGTCGCGATCAAAATAATCCGCATCAATGTACGCTTGCTGGCGTCTTCGATACCCGAAGCGATTAGCTCGTCATTAATGCGGTGCTGGGGGCGCAACAGTGACATCCTATTATCCTGACCGCGTGGGTAACTTCTTATCCAGTTATAGCACTGCAATAGCACCATAGTGAACAATTGCCACTATACAAGCCCATGGCGTTGATAGCCCTCGCGCAGAGAAATTAATTAAGCAGAGGCTCCAATATCCATGGAGCCTCTCCCTGCATGCAGCCTAATTAAAGAGTATTGAGTGCATCTTGCAAGTAATCGCAGAGGCTTGAGCGGCCCCAGGCCTCGCGCTTCTCAGGGCTGAACGCGCGAGGCCTGGCCGTCAGACCGCATAGCCCAATACCCGCGGTAGCCAGAGTGCAATTTCCGGGAATACAGCGACCAGCACCAGCGCGCTGCCCATCACCAATACGAATAACAGTGCCCAACCCACGGTTTGTTCCAGGCGTATCTTGGCCACCTCAGCCGTCACCATGAGGTTGATCGCAACAGGTGGGGTGAACTGGCCGATAGCAATGTTCATGGCCAGCAGAATACCGAACCACACCGGGTTCCAGCCAAAATGCTGCATGACCGGAATCAGGATTGGCATCAGGATGAGGTAGATCGATATTGCATCAAGCAACATCCCCGCGAGCAATACCGCCACCATCACCAGTATCAGCAACACCGTGCTGTTGTCCGACAGCGAGATCAGCCATTCAGCCAAATGACGGAATGTACCGAGCATGGTTCCTGCCCAGGCGAATATACCGGCCAGGGCAATGATCAGCATCACTACGCCAGAGATCATCGCGGCTTCGCCGCATAGTTTCCACAGGCTGCGCCAGTCGAGATCACGGGTGATAAACAAGCCAATCGCCACGCCATAGGCAACGCCCACCACGGCGGCTTCGGTCGGCGTGAACAGCCCGCTGCGCAGGCCTCCCAGGATGATGACCGGAGCAAATAAGGCAGGCAGGGCCTGTTTAAAACTCATCCATACCGGGGGACGCTCCGCGCTATCCGGTGACTCCCAGCCGTAATGGCGCGACAGCAACCATGCGGGCAGCAGCAACACCAGACCCGCAATGATTCCAGGGAACAGGCCGGCAGCAAACAGCGCACGCAAGTCCACGCCCGGGACCACGATTGAATAGAGTATCAAGGCAATCGAAGGCGGAATTAGAATTGCAGTGGAGGCGGAGGCCGCAATCAGCGTTGCAGAAAAGGGTTTTGGGTATCCGGCCTTGGTCATGCTCGGCAACATCACCATGGCCACGGCCGCGGCATCGGCCGGACCGGAGCCGCTCATGCCGCCCATGATCAGGCAGACCAGGATCGCAACCAGCGCCAGGCCGCCATGACGTGGCCCGATGAGCGCCTGGGCAAAGCGCACCAGGCGCAGGGCCACACCGGCCTTTTCAAACACCAGGCCGGTGAGGATAAACAACGGGATCGCAATCAGCGGGTATTTGGCGACACCGTTATAGGTGTTGGTGCCCAGGGTCGCCAGCATGTCCGGAGAGAGCCCGGCCACTATGCCGATAGCGCCGGACAGGCCCAGGGCAAACGCAACAGGGACGCCAAGAACCAATAAGCCGATAAAGCTGACAATCAACCACAGGTCAGGGCTCATCGCTGAGTCTCCCGCGCAGTCGATCAAGGGTCATCTGGGTCAGTCGGAACAACATCAACAGGGCCAGCAATGGCAACCACACCACGTACCACCAGTTGGGCAAGCCCAAGCCTGGCGATTCAGAATCCCATTGGTATTCCTCAAGCGCGAATTGACCGCCATACCAGACAATCAAGCCCAGTACTGTCACCGCCGCCAGCCACTGCAACACAATCAAAGGTGTGCGCAGTGCCGGAAACATGCGTTCGAGCATGCCAATGCGAATATGCCGATTACGGCGCAATGCAGCTGACGCACCGGCGAAGGTCAGGATAACCAGCAAGAACACCGAAAACTCTTCAGTGAATGCAAAGGATGCATTGGTGAAATAGCGCACCACTACGTTAGCCAGGCTGATCAGGCTGATGATGACCAGCGCCAGCGTCGCCAGCGCACGCTCCAGGCGTGCGTCCGGTTGTTTATTCATATACACCTCAAAACACCCACAAGCCCCGGGCTTGCGGGTCACACAGGATCAGGGTTTGGCGATGGCGTCTTCGGCAGCCTTCATCAACTGCGGGCCAATTTTCGGCGCCCAGCTTTGCTTGACGCTTTGCGTGGCCTCAACGAACGCGCTGCGCTCGGCATCACTAAGCTCCACCACTTCCACACCGCGCGAACGGATATCAGCCAAGCGTTGTGCCTGCTGGCCACGCGACAGCTCGATCTCCCACTTGCCAGCATCCAGAGCAGCTTGGCTCAGCAGTTCGCGATCGGCTTCAGGCAGGCCTTTCCAGACCCGCTGGTTGACCGCAAAGATCAGGGGATCAGCCATGTAGTGCCAAAGCGTCAGGTACTTTTGACCCACCTGATCAACCCGCGCGACGTCGAACACCGAGATCGGGTTTTCCTGGCCATCAACCGCACCAGTGGTCAATGCTGGCTTGGCATCGGACCAGCTCATTTGCGTTGGATTGGCGCCCAGCGCAGTGAAGGTATCCTGGAACAAGGGCGAACCCACTACCCGGATTTTCAAGCCGGCAAGATCAGCCGGCGCACGCAGCGGCTTGACCGAGTTGGACAGTTCACGAAAGCCGTTCTCGCCCCAGGCCAAGGGCATGATGCCGCGCTTCTCGATAGCAGCGAAGGCCAGCTTGCCCGCCTCGCCCTGGGTAATGGCATCCAGGTCGGCGTTATCCTTCATCAGGAAGGGAACCGAGAACAGATTGAGTTCCGGCACCTGTGGCGACCAGTTGATGGTCGAGCCAACCGCCATATCAATCAGCCCGGAGCGCATGGCCGAAAACTCCTTGGTCTGGTCGCCGGCAACCAGTTGAGCGTTCGGATACACCCGCAGGGTGATGCGTCCTTCAGAGCGTTCCTTGACCAGGTCTGCCCATTTCTGCGCAGCCTGTCCCCACGGAAAGGCATCCGAGAGGACGGTTGAAACTGAGTATTCGCGCGCCTGGGCAGTCATGGCTACGGACAAGGCAGCGGCAGTTGCCAGCAGCGTAAAGCAACGGGGAAATTTCATCGGGCATCCTTGATGTGGATCGATATCGTTTTTTTATTTAGTAAGGCTCAAGGCTCGATCACAGCATTCAAAACTGTGTTCGGCAGATCCAGCGGCGAGCGGATGAGTCGCCTGGGTGTGCCGGGTCGGCACCAAATGCACGCATTTATGCGTTGAAACCGCTCGTTTGACCTTGTGAGTCACGAACGGCTCGCCAGCGGCTAGCGCATAGCCTACTAACTATCTCAAATGCCCGCATAAAGTGCCATTATCAAAAGGCATGATGCGCCTGCTTTGGACAACAGGCCTTGGCGCTGGCCATAATCGCCCGATTGCTTTTCAGGATGCTGCCGGCGATGACTATTTCCCGCGAAGACCTCGACCACGATGGCTTGATCGTCGGCGTCTCACCCGAGCGCTTTCGCGCCGTGGCCATGCCGCTATTGTTCGATCACCTCAATGCGCAGTGCGAAGGCACATTTGCGGTTAACCGCCAGGCGCGAATTGTCTGGATAAACGACAAGTACGCCCAAAAGGTAGGCATAAGCGATGTCCGCAGCGTCCTGGGCAAGGACATTGAAGACGTCTTGCCCGCCAGCAAGTTGCGTGAAGTGGTAGAGAGCGGCCAGCCAAGCATGTTGGATCTGATGGCCTTTGGTGATGAGCACTTTGTCGTCACGCGAATTCCGTTACGCGACGAGGACGGCACCATGGTCGGCGCACTTGGCTTCGTGCTGTTTGACCGCGCCCGGCACTTGAAGCCCTTGATGGCCAAATACAACAGCCTGCAAAACCAGTTGCTCGCCACTCAGCATGAGCTGGCCAAGGCCCGGCGTGCGCGCTACACCATCGCCGGTTTTATTGGTGCCAGCCACGCGGCCAGCGAAGTCAAACGTCAGGCCCGGCGTGCCGCGCAACTGGATGCAACTGTATTGCTGCGTGGCGAAACCGGCACCGGCAAGGAATTGCTGGCCCAGGGCATTCACAACCTATCGCCAAGGGCAAACGGTGCCTTTGTTGCAGTCAATGTCGCGGCTATTCCAGAAACGCTGGTCGAAGCCGAGCTATTTGGCACGGCTCCCGGGGCCTACACCGGCGCGGATCGCAAAGCGCGCATTGGCAAGTTCGAACTGGCCGATGGCGGCACCTTGTTTCTCGATGAAATAGGCGATTTGCCCATGCCGCTACAGGCCAAGCTGCTGCGTGTGCTGCAAGAGCAGGAAGTGGAGCCGCTGGGCTCGAACCAGGTAAAGCCCTTGAGCGTAAGGGTGATTGCGGCCACCCATATCGACCTGGAAGCCAAGGTCGCCAATGGGCAGTTCCGTGACGACCTGTATTACCGCCTCAATGTACTGAGCCTGAATGTGCCGGCGCTGCGTGAGCGTCGTGAAGACATTCCTGCGCTGGTCGAACATCTGCTCGATGACATCGCCAATCGTTCGGGGCAGGCACCCATGGAGCTTAGCGATGGCGCCCTGCAACTGCTGACCAGGCAGTTATGGCCGGGCAATGTCCGTGAATTGCGCAACTTGCTGGAACGGGTGCAGCTCGCGGCTGAAGGCACCTTGCTCGATGCGCAGTTGATCCAACCGCTGCTCAGTTCATCCGCTCCGAGCCTCTCTGTGCTGGCCGATGTACCAGCCCAATCGACACCGCCAGCGCACGAGCATCAAGCGCCCCCACTGGCCCACAGCCTTGCACAGGCAGAACGCCAAGCCTTGCAGGTGGCCCTTGCCGCCTGCTCCGGCAACCGCAGGCAAGCGGCCATCCAGCTGGGAATATCCCGTGCCAGCCTCTACAACAAGCTGCAACAGCACGGCCTGGCCGAGCGCTGACTGGGCTGAACGGTGAATGCTTAATGTCTAGAAAACTAGACACCTTAATCGCCAACCGCTCCAAAAATTCATACATGTCCAATTTAATAGACAGTACCGCTCTCGTCTTTAAATCCAATCCTACCGCTCATTGATGCCGGAAAGGCCCGTTCTTCGGGCCTTGCGCCTCAATACAACTAAAGTCTTGAACCACTTGGCACAGCTTTCGCTCTAGTAAACCTAGATGTGCGTATGCCTGTCTGTGACGCACAGCTTTAGCCGGCCCGCCAACTAGAGCGGCGCCTAAAACAACAACAAAAAGGAATGACCTATGGGTACCCTCGGTATTCTGATTTCACTCGCACTGTTGATGTACCTCGCTTATCGCGGCATCAATGTGCTGATTCTCGCCCCGTTGCTTGCCCTGCTGGCGCTGCTGTTTTCCGGCGAAGCCAGCATGCTGCTGCCCACCTACACCCAAGTATTCATGAAGGCCATGGGCGGCTACGTCATCCAGTTCTTCCCGTTATTCCTGCTTGGGGCATTATTCGGCAAGTTAATGGACGACTCGGGATCTGCTCGCGCCATTGCCCATGGCATCGTCGCTAAAGTTGGCAGCGAGCGCGCCATTCTGGCCATTGTGCTGGCCTGCGGCATTCTCACTTACGGCGGCGTCTCATTGTTCGTGGTGGCATTCGCCGTGTATCCAATTGGCGCCGCCCTGTTTCGCGAGGCAGGTATTCCCAAGCGCTTGATCCCGGGCGCGATTGCCCTGGGTTCATTTACCTTTACCATGACCGCGCTGCCCGGCACTCCGGCCATCCAGAATGCGATTCCCAACCCCTTCTTTGGCACCGACGCCTTTGCCGCGCCAGGGCTTGGCATTATTGCCGGCTCCATCATGTTTGGCCTGGGGACCTGGTGGCTGACCTCCCAAGCGCGCAAACTCAAGGCAGCCGGCGAAGGCTATGGCGAACATCAGGATGACCCGGTTCTGGAAACGCACGCCTACACGCCAAGCTTCTGGCTGGCACTGCTGCCCATACTGCTGGTGATTGGCCTGAATTTCCTGATGGCCAAGCAAATCTTGCCAAATATCGATGCCAGCTACCTGGCCAAGCCTGAATTTGGCGGTTTGTCTGACGCTAAATCCCTGATTGGTATCTGGGCGATTATCGTGGCCCTGGCCGTCGCGGTTCTGCTGTTGATTGTGCTGCACTGGAAGCGCTGGATGGACCTCAAGAAAACCGTCAACGAGGGCTCGTTTGGCTCGATGCTGCCGATTTTGAATACTGCTGCCGAAGTCGGTTATGGCACGGTCATCGCTTCCCTGGCAGGCTTCGTGGTGATCCGCGACCTGGTCTTGGGCGTCTCCGATAACCCGCTGATCTCCGAAGCGGTGGCGGTGAATATCCTGGCCGGTATTACTGGCTCGGCATCCGGCGGCATGTCCATCGCCCTTAAAACGCTCGGTGAGCAGTACATGACACTGGCCACTTCAGCGGGTATCAGCCCGGAGCTCTTACACCGCGTCGCGGCAATGGCCTCGGGCTGCATGGATACCTTGCCGCATAACGGTGCGGTCATCTCCTTGCTGGCGATCTGCAAGCTCACTCACCGCGAGTCGTACAAGTTCATCTTCGTCAATACCGTGGCCTTTCCAATGCTTGCATTGGCGGTGGTCATTACCCTCGGCACCCTGTTCGGTAGTTTTTAAACCACAAGCATGCCGGGGTTTTCGACCTCGGCATGCTTGCCTCACGCCAGTCTTGGACTTCCTTAGTTTTCGAGTATTCGCCATGAGTAAAGTCATGAGCGCAGCCGCGGCAGTGGCGCGCATAACCGATAACAGCACTATCGCCACGGGCGGATTCGTCGGCATCGGGTTTGCCGAAGAAATCGCCATCGCCCTGGAACAGCGTTTTCAACAGGAGCAAAGCCCGCGCGACCTGACATTGGTGTACGCCGCAGGTCAAGGTGACGGCAAGCAACGTGGTCTCAACCACCTTGCCCACCAGGGGCTTGTGCGTCGGGTTATCGGAGGCCATTGGGGCCTGGTGCCAGGCTTGCAGAAGCTCGCGGTGGATAACCTCATCGAAGCTTACAACCTGCCGCAAGGAGTAATCTCGCAACTGTTTCGCGACATCGCAGCCGGCAAACCCGGGCAACTGTCCAAGGTCGGCCTGGGCACCTTTGTCGACCCGGACTTTGGCGGCGGCAAACTCAACCAGCGTACCCAGGCCGAGCTGGTGCGCAAGATGCCAATCGATGGCCAGGATTATTTGTTTTACCCGACCTTCCCGATTGATGTCGGCATCGTCCGTGCAACCAGCGCCGACACGGAAGGAAACCTCAGTTTTGAACGCGAAGCCCTGACCATTGAAAGCCTGGCCATCGCCATGGCTGCGCACAACAGCGGCGGCCTGGTCATTGCACAGGTCGAGCGTATGGTTGAAAGCGCCACGCTCAATCCGCGAGATGTGAAGATTCCTGGAATCCTGGTCGATTGCATCGTGGTCGCTCAACCAGAAAACCATCAACAGACCTTTGCCACAGCTTATAACCCGGCATTCTCCGCCGAAACACGCGTCCCCTTCGACAGCCTCGCGCCCATGCCACTTGAGATACGCAAGCTGATTGCCAGGCGCGCGGCCATGGAGTTGTCATCTGGCGCCGTGGTCAATCTCGGTATTGGCATGCCCGAGGGTGTTGCGGCCGTTGCAGCCGAGGAAGGCATGATAGATATGCTCACGCTCACGGCTGAGCCCGGCGTGATTGGTGGCGTCCCTGCATCAGGACTGGATTTTGGCGCCGCGAGCAATCACAGCGCATTGCTCGACCAGCCTTATCAATTCGACTTCTACGATGGCGGCGGGCTTGACCTGGCTGTTCTCGGACTTGCCCAGGCCGATGTTGAAGGCAATCTCAACGTATCCAGGTTTGGCAGTCGCCTGGCGGGTGCTGGCGGTTTTATCAATATCAGCCAGAACGCCAAGCGTGTGGTATTTGTCGGCACCTTTAGTGCGGGCAAGCAGGATATCCAGATTATCGATGGGCAACTGAAAATCAATCAGGACGGCGATATGTGCAAGTTCGTCGAACAGGTCGAGCACCGTACATTCTCCGGGCAGCACGCAACCGAGCGCGGACAACCTGTGCTGTACGTTACCGAGCGCTGCGTGTTCCAACTCACAGCGCAGGGCCTGGAGCTGATAGAAATAGCCCCCGGTGTAGACCTGCAGCGCGATATATTGCAGCGCATGGCATTCGCCCCCATTGTACGCACCCCCAAGCTGATGGACGCCAGACTGTTCGCCGAAGGTGCCATGGGCCTGAAAGCAACGCTGGCTTGAGGATTAGCAGCGCGCCCACCACAGGCCTTGCCAGCCTGGCCTGACCCACTCGCAGAGTGAATGCCCTGATGTGGTTCAGGCCCAGAAATGAAAACACCCTGCGAGAACTTCGTCTTCGCAGGGTGTTGGATGACTCTCCAACGCCGCACATCAAGTGCGGCGTCAGGCGCTGCACTCAACGCTTGGCAATAATCCAGACGGCGTGAACGATACCTGGAATGTAGCCGCACAAGGTCAACAGGATGTTCAGCCAGAAAGCGCCTCCCAGGCCGACTTGCAGGAAAACACCAAGTGGCGGTAACAAAATGGCGATCAAAATTCGGATCAGATCCATTGAAAAGCTCCTTTGTGGATGCCCCGGCATTGGGTACGTAAATTTTGACTCGTCATTGCCCCGACAGTTCAGCCTGTGTGTGTTTTCTCAGCGCCATCCCTGGCAACGGCGTCCAGAAAACAGCGGCTGAAACCGGCGCCGCATATACCTCCGGACCAGGTTAAGGCTGCATGCGATTTCCCGCTTTGGACTGTCTTGCAGTACCGTCCAATTGGCGATTTAGCTGCTCGACCAGGGTAATGACGCCAACAATTTTCTGATGGATACCGGGCCTTTCCACGGCTGCGGTTTCTTGCTTCGCGATTGTGTCAAACGCCAACAATTGGCCCGGGCATTCTTCAGCTTCTAGCTGCAGTGCCGGGTCGAACAAATCAAAGTGGGTGAGCCTGTAGGTATTCATGGTGTTCTCCTTGAAAGCTTCATGGGATAGAGCTCAGGAGGCAGTTCAGCTAAAAAACGTGCAAAGCCCCAGGCTGTATGCCTGGGGCGAAGTTCTTGTAATTTGAATATCCACACAATTAATGACAATTGCACAACAGGTTCCGCCCTTTTCTGCCGAGGTTCAAACCTTTGCGAAATACGACTGTCAAGCTTTTGTAGCTATAGTCTGTTCTACCGCATCAGTAGAGCTGCGTTTCCATTAATCAGCAGAGAGAGCATTTATGAGCAAGCAATACACCGTTGCCGTCTTGGTCGGCAGCCTGCGCAAGGCTTCTATCAATCGCAAACTTGCACTGGCCCTGGCTGATCTGGCTCCACCGTCATTGCAGTTGAAGATCATCGAAATCGGAGCCTTGCCGCTGTACAACGAAGACATCGATGTCGAACCCGCACCGGACGCCTACACCGAGTTTCGCAATCAAGTTAAGGCAACCGACGCACTGCTGTTCGTCACTCCCGAGTACAACCGCTCGGTGCCCGCCCCAATGAAGAACGCTATTGATGTGGGCTCGCGTCCTTACGGCCAGAGTGTATTCAGTGACAAGCCAGGTGCGGTGCTAAGCGCATCGCCGGGCGCCGTTGGCGGCTTTGGCGCCAACCATCACCTGCGCCAGTCAATGGTATTTCTCAATGTGCAAATGATGCAGCAACCAGAAGCCTATCTGGGCGGTGCCGGCAGTTTCTTCGACGACAACGGCCAGCTCAGCGACAGCGTCAAACCTTTCCTGCAAAAGTTTATCGACGCCTATGCAAAGTGGGTCGAACTGCACCACAAGGCCTGAGTAAAGAGGTGCGCCGCTATTGTTGCGGCGCCCCCAGGACAAAGGGGCTGGAGCTTGCAAAAAGCAAACCCCGGAAAAAAGAAAACCCCGCTTTAAAAGCGAGGTTCATGCAGACTGTATCCGATCTTCCTTGACCTGCTTGCCATCCTGGCAGGCATTCCATCGTATCCATGATAGTAATACGTGCTTCCTGCACTACGTCCACGCGATCTAATTTAGGCTATTGCCGTTATAGGCAACAGGGCTAAAACATGACGCTGCTTGTAAGCATTTCGCTATATCAAACCAACCAAGCGTTTGATCGGCTTTTGTTCTTCTGCGATTTTTCTCACATTTACATAAAACAATCAGACTAACGCCAACTGCCATGCCATCTCTAAAACCACTGATCCTGTTCGCGCTTTCCGGCCTGGCCTGCAACACCAGCCTCGCAGGCCCGACCGGGGGACAAACACAAACGGCTGACCACAAGAGCGCCGAACAGCTGCTGTGGAAGACTGTTTACGCAAACGGCGGCGCAACCCTCTATTGCGGCCAGGCATTCGACCAGCAAAGCGGCTTGCTGACGCTTAGCGAGGTCTACAACGGCAAGCAGCTAAAGCGCGCCCTGCTCTGTACCACCGACAACCAATGTGCGGTGGTCAACCCACGCTACCCCTACATGAAGGCCGACTTGCATAACCTCTACCCGGCACTTGCCCGCGCCGAACTGGTTCGACGCAACGCACAGTTCGGGGAGCTGGATAACAACGCGGCGAACAAGCTGGCCGACATTGGCTGCCAGATGCAGGCAACCTTTCAGTTGGTTGAACCTCGCGATGACGCCAAGGGCAACATTGCCCGGGCAATTTTCTATATGGCCAGCGAATACGACTTGCCAATTATTGGCCCGGTGCAAATGTACAAGAAATGGAACCAGATCGACCCGCCCGATACCGCCGAGAAAGCCCGCAACGATAAAATCGCCGAGCTGCAAGGCATCCGCAACCGCTTTATTGACGATCCATCGTTGGCCGAGCGAATCAGCAACAACTGATTTTCCAGCACTAAAAAACCCGCCGAAGCGGGTTTTTTAGTTGCCGAAACGCCTGCTTAGAACTGCGCAGCGTCAAGCAGATACAAGCTTTCGCTACCGGCCTTGACCGTAGCACTCAAGGAATGAATGCGCGGCAAGATACGGGCAAAGTAGAAGCGCGCTGTGCCGAGCTTGCTTGCATAGAAGTCATCTTCACCCTGCTTGGCCAATGCCGTGCGCGCCATCAGCGCCCACATGTAGGCATAGGCGGTGTAGCCAAAGGCATGCAGGTACTCGACCGAAGCCGCACCGATCTCATTCGGATTGCTCTTGGCGCGCTCCAGCAAGTCCGCGGTCATCTGTTCAAGAATGCTGATTGCACCTTTGAGCGGCTCAACAAACTCGGACAGCGAGGAGTCGGCCGAATCGGTGAAGGCTTTGATTTCGTCAGCGAAGTGCTTGTAGAACGCCCCGCCACTGCCGATCACCTTGCGGCCAACCAGGTCAAGCGCCTGGATACCATTGGTGCCTTCGTAGATCTGGGTGATACGGCAGTCACGAACCAACTGCTCCTGGCCCCACTCACGTATAAAACCATGACCACCGAAAATCTGCTGGCCGTGGATTGTAGTCTCCAGCCCGACGTCGGTGAGGAAGGCTTTGGCCACGGGCGTCAGCAGTGCGACCAGCTCTTCGGCACGTTTGCGCGTGGCCGGATCTTCGCTGAACTTGGCGGTATCGAGTTGCATGGCAACATAGCTGGAGAATGCACGACCGACTTCGTTCAGGGACTTCATGGTCAGCAACATGCGCCGAACATCAGGGTGCACGATAATGGGGTCAGCGGCTTTGTCCGTTGCAACCGGGCCAGTCGGCGCACGGCTCTGGATACGCTCGCGCGCATATTCGATCGCGCTTTGGTAAGAACGCTCACCGGTCGACAAGCCCTGGATACCCACTCCCAGACGTTCGTAGTTCATCATGGTGAACATTGCCGCCAGGCCACGGTTCGGTGCATCAATGATGTAGCCGGTCGCGCCGTCGAAGTTCATCACGCAGGTTGCCGAAGCCTTGATCCCCATCTTGTGCTCGATAGAACCGCAGGACAGGCTGTTAGGCTCGCCCAGGGAGCCATCGGCGTTGACCATGAACTTGGGTACCAGGAACAGCGAGATGCCTTTCGGGCCCGCTGGCGCATCTGGCAGCTTGGCCAATACCAGGTGAATGATGTTTTCGGTCAGGTCGTGTTCACCGCCGGTGATAAAGATCTTGGTACCGCTGACTTTGTAGCTGCCATCTGCCTGCGGCTCAGCCTTGGTGCGGATAATGCCCAGGTCAGTACCGGCATGCGGCTCGGTCAGGCACATGGAGCCCGCCCAAGTGCCGGCATACATGTTTGGCAGGTACTTTTCCTTGAGCTCTTCGCTGGCGTGGGCGTTGATCGACAGGCAAGCGCCTGCGGTCAACATAGGGTACAGGCCAAACGACAGGTTGGCCGAGTTGACCATTTCCTCGACCTGGGCCGAGATCACCTTGGGCATGCCCATGCCGCCGAACATGGCATCGCCACCAACACCCACCCAACCGCCTTCGGCGTAGGTCTTATAGGCCTGCGGGAAGCCATCCGGGGTTTTCACCGCACCGTTGCTCCAGCTGCAGCCTTCTTCATCGCCGCTACGGTTGAGCGGGGCAATAATACCGGCAGTGACCTTGCCTGCTTCTTCGAGGATTGCATTGGCGGTTTCTTCATCAACCACTTCAGCCAAAGCCGGCAACTGAGCCCAAAGCTTTGATACTTCAAAAACTTCGTTAAGTACAAAACGCATATCGCGCAGGGGAGCTTTGTAGTCCGCCATGGTCATTCCTCAAAACTTGAATACAGATTCGCAACAGTCTTTGGAGTGTACCCGAACAACATTGGTGACACATAGGGTCGAGTTGTGACCAGTAATTCACAAACCGTTTGCATATTATTGAAATAAAAAGACCTGCCAAATGGCAGGGCTTTGTCAGCCGGCCGCTGGTCAGAATGCGAGGCTTTCAGCACTCATGCTCATCATGCAATCACTGCCTGCCTGGGCAGCAGCAAGGTGCGTGGCGGTACGTGGCAACAAGCGCTTGAAGTAAAACTCACAGGTTGCCAGCTTGGCTTGGTAGAACTCGGTATCGCCACTGCCTGCGGCCAGCTTATCCGAGGCGACCAGCGCCATGCGCAGCCAGAGGTACGCCAGGATGACGTAGCCTGAGAACATCAGGTAATCCATGGAAGCAGCGCCGACTTCATCCGGATTCTTCATCGCGGCCATGCCAATCTGCTGGGTCAACTCACCCCATTGCTTGTTCAGGCCAGACAATTGGCTGACATAGGCACTGAACTGCGGGTTGGCGGCTTGCGCGTCGCAGAACTTGTGCACGATCCTGGTAAAGCCGCGCAACAGCTTGCCCTGGCTGCCCAGGACCTTGCGCCCAAGCAGGTCCAGCGCCTGGATGCCGTTGGTGCCTTCATAGATAGGCGCGATGCGGCAGTCACGTACCAGTTGCTCCATGCCCCACTCGCGAATAAACCCATGGCCGCCGAACACCTGCATGCCGTGGTTAGTCACCTCAAGACCCGTCTCGGTCATAAAGGCCTTACAAATAGGTGTCAGTAAAGCCAGCAGGTTCTCCGCTTCTTCACGGGCCTCGGCACTGTCCGCACGGTGCGCTTGGTCGAGCAACTGTGCAGTGAAGTAGGCCAGGGCGCGATTACCCTGATTGAAGGCCTTCATGGTCAGCAGCATGCGGCGTACATCGGGATGGACGATGATCGGGTCAGCGGCCTTTTCCGGCGCCTTGGGTCCGGTGAGCGAACGCATTTGCAGCCGCTCGTTGGCGTATTTGATCGCACCCTGGAAACTGGCTTCCCCCAGGCACAGGCCCTGCATGCCCGTGCCCAAACGTGCATGGTTCATCATGGTGAACATGCAGTTCAGGCCCTTGTTCAGCTCTCCGATCAAGAAGCCACGAGCACCGTCAAAGTTGATCACGCAAGTCGCCGAGGCCTTGATGCCCATCTTGTGTTCAATGGAGCCGCACGACACACCGTTGCGCTCGCCCGCCTCGCCCGTTGCCGGATCGGGGAGGAATTTCGGCACAATAAACAGTGAAATCCCTTTAGTGCCTGCGGGTGCATCCGGCAGCTTGGCCAGCACCAGATGGACAATGTTCTGGCTCATGTCGTGCTCACCGGCCGAGATGAAGATCTTGCTGCCGGTAAGCGAATAGCTGCCATCTGCCTGGGGCACAGCGCGGGTCTTGATGATGCCCAGATCCGTGCCGCAATGGGCTTCGGTCAGGCACATGGTACCGGTCCAGGTGCCTTCGGTAAGCTTGGTCAGGTAGGTCTGCTTTTGCGCTTCACTGCCGTGAGCATGAATGGCCGACATCGCGCCATGGGTCAGCCCCGGGTACATGCCCCACGAGGTGTTGCTGGCACCAACCATCTCACTGATCATCAACCCCAGTGAATGCGGCAAGCCCTGCCCGCCGTACGCCGGGTCCGCGGCCAAGCCATTCCAGCCCCCCTCTACATAAAGGGCGAAGGCTTCTTTGAACCCCTCGGGCGTGGTCACTACGCCGTTGTCGAACTGGCATTCTTGCTCGTCACCAGAACGGTTGATCGGCGCCAGCACTTGCTCGCAAAATTTTGCACCTTCCTCAAGAATGGCGCTGACCATATCCGGCGAGGCATCGGTCGCGCCAAGCGCTGCGTAGCTTGTATGGAAATCAAAAACTTCATCGACCAAAAAACGCATATCGCGCATTGGCGCTTTGTAATCAGGCATGTTCGCTCTCCATCAGCAGGCGCGCGGGGCGCGTAATGACTTCAAACTACTTCGACAGCCTGCACCGGGCAATCAAGCTCACCTCGATGAATGCGCTGCCATAAACTGGCCAGTCGCATGCAAGCACCATTACCTGAAAACAAAACACCCCGCGCTAGGCTGGCTAGCGCGGGGTGTTTGGCCATACGGCAGTTGCAGCCTAAGGTCGCTTAGAGCTGCGGACCTGCGTTGCGGATTTCATCCGACACATCGAACTTGGCGAAGTTGTCGATAAACAGCTTGGCCAGGCCTTTTGCGGCTTCATCGTAGGCGTTCTTGTCGGCCCAGGTATTGCGCGGGCTGAGCAAGTTGGTTTCAACGCCCGGTACCGACTTGGGCACGCTCAGGTTGATGATTGGCAAGTGCTCGGTTTCAGTGCCGATCAGCGCGCCGCTCTGGATCGCAGCGATAACACCACGGGTTGTCGGGATGTTGAAACGCTTGCCAACACCATAACCGCCACCGGTCCAGCCGGTGTTGACCAGGTACACCTTGGAGCCAAAGCCACGGATGCGCTTGATCAGCAACTCGGCATACTCACCTGCCGGACGCGGGAAGAACGGCGCACCGAAGCAGGTCGAGAATGTCGACTTGATGCCGCCGCCAGAACCCATTTCGGTCGAGCCCACCAAGGCAGTGTAGCCAGACAGGAAGTGATAGGCCGCTTGCTCTTCGTTCAAGATCGACACCGGCGGCAATACACCCGTCAGGTCGCAAGTCAGGAAGATCACGGCATTGGGTTCGCCACCGAGGTTTTTCTCGGAGCGCTTCTCGATCAGCTCTAGCGGATAGGCCGCACGGCTGTTCTGCGTCAGGCTGTCATCGGCGTAGTTGGGAGTGCGGTTTTCGTCGAGTACGACGTTTTCCAGCACGGCACCAAACTGAATGGCTTTCCAGATGACCGGCTCGTTCTTCTCGGAAAGGTCGATGCACTTGGCGTAGCAACCACCTTCGATGTTGAACACAACGCCCTTGCCCCAACCGTGCTCGTCGTCACCAATCAGGTAGCGGCTTTCGTCAGCCGACAAGGTGGTTTTGCCAGTACCGGACAAACCGAAGAACAAGGTTACATCGCCTTCTTCGCCGATGTTTGCCGCGCAATGCATTGGCAGCACGTCAGCTTCCGGAAGCAGGAAGTTCTGCACCGAGAACATGGCTTTCTTCATTTCGCCAGCGTAACGCATGCCGGCGATCAGGACTTTCTTGGCAGCGAAGTTCAGAATCACGCAGCCGTCGGAGTTGGTGCCGTCACGCTCTGGCACGCACTCGAAGTTGGCTACGTTGAGTACTTGCCACTCATCACGACCAGCCGGGTTGTACTGCTCAGGATTGATGAACAGGCAGCGGCCAAACAGATTTTGCCAAGCCGTCTGGGTAGTCATCTTGACCGGCAGGTAGTGGGCTTCGGCCGAACCGACATGGACGTGCGAGACAAAGCTGTCCTGAGCGTCGGAGAAGGCCTGCACGCGATCCCACAGCGCATCGAACTTGTCGGCAGGGAACGGACGGTTGATGGCGCCCCAGGCGATTTTCGACTCGGTGCTTGGCTCTTGAACGATATAACGATCAGCAGGCGAACGACCGGTACGGTGACCAGTGCGAACGACCAGTGAACCGTTATCGGCTAATTCGCCTTCACTGCGACGCAGGGCCTCTTCAACCAGTTGGGCGGCGCTGATGTCGGTGTACACGGCGTTATTGGCTTGCGTCATGTGAGTCCCCGTCGGCCGGCTGGCCGATTCCTTCGTGCGTGTTGTAGTAGGCCTTACACGCTACTACATAGAAAAAAGTGCGCCGGATTATGCCAGAAAAGAAACTGAAAAGTGCAGCCTCTGATCAGACCAAACAGTCGCATTATTGATGTTTGGCACTGTCGAGGCCCAGCATTGACGGCCTCGAACAGCCCAACACACTAAGTTTTCAGCATGGCCTTCAATGGCGGGTGCTGGATGGCGACTGACTGCCGCCGCCTGCAAAGAGCTGGGCAACATCTGCAGCGTCAAACGAGTAACGCTGATTACAGAACTGACAGTCGATCACCACATTGCCCTCATGCTCATCGAGCAATTGAACGGCATCTTCCTGACCTAGACTGACCAGCGCATTGGCTGAGCGTTCACGCGAGCAGCTGCAACGGAACTGCAAGGCGCGTGGCTCAAACACACGCAAAGGCTCCTCGTGATACAGCCTGTGCAACACAGTTTCATTGTCCAGGCCCAGCAATTCCTCGGTCTTCAGGGTATTGGCCAGGGTCGAGATGTGCTGCCAGCTGGCTTCACGGCCTTCGGCGTCCTTGATCCGGTCGGCGGGCAATTGCTGCAGCAGCAAGCCACGTGCGCGTTGCCCATCGGCGCTCAGCCAGAAACGGGTCGGCAACTGCTCGGATGTCGCAAAATAGCTGGAGAAGCACTCGGCCAGGTTATCCCCTTCCAGGCCGACAATACCCTGGTAGCGTTGGCCCTTGGCCGGATCGATGGTCATTGCCAGCATGCCTTCGGGCATCAGTTCGCGCAAACCGGCATCAGCCGTGATTTGCGCTTCGTCATAGCGAGCAATGCCACGCAGCTCGCCGGCACTGGAACACTCGACCATCAACAGAGGCACTGCGCCGGAAGAGCGCGCCTGCAGGATAAGCAGGCCATCGAACTTCAGGGTACCAATGAGCAGCGAGGCAGCCGCCAGCAACTCGCCCAACAGCTGGGCGACAGGTCGCGGATACGGGTGCTTGGCCAGGACATGGCTGTAGGTGTCAGTCAGGCTGACCATTTCACCGCGAATATCGGTGTCGTCGAACAAAAAACGTTGAGTAGAATCGGACATGCCTAATTCACAATAAGTGACCGGGCCGTGGATTTTAGGCGCAAATGCCGAGCTGACCAAGCGCCTCTTATCTATCATTGCCGACAAAAAAGTCTATCGGCCACTGCAAAGCGAGCTGTTTTGCAGCTTCAGCCATCCTGATTGTCGCGAAACTGATGAATCTGGCGGCGCTGTTTCTTGCTCGGCCGGCCATCGGTCTGCATGCCCAAGGCTCCGGCTTTTCGTTGCGCGGCGGCCTGCTCGCGGCGTTCAATACTCTCTGGCGTCTCACGGTACAGGGTTTGCGCCTCGGGTGCCCCACGACGCACGCCGGACAATAGCTCGACTATAATCGTACGCTCGTCAAAGCCGCTGCGAATAACCAGTTCATCGCCAACCTTGGGCTCCTTGGAGGGTTTGCAGCGCTCACCGCGATGATGGACCTTGCCACCTTCAATCGCCGCTTTGGCCAGGGCCCTGGTCTTGAAAAAACGTGCAGCCCAGAGCCATTTGTCCAGGCGAACCTTGTCGTCATCTTTATCGTTCATTATTTCAGCCATATTTTGTGAATATTGCCTGCTGCAGTTGTCTAGAATGCCGGGAATTAAGGTGGGTGTACCCTATTGAAGACATTTGACCATTTAAACGTGATCGGTTTACGCGAGTGGATCAACCTCCCGGACCTGGGAATGGTCGGCATCCGCGCTAAAATCGATACCGGCGCCAGCACCTCGACCCTGCATGCCTCGGACATCCAGCCCTTTGAACGTGACGGCGAGCAATGGGTACGTTTTACCGCGCACATCGGCACACTGGTGCAAAGCCGGCATCGCTGCGAAGCGCCGCTGGTGACAGTTAAACGGATTAAAAGCTCCAATGGCCAGACGCAAAATCGCTATGTGATCCGGACCAACCTGTCACTTGGCGACCGGTTGTGGCCAATAGAATTTACCCTCGCATGCCGCAAGACCATGCGCTACAGGGTTCTACTCGGCTCGAAGGCGCTGATTGCCGGCCAGCTGGTGGTCAACCCGGCGCTCACCTACGTACAAGACAAACCTTCGCTTATCGACCTCTCGGGTGCTCAATGAAAATCGCTGTGCTGTCGCGTAACCCGCGACTTTACTCAACCCGTCGCCTGGTCGAAGCCGGCCAGCAGCGAGGGCATGAAATGATGGTTATCGACACCCTGCGCGCCTATATGAATATCGCCAGCCATAAACCGCAGATCCACTATCGGGGCGCACCACTTGAAGGTTTTGATGCGGTGATCCCGCGGATAGGCGCCTCGGTGACTTTCTACGGCTGCGCGGTACTGCGCCAGTTCGAAATGATGGGCGTGGTGCCCCTCAATGAGTCCGTGGCGATTGCCCGCTCGCGCGACAAGCTGCGCTCGCTGCAACTGCTCTCGCGGCGCGGCATTGGCCTGCCTGTGACAGGTTTTTCCCCCTCCCCCGATGACATCCCGTACCTGATCCACATGGTCAACGGCGCGCCGCTGGTAATCAAGGTACTGGAAGGCACCCAGGGCATCGGCGTGGTGCTGTGCGAGACGGAGAAAGCCGCCGAGTCGGTGATCGAGGCCTTCATGAGCCTCAAGCAAGACATCATGGTGCAGGAATATATCAAGGAGGCAGGCGGTGCCGACATTCGCTGCTTTGTGGTCGGTAACAAGTTCATTCCCGCCATGAAACGCCAGGCCAAGCCCGGTGACTTTCGCTCCAACCTGCATCGCGGCGGCTCTGCCAGCCTGATCAAGATCACCCCGGAAGAGCGCATGACCGCGATTCGCGCCGCAAAGGTCATGGGCCTCAGCGTTGCCGGGGTGGATATCCTGCGCTCCAATCACGGTCCGCTGGTGATGGAGGTCAATTCTTCGCCTGGTCTTGAAGGCATTGAATCAACCACAGGCAAGGATGTCGCCGGGATCATCATTCAATACCTCGAAAAGAACAGCAGCCCACGCCTGACTCGCACCAAAGGCAAAGGCTGACCGCCGCTGCGCTGGAGGTCAGGCCCAGTCTTGACCCCTAACGCTTACATCCTGCCTTGGCTGGTTCAGACCGCATCGCGCGGCAGCAACAGGCCTAGCGGCAGGCAGATACGCGCCTCAAGCCCGCCGCCGGAACGGTTGCGCAACTCAACACTGCCGCCGTGCAAGGCGGCAATACGCTTGACGATCGCAAGACCCAGCCCTGCCCCCTGGCCACCGCGCGCCCGATCGCCACGAATAAAGGGATTGGTGATGCTGTTGAGCTCGGACGGATCGATCCCAACGCCGCGATCAAGCACGCTCAACACCACATAAGGCGCGCTGCTGTCGCCCGACATCGACACCGCAACCTCTGCGGTATCGCCACCGTAACGCAGCGCATTTTCGATCAGATTGGCCAGCAGGCGCTTGATCGAAATACGCCGCAACGGGAACACCGGCACCGGCTCAAGGCACAGCCGGACCTTCTCTTGCTGCTGGTTGTAGGGCGCCACCACCCCACGCACCAGCGCCAGCAGATCAAGCTCTTCGACAGGCTCGTCACGGCCATCGCGGATAAAGGCCAGGAACTGGTCGAGAATTGCATCCATGTCCTCGATATCCCGGACCATGTCATCGGTCAGTTCCGAGTCGTTCTGCAGGAACTCCAATGACAAACGCAGGCGCGTCAAGGGCGTGCGCAAATCATGGGAAACCCCGGCGAGCATCAGCTCACGTTCGCGGGCCGCCTGCTCGACATCCTCGGCCATCTGATTGAAGGCGCGATACACCTCCATCATCTCGTTGGGCGTATCACTTACCGGCAAGCGCACGCTGCGACCTTTACCCAATTGCCGCGCGGCAAACACCAGGCCCTTGAGCGGCGCACTCAACTGGCGAACGAAAATCCACGCCGCCGCAGTCGAAAGCAAGCCGATACCCAGGAACCAGCCGAGCACGCTCCAGATCTGCTGGCTACGCAATGGATGTGGATACAGGGGCACGCGAATCCAGCCCTCGCCCAAGGTCGGCGCATGCACCCACAAAGCGGGCGGGCTCTTGGCGCGGACCCGCACTTCAGTCTCCGGGCCGAGCTCCGACTGCATCTGGCGCTGGAAAATCTCGCTGTAGGGCCAGTGCTGCTCGCTGGCCGGCACCACCTTACGGGGCACTTGCTTGAGGTCAGCGGCCTGGGCAATGCGATCACGGTCTTCCGGGTCGGCAGCCCAATAGGCCCGAAGCGTCAGCGCGGCGCCATGGCTGTATTGACGATCAACCAGCATGTCCTCGTTCATCAACAGATAAACCAGGGTCAAGGCTTTGGAGAACAGTACGACGATCAACACCAGCCACAAGGTGCGTGCGAAGAAACTTTGTGGGAACCACAGGGGTGCTTTCATCAGTCACTTTCAAGCCAGGGAAATGACAACCGGGCGCCGAAGCGCCCAGCCTATGCGGTCTCAATCAAGCAGCGTCGCCTGCCAATCAGGACTTGTTGCCGTCCGGCACGAAGACATAGCCAACGCCCCAGACGGTCTGGATATAGCGTGGCTTGGAGGGGTCAGGCTCGATCAAGCGGCGCAGGCTGGAAATCTGTACGTCAATCGAACGTTCCAGCGCATCCCACTCACGGCCACGGGCCAGGTTCATCAGCTTGTCACGAGTCAACGGCTCGCGGGCGTGCTGTACCAGGGCCTTGAGCACAGCAAACTCACCGGTGGTCAGCATGTGTACTTCTTCGCCTTTTTTCAGCTCGCGAGTGGCCAAGGATAACTCGTAGTCACCAAAGGTCACATTGGCTTCTTCGCTACCTGGCGCACCCGGCACCACTGGTGCCTGGCGACGCAGCACGGCCTTGACCCGCGCCAGCAGTTCGCGCGGATTGAATGGCTTGGCAAGGTAATCGTCCCCACCCCACTCCAGGGCTTGAATCCGGCTGGCTTCGTCACCCTTGGCGGGAAGCAAGATGATTGGGATTTGATTATTCGATTCGCGCAAGCGGCGGCAGGCAGAAAGGCCATCCTCGCCCGGCAGCATCAGGTCAAGCACCAGCAGGCTGAACAACTCGCGCGCCAGGACACGGTCCATTTGCTCAACATTCTCTACCGCACGCACGCGATAGCCTTGTTCTTCAAAGAAACGCTCAAGCAAGCGCCGAAGACGGGCATCGTCATCGACAATCAGAATTTTTTCGCCTTCAACCACAGGTGCAGTGCCACTCATGTATAACTCCTAGACCGAGACGCTGTTCCAGTCATTTATAGCCCCCTGCAGCCACGGGCGCAGCCGTTATTTGCAGGCGTAATAACCACTGGATAGTCTCCAATGCAAGCATTATGGCTCAAGCGCCAGATTATCTGTTGCGACCCATTGTTAGCAGATTTTTCCCCGAACGGTCTCAGTTCACTCCATTACGGTGTTTATAATGCGCCGCTTTAGTGTCTAGCCCGCAAGGTGCATTTGAAAATTTATGGCCGCAAACAAGCGGTTTTTTTCGGATGATCGCTCGTTTGCGAGGCTGTTTTTTCGTTCCAGTGTGGGTAGTTTTTTATATATGGATAGCATCAACAACCGCATCGCCGAAGAACTGGGCGTACGCCCGCAACAGGTTGCCGCCGCCGTGGCGCTGCTGGATGAAGGTTCGACCGTACCCTTTATTGCGCGCTACCGTAAAGAATTGACCGGCAGCCTGGATGACACCCAGCTGCGTAACCTGGAAGAGCGCCTGCGCTACCTGCGCGAGTTGGATGATCGCCGTGCCAGCATCCTTGCCAGCATCGAAGAGCAAGGCAAGCTAACCCCCGAGTTGCAGCGTGAAATCAGCCTGGCCGACACCAAGACCCGTCTTGAAGACCTGTACTTGCCATACAAGCAAAAACGCCGCACCAAAGGCCAGATTGCCCTGGAAGCTGGCATTGGTGAACTGGCCGACGCGCTCTTTAACGACCCAGGCCTGACACCCGAAAACGAAGCTGCGCGTTTTATCGATGCTGAAAAAGGCTTTGCCGACACCAAGGCCGTGCTCGAAGGCGCCAAGTACATCCTCATGGAACGCTTCGCCGAAGACGCGACCCTGCTCGCCAGCCTGCGTGGCTTCATGAGCGACAACGCGACCATCAGTGCCCGCCTGATTGCAGGCAAGGAAGCCGAGGGCGCCAAGTTCCGCGATTACTTCGAGCACGATGAAAAGCTCAAGGGCATGCCTTCGCACCGGGCCTTGGCCATTTTCCGTGGCCGCAATGAAGGCATTCTCAGTACCAGCCTGAAAGTAGGCGACGAACTTCCGGGCACCATGCACCCGTGCGAAGGCATGATTGCCGAGCGCTTTGGCATCAGCAATCAAGCACGCCCCGCGGACAAATGGCTGGCCGAAGTGGTGCGCTGGACCTGGAAGGTCAAGCTTTACACCCACCTTGAAACCGACTTGCTCAGCGACCTGCGCGAACAGGCCGAAAACGAAGCCATCTCGGTATTCGCCCGCAATCTCAACGATCTGCTGCTCGCCGCCCCGGCTGGACCAAGGGCCACACTGGGCCTGGACCCTGGCTTGCGCACCGGCTGCAAAATCGCCGTGGTCGACGCCACCGGCAAGCTGCTCGACAGCGCCACGGTTTACCCACACGCACCGAAGAACCAGTGGGATCAAACCATCTCGATCCTGGCGGCAATGTGCGCCAAGCACTCGGTTGACCTGATTGCCATCGGCAACGGCACCGCGAGCCGCGAGAGCGACAAGCTGGCGATTGAGCTGATCAAGAAGTACCCAGCGCTCAAGGCCACCAAGGTCATGGTCTCCGAAGCTGGCGCCTCGGTGTACTCGGCATCCGAGTTGGCGGCCAAGGAATTCCCGGACCTGGACGTGACCATTCGCGGCGCGGTATCCATTGCCCGTCGCCTGCAGGACCCGCTGGCGGAGCTTGTAAAGATCGCTCCGAAATCAATTGGTGTTGGCCAATACCAGCACGACGTGTCCCAGCTGAAACTGGCCCGTGGCCTGGACGCCGTGGTTGAAGATTGCGTAAACGCCGTGGGGGTTGTTGTAAATACCGCCTCCAGCGCCCTGCTCGCACGTATCTCCGGCCTCAACAGCACCCTGGCGCAGAATATCGTTGCCCACCGTGATGCCAACGGCGCATTCAAATCCCGTGACGAGCTGAAAAAAGTCCCGCGCCTGGGCGACAAGACCTTCGAGCAAGCAGCAGGCTTCTTGCGCATCATGAATGGCGACAACCCGCTGGACGCCTCGGCCGTTCACCCGGAAACCTATCCATTGGTGCAACGCATTGCCAAGGACACCAACCGCGATATCCGCTCACTGATTGGCGACAGCAGCTTCCTCAAGCGGCTTGATCCAAAACAGTACACCGATGAAACCTTTGGCTTGGTCACCATTGGCGACATTCTTCAGGAACTGGAAAAACCGGGGCGCGACCCACGTCCGGAGTTCAAGACTGCCGAGTTCCAGGAAGGTGTTGAAACCCTCAATGACTTGCAGTTGGGGATGATTCTCGAAGGTGTAGTCACCAACGTCACCAACTTCGGTGCCTTTGTCGATATCGGCGTGCATCAGGATGGCCTAGTGCATATCTCCGCACTGTCCGAGAAATTCATCAAGGACCCGCACGAGGCGGTCAAGGCCGGGGAAGTGGTCAAGGTCAAGGTCATGGAAGTCGACATCCCGCGCAACCGGATAGCCCTGAGCATGCGTATGAGCGACACCCCTGGCGAGAAGGTCGAAGGCCCTCGCGGTGGCGGTAATCGCGGTAATAACTCGCGCAGCAACACGCCCGCCCCGCGCCCGGAAAACAAACCAGCACCAGTCAACAATGCAATGGCCTCGTTGTTCGCCAACGCCAAACAGTTGAAGAAAAAATGACCGATCTGCCAGAGGAATTAACCTCTAGCGCATTCAGCCAACTGCTCGGCGTAGAACCGCTGAGCGTGGCTGATGGTGAGGCCCGGGTGCGCCTGGAACTCACCGACCCACTGCGCAATCGACACAAAAAACTGCATGGCGGCGCACTGTTTTCATTGATCGACATTGCCATGGGACTGGCCTGCTCCAGCGCCCACGGCTTCGATCAGGGCAGCGTCACGCTCGAATGCAAGGTCAACTATATCCGCGCAATCGACCAGGGCGCAGTTATCTGCGTCGCCAAAGTATTGCACTCAGGCCGCCGAACTTTAGTAGTGGAAGCCCAGGTGCATCAGGACGACAAACTTGTCGCTACAGCGCAAGGCACCTTCGCTCGCGTGTAACTGGCCTGAGCTATGCTGCTGTATAAACAGCCTGGTTGGCAGTTGTCGCAGTCCCTTTACTTGTGGTGCTGCGACAACCAGCTGCCATTAACTTAAACGGCCAGGCAAATTGCTGCCCCCCCTTGCAGACTGTTCAATGTGCCCCCATATTGGCCCGACTGATGGGTGAAGGAATTCAACTTTGAGCAATTTGTTATCCCGCCGCGTGGCACTGCTTGGCGAGCCAAACCACCTCTCGCTGCTGACTCAGTGCCTGCATGGCATCGAGCGCGAGTGCCTGCGGGTTGATAGCGATGGCCAGCTTGCACTGACGCCCCACCCCAAGGCGCTTGGCTCGGCATTGACCCATCCGCAGATCACCACCGACTATTCCGAAGCGCTGCTGGAGTTCATCACCCCGGCGCTGGCCGATCCGGCGTCGACACTGGCCAGCCTCGAGCAAACCCACCGCTATACCTACAGCAAGCTTGGGGGCGAGTACCTGTGGAGCCAGTCAATGCCCTGCGCATTGCCAGCCGAAGAGGTTATCCCGATCGCTCGATATGGCGATTCGCACATTGGCAAGCTGAAGTACGTGTAACGCCAGGGTTTGGCCTTGCGCTATGGCAAGACCAGGCAATGCATGGCGGGCATCCACTACAATTTTTCCTTGCCGGACCAGCTCTGGCCGCTGCTGCAAAGCCTCGATAGCTGCAACCAATGTGCGCAGGATTATCAATCCATAAGCTACATTGCGATGATCCGTAACTTTCGCCGCTACAGCTGGCTGCTGATGTACCTCTTTGGTGCCTCGCCGGCGCTTGATGTCGGCTTTATGCGCGGTCGCCCACACTCATTGCAGCAGCTTGATGCAGATACCCTGTACCTGCCTTATGCAACCAGCCTGCGCATGAGCGACCTGGGCTATCAAAGCCATGCCCAGGCGGAGTTGACACCCTGCTACAACGACCTTGCCAGCTACACCGATAGCCTGCGCCAAGCGGTCGGTACACCTTACCTGCCCTATGTTGAAATCGGTACGCGCAACGCCAATGGCGACTGGTTGCAGCTCAATACCAATATTTTGCAGATCGAAAACGAATACTACTCAAGCATTCGCCCCAAGCGCGTTACCTACAGCGGTGAACGCCCTATCCAGGCGCTGGTTGCCCGCGGCGTGCAGTACATTGAAGTGCGCTGCCTCGATATCAACCCGTTCTTGCCCATGGGCATCAACCTTGAGCAAGCACAGTTCCTCGATGCCTTCCTGCTCTACTGCGCACTTCAGGAAAGCCCGGCGCTCGAGCACGACGAGTGCATGGCCTGCACCGAAAACTTCCTCAAGGTGGTCAAGGAAGGTCGACGTCCTGGCCTGCATTTGCAGCGTAAGGGCGCACAGGTCGAACTCAAGGCCTGGGCCAATCAATTGCTCGACGAAATCCAGCAAATGGCCGATTTGCTCGACCGCAGCCATGGTGGCGTAAGCCATAGCCAGGCGCTGCAAGCTCAACGTGAGAAAGTCGCTGACGTCAGGCTGACGCCATCCGCGCAGGTGCTGGAGCAACTACAGGGCGAAAGCTTTGCCCAGTTTGCGCTGCGCCAGAGCAAGCTGCATGCCGACTACTTCAATCGCCAACCGTTGAGCCCCGAGCAAAACGCAGAACTTGAGCAAACCAGTGCAGACTCACTGCGTGAGCAGGCTGAAATCGAAGCCAATCAAGAGGGCGACTTCGACACCTTTGTCGCCGCTTACCAAGCCAGCATACTTGGCCACGACGAGCCTCTATCAAGCTAGGCACGCCCCTGAATTTCTGCCGCGCAGCGACTGTTGCCGGCAGATAGAGGCACAGGTCACAAATATAACCAGGGAAGAAAAAGCCGAGACCAGCGGCCCAGTTATAGCGCCTCAACACAGCTAGCATAAGCACTAGTTGAATTAACTGGGTACTCCCATGGCGTCAGAGTCGCAGAGCGAACAAAACCAGGATTGGAGCCTTGAAAACCTAAACAAGGCGTACCAACAAGGTTATATGGCCGGTCTAACCGGACAACCCAAGACCCCTGCCAGGCAAACAGCCGAAGTGCTCAGTGCTGCCTGGGAAGCGGGCTGGGATGACGGGCACGAACAATATGACTTGGTCAAACGAGAGTCGGCCTAGCTGTTTGCGCAATTTCTTGCACAGGTAACGCCTGCCCGCCGCCCCATACCCGCAGCAATCCCCCGCCAACATTGGCCTTGCTCAAGTTGCGCAACAATCTGCACAGCGCTGCGCAACAACTTGCACAAAAAATAGCCAGACACTGGGCATAATCCCTCGGCCCAAGCCCAAAGCAACCCTAACCGGTTGATTTGCATAAGCTATTGAAAGAGTGGCACGGGAATCGCTCTACCTTGTTGAGTGAGTCAATCCTGATTCACCCATTTCAGCAAGGAACGCTCTCATGCCAACACCTGCATATCTGACCCTCGAAGGGACCAAGCAAGGCCTGATGACGGCCAACACATTCACCGAAGATTCAGTGGGCAACATCTACCAGGAAGGCCACGAAGACCAGATACTCGTACAGGGTTTCAATCATCAGGTAATCATCCCCCGTGACCCGCAATCCGGCCAGCCAACCGGCCAGCGCGTGCAAAAGCCACTGATGATCACCAAGGTTTTCGACAAGGCATCACCCCTGATTTTCAACGCACTGACCTCCGGTGAACGCCTGACCAAATGCCGCCTTGAGTGGTACCGCACCTCAGCGACCGGCACCCAGGAACACTACTTCACCATCGAGCTCGAAGATGCAATTGTGGTTGATGTGCAATCCCACATGCCCAACTGCCAGGACCCGAACATGAGTCACTTTACCCATCTGGAAGATGTGTACCTGACTTACCGTAAAATTATCTGGACCCATGAAGTCTCCGGGACTTCGGGCTCTGACGACTGGCGCACCCCGGTCGCATGATTGCTTGATGCAATGGCTGCAACCAGGGGCTGGCACGAACGGCCCCGAGTTTCGCCAATAGTTGCTGTAAAACAAAACAACCCGCACAAACCAAGCCTGTGCGGGGTGTTGAGTGGTCATCGGATCAGCCGTTGCGTTTAACCGCCGCGGCCAACCAAATGCCATGTCGAGCGCTTTGGCTCGGGCTACTTAGTAACCCAGGGCGAAGTTCTCTTCATCCATGTCCATCAGGTTGTCAGCGCCCGACAACATGGCTTCTACGTGGGTACGGGTGCGCGGCAGAATACGTGCGAAGTAGAAGCGCGCAGTCTGCAGCTTGGCCTTGTAGAAGGCTTCTTCGCTGGTACCGGCAGCCAGCTTTTCAGCAGCCAGGCGAGCAATGTCGGCCCAGAAGTAAGCCAGGCAGGCATAACCGCTGTACATCAGGTAATCAACCGATGCCGCGCCGACTTCTTCGCGATCTTTCATCGCAGCCATGCCGACCTTCATGGTCACATCAGCCCACTCTTTATTCAGCTTGGCCAGCGGCGCAACGAACTCGTTGATCGCTTCGTTACCTTCGTTAGCCTGGCAGAACTTGTGCACGATCTTGGTAAAGCCCTTCAGTGCTTCGCCCTGGGTCATCAGCACCTTGCGGCCCAGAAGGTCGAGAGCCTGAATACCGGTGGTGCCTTCGTACAGCATCGAAATGCGGCTGTCGCGAACGTTCTGCTCCATGCCCCACTCGGCGATAAAACCGTGGCCGCCATAGATCTGAACGCCGTGGTTGGCCGCTTCGAAACCGACTTCGGTCATAAAGGCCTTGGCAATCGGCGTCAGGAAGGCCAGCAGCGCATCGGCTTGCTTTTTCTCTTCGGCGTCCTGGCTGTACTCGACGATATCCACCTGCTTGGCCGTGAAGTAAACCATTGCACGGTTGCCTTCAGCGAACGCCTTCATGGTCAACAGCATGCGGCGTACATCAGGGTGAACGATGATTGGGTCAGCTGCTTTGTCCGGCGCTTTCGGGCCAGTCAATGCGCGCATTTGCAGACGCTCGCGAGCGTACTTCAGACCACCCTGAAAACCTGCTTCAGCGTGGGCCAGACCCTGCAGGGCAGTACCCAGACGCGCAGTATTCATAAAGGTGAACATGCAGTTCAGGCCTTTGTTGGCCGGGCCAATCAGGTAGCCAGTGGCGCCATCGAAGTTCATTACACAGGTCGCATTACCGTGAATGCCCATCTTGTGTTCCAGCGAGCCACAGCTCACTGCGTTGCGCTCACCAACGCCGCCGTCTGCGTTAGGCATGAACTTAGGCACGATGAACAGCGAGATACCTTTGGTGCCCGCTGGAGCATCCGGCAGACGTGCAAGCACGATGTGGACGATGTTATCGGCCATGTCGTGTTCACCAGCCGAGATGAAGATCTTGGTACCGGAAACCTTGTACGAACCGTCAGCCTGTGGCTCAGCCTTGGTGCGCAGCATGCCAAGGTCGGTGCCGCAATGCGGCTCGGTCAAGCACATGGTGCCAGTCCACTCGCCGCTGACCAGCTTGGTCAGGTAAGTGTGCTGTTGTTCTTCGGTGCCGTGCTCGGAGATGGTGTTCATTGCGCCGTGCGACAGACCTGGGTACATGCCCCACGACCAGTTGGAAGTGCCGATCATTTCGCTCATGGCCAGGCCCAGCGACTCAGGCAGGCCCTGGCCGCCGTGGTCGACATCATGGGACAGGCTTGGCCAGCCACCTTCAACATACTGCTTGTAGGCTTCCTTGAAGCCAGTCGGCGTCTTAACGCCGTCTTCGCTCCAGGTACAGCCTTCGATGTCACCCACACGGTTCAGCGGAGACAGCACCTGCTCACAAAACTTGGCGCCTTCTTCAAGAATGGCACTGACCATGTCTGGCGTTGCATCTTCGCAGCCAGGCAGGCTTTGATAATGCGCTTCATAGCCAAGCAGCTCGTCGCGTACGAATCGGATATCACGCAAGGGGGCCTTGTAATCAGGCATAGCTAATAACCTCTGCGGTGGTCGGTATGGGTGACCGAATAGTTGTTTGAACGGGATTTCCCGAATGCTTGAAGGCTGCAACAAGGCAACAATCAAACAGGTGTTTGAAACATACGTTTACGCCTAGCCATTGTCAAGCGTGGTTTAAGACGAAGACAAAGGATAATTGCCCCACTGCCTACGGCTCAGAAGCCCGCGCTTGAGCCCTGCCACTATTATTAGCGGTCAACAGAAACACTTTGAAATCAGACAGGGCCATACCGCTGGTCTAAATTACAGGCCACCACAAAGGGCGCCAGGCAAGCGTCAGGCATCCACCAAGAACGCTACTTGGCAGTAGTAAGGCCTATAAATATTGCAGGCAATAGCTCAGGGACGAGCGATAAAGCGAAGAGAGCTGGCGGGGTCAGGCGCGGGTATCAATCAAGGTGCCAAGTACTTCATCAGCTGTTTCCAGCAGGCGCGCACCCGCTTGGGCGTGATACTGGCCAACACGCAGCTCGATCAACTGGTCAGTGATTTCAGGCGACCCGGCTTGCGCGGCATCTGGCGCCGCGCCACTGGCGATCGTCTGTGCAGCCCGCTCGAGACGTTGCTGGCCCGACTGGACTGTGGCAAGACCGGCGTTAAAGGCGCTGCCCGTTATGGCATTCATCTATTTCACTCCGCTCAAGGCTGCAGACAAGCTGCATTAAAGCAGAACCCGGAGCTTTGCGATAATAGCTTTTTGCCATAACACTTAAATCCCAAGCAGGCTCAGGTCCAGGCAAGCGGCGACGGCCGCCGGATTGGCCGATTTCAGGCGCGGTACATAGCCCAAGCATGGTGCGGGTAATCGCTCGGCCAGGGTGGCAAGGTTCTCTTCCAGCCGCGAGGTGCCTGGATCAACGACGTTGGCCACCCAACCCGCCAACTCCAAGCCATCAGCGGCAATGGCTTCAGCGGTGAGCACCGCATGATTGATACAACCCAGGCGCACCCCAACGACCATGATCACCGGTAGTTTCAGGCTCACCACCAAGTCCGACAGGGACGCCTGCCCCGAGAGCGGCACGCGCCAGCCGCCTGCGCCTTCGACCACTGTGAAGTCAGCGGCCTTATCCAGAACCCGCTGTACTGGATTGCACAGGCTAGCGACGCTCAACACCATGCCAGCTTCGCGAGCCGCCAGATGCGGGGCAATCGCAGGGGCAAACGCCAAGGGATTAACCTGCTCATAAGTCAGCTCGACGGAACACTGTTCCAGCAGTGCCAGCGCGTCTTCATTACGCAGCCCCTGCTCGGTCTGCTCGCAGCCGGATGCAACCGGCTTGGCTGCAGCGGTCGACATCCCCGCCTCTTTGGCCGCGTAGAGCAGGCCAGCGGCAATGGTGGTCTTGCCGATCTCGGTATCGGTACCGGTGACGAAAAAAGCGCTGCTCATGGTCTTATCCCTTTTTGTAAAACCCCGTATACGACCTGATAGGTTGCAGGCAGCCCCAGCACTTGGCGCTCGCGCTCATAGGCTTGCACCAAGGCACGCATGCGCGCACGCCCGGTCAAACCGCTGGGCCTTCCGGAATTGAGGTTGTGTGCTCCCAGCGCCTTGAGCTCATGGGTCAGGCTGCGCAAATCCGGGTAGTGCAATACTTCGGGCTGGGTATCCAGTGACAGGACCGTTAGGCCACTGGCCGCGCATAGTCCCTGGTAGTCGTCAAAATGACGGAAACGATTAACGTGAACAAAACCGTCCACCGCACGCCAGCTGTCACGCAACTCGCGCAAGGTGCCAACACACAAACTGCTGAACGCAAAGGTGCCACCCGGGCGCAGCACGCGTTGCGCCTCGGCCAATACCGAATCGAATGAATCACACCATTGCAGGGCAAGGCTGGAAAAAATCAGCCCGCAGGATTCCGCCTGCAATGGCAAATGCTCGGCATCACCGGCAATAAACTGCTCGGCGCCGCCCAGCGGGCGGGCGTGTTGCAACATGCCTTCGGCGATATCCAGCGCAATGCCTTGCCCCTCGGGAACCCGCTCGACCAAGGCCCGGCTGAAGTAGCCAGTTCCACTGCCCAAATCCAGCCAGCGCTGGGGGGAAACTGTTGCTGGCAGACGCTGCAATAGCTGGCTGCCAACCGCGCGCTGCAACGCCGCAACGCTGTCGTAACTGGCTGCAGCGCGGGAAAAGGATGCGGCGACCTGTCGTTTATCCGGCAAGCCGGAATGGGCATCCCGGGCCAAATCAATCATCGCCGGCCTCATGCAAAAAGCCTTGAATCGCCGCGCCAAGCTCATGGGGGCACTCAAGCGAAAAGGCATGGCTGACATGATCAATCAAACCCACTTCCACATCGCCCAACAAAGCCAGGATATCGCCAGCCACTTCAGCGGGCACCAAGGAGTCCTGTCCGGCATAGAGGTGCAATTGCGGGCCTACAAAACCTTGCAATGCCGCGCGGGTATCCAGGCTCGCGAGCAAATCAAGACTGGCCAGCAGCAGTTCACCGCTTTCGTGGGGGGCACCGCCCAGCATCAGGCGCGCCATGCCACGCTGATCGGCGGCACCTTGCGCGCACAAGGCGGCAAAGCGTTTAAGCGTGATCACCGGGTTTTGAGCACAGCCCTGGCGAAACAGGTCAAAGGCTTCCTCAGCCATGGCGTGGGGCCAATCTGTGCTGGCAACAAAGCTGGCGTTGCTGGCCAGCGTGATCAGCCCAGGGCATTGCTCGGCACGTCGGGCGGCCAGCTCTGCAGCAAGCATTCCACCCAGGGACCAGCCCCCGAGCCAGGCACCTTCAGGCAGGTTGGCGTCGAGTTCATCGAGCCACTCATCGAGTTCACTGCTGACCAATAAAGGCAACGGCTCGACCTGCACATGCAAGTGCGGATCAAGCCCGCGCAATGCTTCGGCCAGCGGTTCAAGAGGCGCAGTACCCAAGCCCCACCCCGGCAATAAAACCAAGCGATTACGCATCCAGTTGCTCCTCACCCGCGCCACACTCAGCCAGCGCAGAAAGTAATAAATCCACCTGAGCGGTGCTGTGCGCCGCCGACAAGGTCACCCGCAAGCGGGCACTGCCTGCAGGCACCGTCGGCGGGCGAATCGCGGTAACCAGAATGCCGCGCTCACGCAACCGCTCCGACAAACGCATGGCGCGGCCACTGTCACCAATAACAATAGGTTGAATTGGCGTTGCGCTGTCCATCAACTGCAAGCCCAGCGCTTGTGCGCCATCGCGGAATTGCTTGATCAGCGTATTGAGATGCTCTCGGCGCCAATGTTCGTTGCGCAGCAGCTCAAGGCTTTTCAGGGTGGCGCAAGCCAGGGCGGGTGGTTGGCTGGTGGTGTAGATGTACGGACGGGCAAACTGCACCAGTGCCTCGATCAATTCTTCGCTACCGGCTACAAATGCCCCGGACGTGCCAAACGCCTTTCCCAGGGTGCCGACCAGCACCTGCACATCATCAACACCCAGCCCCTGCTGTTCGACGATACCGCCACCGGTAGCCCCCAAAGGCCCAAAACCGTGGGCATCATCAACCATGACCCAGGCATTGCGTTTTTTGGCCTCGGCGCACAATGCCGGCAAATCAGCCTGGTCGCCATCCATGCTGAATACGCCGTCCGTCACCACCAGGGTATTACCCACGGCTTTGCCCAGGCGGCTGGCGAGGCTGCTGGCATCGTTATGCAGATACCGCGAAAAGCGTGCATTACTGAGCAAGCCGGCATCGAGCAAGGAAGCATGATTGAGACGGTCTTCGAGCACCGTATCGCCCTGCCCGACCAAAGCGGTAACCGCGCCAAGGTTAGCCATGTAGCCGGTGGTGAACAGCAGCGCGCGCGACCGTCCAGTAAACTCGGCCAGCGCCTCCTCCAACTGATGATGTGGCGTGCTGTGGCCGACAACCAAGTGCGAAGCCCCGCCACCGACACCCCAACGTGCAGCCCCGGCCTGCCAGGCTTCAATCACCTGCGGATGGTTAGCCAAACCAAGATAATCGTTTGAGCAAAACGCCAATAACTCGCGTCCATCCACCACGACCTGCGGGCCTTGCGGCGACTCAAGCAACGGACGCTGCCGATATAGCTGTGCGGCGCGGCGCTCAGCCAGGCGGCTGGCGAGGTCAAAAGACATGGTATTTACCTGTTTACGCAGCCGCTTGAACCTCGCAGGCTGCAAGGTTCAAGGAGCCAGATCAAGACAAGTGCCAGACGCTTGGTTAAACAGCCGCGTTGTAGAACTGCTCGCTGCTTTTCTGTTCAACCAAGGCCTGCTCGATGGCTGCCTGATGAACTTCATCGGCATGTTCTTCACGGGCCTCCGGCTTGATGCCCAGGCGTGCGAACAACTCCATGTCCTTGTTCGCTTGCGGGTTGACCGTGGTCAGCAGTTTCTCGCCATAGAAAATCGAGTTGGCACCGGCAAAGAAAGCCAGCGCCTGCATTTGATCATTCATCGCCTCGCGGCCAGCGGACAGGCGCACGTGGGATTTAGGCATCATGATCCGCGCAACGGCGAGGGTGCGGATAAAGTCGAACGGATCGACATCCTTTTCATTCTCCAGCGGCGTGCCTTTAACCTTGACCAACATGTTGATGGGCACTGACTCGGGATGCTCCGGCAAATTCGCCAGCTGGATCAACAGGCCAGCACGGTCGTCCAGCGACTCACCCAGACCGAGAATACCGCCCGAACAGATCTTCATGCCGGCATCACGCACGTGCGCCAGTGTCTCCAGACGGTCGGCGTAGGTACGGGTGGTGATGATATTGCCGTAGAACTCCGGCGAGGTGTCGAGGTTGTGGTTGTAGTAATCCAACCCGGCTTCGGCCAACGACTTGGTTTGCTCCTTGTCCAGCTTGCCCAGGGTCATGCAGGTTTCCAGGCCCAGCGCCTTCACCCCTTTGACCATCTCCAGCACATAGGGCATGTCTTTGGCCGAGGGGTGCTTCCAGGCGGCGCCCATGCAGAAACGAGTTGAGCCAATGGCCTTGGCATCAGCGGCCGCTTGCAGGACTTTCTGAACTTCCAGCAGTTTCTCTTTCTCAAGCCCGGTGTTGTAGTGACCGGACTGTGGGCAATATTTGCAATCTTCCGGGCACGCGCCGGTTTTGATCGACAGCAAGGTTGAGACCTGCACCCGATTCTGATCGAAATGCGCGCGGTGTACGGTCTGCGCATTGAACAGCAAGTCGTTGAACGGCTGCTCGAACAATGCCTTAACTTCGGCTAGCGACCAGTCGTGGCGAGTTGCGATGGATGCGGTGGCATTCATTGGGGTTCCTTCGACGCTCAACTGCGTCTGTTGTCAGGGTGCGGGCCAAGCGCCGCGAATCAGGCTTCAAGGCATCATAAGTTGTGTTTCGACGCTGTCAACCCAAGACAAGACACAGGTTTACATCTGATCAAAAAACAAACACACCTAGCCCGCTTCAAGGAAGAACACTATGACTATCTGGCAAAGGCTCAAGCATCAGCTCGAAACACTTCAACCCTGCTTGAAGTGCCTGCTCTGTGATGAAACCACCGAAAGCAAGCGACTGCCGATCTGCACCGACTGCGAAAGGGAGTTGCCCTGGTTGCGCGCGCATTGCAGTGTCTGTGCCCTGCCCATGCACGGCGCTGAATGGATTTGTGGCGAGTGCCAGAAAAATCCGCCCTCATTCGACAAAGTCGTGGCGCCCTGGAGCTACAGCTTTCCAGTCCAGGGCATGATCAATCGCTTCAAGCATCAGGCTCAATGGCCATTGGGACGTTTGCTAGGCGACTTGCTGAGCGATCATATGCAGCACAGCTTTGCTGACGGTTTGGTTCGCCCCGACCTGCTTTTACCCGTGCCACTGACTAAACAACGCCAGCGTGAACGCGGTTTCAACCAGGCACAAATGCTTGCCAATAGCCTGGGCAAGGCGCTGCATATTCCGCTGCTGAGTCACGGCTTGAGTCGCATTATCGATACTCCGGCCCAGCAAGGTCTCGATGCCCTCACCCGGAAAAAGAACCTGCGCAACGCATTTTTCGTAGCACCAGAAGTTGAACTTCAAGGGCGGCACCTGGCATTGGTGGATGACGTATTGACCACTGGCGCCACGGCGCAAACCCTGAGCAAGTTGCTATTGAAAGCAGGCGCTGCCCGGGTGGATGTTTATTGCCTGGCCCGGACACCAAAACCCGGAACCCTGCTTGACTTGTAATCAGCAAATCGCCACCGTTGGAAATCTCTTCCATACACATCCAGCCCTTATGTCGCTTACCTCCGTGCTCGCCCAGTACATTGTTCGTCGCCCGCAGCGCATCGCCCTGCTCCAGCATATTTGCGAACAAGGCTCGATCACCCGCGCCGCCAAAAGCGCCGGCCTGAGCTACAAGTCAGCCTGGGATGCGATTGATGAACTGAACAACCTGGCGCAAAAGCCATTGGTTGAACGCAGTGTTGGCGGCAAGGGTGGCGGCGGCGCGCGGTTATCGCTGGAAGGCGAGCGCGTTCTGCGCCTGTACCAACGTTTGCAAGCCCTGCAAGCCCAAGTGCTGGAAGCCGCTGAAGACATCAGTGACCTGGATTTACTCAGCCGCCTGATGTTGCGCACCAGCGCACGCAACCAACTGCATGGCCAGGTCATTGCAATCGACAGCCACGGGCGCAATGACCTGATACGCCTCGAACTGGCGGGCGGACAATATCTGACAGCGCAGATCACCCACGACAGCACGCAAAACCTTGAGCTGGAAATCGGTAGCCAGGTTATTGCCCTGATCAAGGCTGGCTGGCTGGAACTGCAAACCCTGCAACAGCCCGTAACGCCGGGTTATAACTGCATGCAAGGCCGGATAGAGGAGCTGTTGGACGCGCCCGACAGCCCGACGGAAGTCAAAATCACTCTGCCAAGCGGCCAGACCTTGTGCACCCTGGCCCAGCCAGCGCAGCTCGATGCCTTGCAGCTGACAATTGGTAGCGCAGTTCGCGTGCAGTGCTCCCCAACCCAAGTACTGCTGGGCACGCCAATTTAAGGCAATCACCGAACCTGCAACAATTTCGTCATGGACGCTGATTAAGGTACTGCCATTCTTGGCACGGAGCCTTACCTGATGAAGCGTTTAGAAGACAACCAATTAACCGATCTAGAACAAATGAGTGGTATCACCCGCCGCCGCTTTATAAGCGCAGGCGCCTTGTGCGTTGCAGCCATGTTCCTGGGCGGCAACCTCCTCAGCCGTAGCGCACTGGCCGTCGGCAGTGCCAACAGCACGCTCCTTGGCTTTGACAGCATTGCAAGTGCGACCACAGACACCATTACCCTGCCTGCAGGATACAAATCCTCGGTGCTGATCAGTTGGGGCCAACCCTTGGCAGCCAACGGCCCGGCCTTCGACCCAACCAGCAAAGACTCGGCTGCCGCTCACGAAGGGCAATTTGGCGACAACAACGACGGCATGAGCTTCTTCCCCTTCGCCGACGATGAAAATCGCGCGCTGATGGCGATCAAAAATGAATACACCAACTACCAGTATCTACTCGACCACGCAGGCCTGCCGCAATCAGCCGAGGAAGTTCACAAGGCCCTGGCCAGTGAAGGTGTCTCGGTAATCGAAGTGCAAAGGCTCGATGGTAAATGGCAGTTTGTGCAGGGTTCAAAATACAACCGCCGGATTCATGGCAACACGCCAATCAGCGTCAGTGGGCCAGCCGCAGGCCATGACTGGCTGAAAACCGCAGATGACCGAACAGGCAAGCATGTTCTCGGCACCTTCCAGAACTGCTCCAACGGTAAAACCCCTTGGGGCACCTACCTGACCTGCGAAGAAAATTTCGACGATTGCTTTGGCAGCACAGATCCGGCGCAGCAGTTTGACGCGGCCCAGGTGCGTTACGGTGCGTCCATCACTGGTGACGGCAACGACTGGCACCTGCACAACCCGCGTTTCGACATGGCCAAGAATCCAAACGAATTCAACCGCCACGGCTGGATAGTCGAAATCGACCCATTCGACCCGCAATCAACCCCGATCAAACGCACAGCACTGGGTCGCTTCAAGCACGAGAACGCCGCTTTTACCGAAACCAAGGACGGTCGTGCCGTGGTGTACATGGGTGACGATGAACGCGGCGAGTTTATCTACAAGTTCATCAGCAAAGACAAAATCAAGCGCGGCCAGGGCCCGGATGCGATCAAGCACAACCGGCACATCCTGGATCAGGGCACGCTCTATGTTGCCCGTTTCGATGCCGGCGACAAGAACCCGAACCTGCCCAAGGGTCACGGTCGCTGGGTCGAGCTGAGCTTTGGTAAAAACGGCCTGGATGCCAGCAACGGCTTCAACAGCCAGGCCGAGGTGCTGATCCACGCGCGCCTGGCCGCCAGCATTGTGGCGGCAACCCGGATGGACCGTCCTGAGTGGCTGGTGGTCAGCCCTAAAGATGGCAAGGTCTATTGCACCCTGACCAACAACGTCAAGCGAGGGCAGGCCGACCAACCGGTCAATGGTCCAAACCCGCGTGCGAACAAAATTTACGGGCAAATCCTGCGCGGGCGCGAAGCCAATGACGATCACGCCTCGACCGCCTTCACCTGGGATCTGTTTGTAGTCGCTGGCAATCCCGTGGTGCACGCAGGCCAACCTGCTGCGGGCTCGACAAACATCACCCCGCAAAATATGTTCAACAGCCCGGATGGCCTGAGCTTCGATGACGCAGGGCGCCTGTGGATCCAGACTGACGGCGACAGCAGCAACGCCGGCGATTTTGCAGGCATGGGCAATAACCAGATGCTCTGCGCCGACCCGGACACCGGAGAAATTCGGCGTTTCATGGTCGGCCCAGTGGGTTGCGAGGTGACCGGCATCGCCTTCGCGCCTGATCAGCGCACGATGTTCGTGGGCATCCAACACCCGGGCGAAAAAGGCGGCTCCAGCTTTCCGGAACACCTGCCCAACGGCAAGCCGCGCTCTTCGGTGATGGTCATCACCCGCGAAGATGGCGGCATCATCGGCGCCTAGAACCTAGGCAATTGGCAAAGGTGTGCTGGCGATAAACAACGGGTTATCCGCCAGCACACGAACAAAACGCCAAGCTGCATTGGTCCTTCTGGTCACTTGGCCCAGGCAACACGGATTCAACAGCCCAAAGCGCTAAACCTGCGTTACCATGCTCGGTCGAACGTGGCGACCTGCCGCGCGCAGGAGATTTCATGTCCCATCCCTTTGCAGCACTGACTCCAGATTTGGTTCTCGACGCCGTCGAAAGCATCGGCTTTCTCAGCGATGCGCGGGTATTGGCCCTCAACAGCTACGAAAACCGGGTATATCAAGTCGGCATCGAGGATGAAACGCCGATCATCGCCAAGTTCTACCGCCCAGATCGCTGGACTGACGCCGCAATCCGTGAAGAACACAGCTTCACCTTTGAGTTGGCCGATTGCGATGTTCCAGTGGTTGCACCCATGCAACGTGACGGCGAGACCCTATTCGAGCACGCAGGTTTTCGCTTCACCTTGTTCCCACGTCGCGGCGGCCGGGCGCCAGAACCGGGTAATCTTGACCAGCTATATCGGCTCGGCCAGTTACTGGGGCGCATGCATGCGGTTGGCGCGACCAAGCCCTTCACTCACCGTGAGAGTCTAAAGGTCGAGAACTACGGCCATGCCTCACTGAAAACCCTGCTCGATGGCAACTTTATCCCCAAGAGCCTGCTACCTGCATACGAATCGGTTGCCCGTGACTTGCTCAAGCGGCTCGACAGCCTGTTCAACAATCACCCCGTCACCGCCATTCGCCTGCACGGCGACTGCCACCCCGGCAATCTGCTGTGCCGTGATGAAAGCTTCCACATGGTTGACCTGGATGATTGCCGCATGGGGCCCGCCGTGCAGGATCTCTGGATGATGCTGGCCGGTGAGCGCCACGAGCGCCTTGGCCAACTTTCCGAACTCATGGATGGCTACCAGGAATTTCATGATTTCAATCCCCGCGAGCTGCCCTTGATCGAGGGGCTGCGCTCCTTGCGCCTGATGCATTACAGCGCATGGCTGGCACGGCGCTGGGACGATCCGGCCTTCCCGCACAGTTTCCCCTGGTTCGGCTCCGAACGTTATTGGGGCGAGCAAATTCTGATGCTGCGCGAACAGTTGTCGGCCCTGGATGAAGAGCCGCTCAAACTGTTTTAGGCGCCTGACCCACTCAACACACCGTGGGGTTTACTCCTGCCCGCCGATGTAACAAAAGCCTTACGCTTATCCATCGGCGGGCAGACAATAAAAAATTTGGCAAACAGACAAAAAGCGTTGCACAGGACTAGAATTAGGCACCCATAGTTAGCACCCTAAGCAAGGATCTCCATGTCCACCGCAAATCCACAGCGCGGCTATATTCTGGGCCTTAGCGCCTACATCATCTGGGGCTTGTTCCCGCTGTATTTCAAAGCCATTGCCGAAGTACCTGCGCTGGAAATCGTCGTCCATCGTGCCGTCTGGTCGGCAATCTTTGGCGCGCTGCTGTTACTGGTCTGGAAGCATCCAGGCTGGTTGCGCGAACTGCGCGAAAACCCCAAGCAATTTGCCGTGTTGGGTTTTAGCGGTGTATTGATCGCCAGCAACTGGCTGGTTTACGTCTGGGCGGTTAATCATGGACGCATGCTTGAGGCCAGCCTGGGTTACTACATCAACCCTCTGATTAACGTCTTGCTGGGCTTGCTGATACTGGGTGAACGACTGCGCCGCCTGCAATGGATTGCCGTGGGCTTGGCCGCGCTGGGAGTGCTCCAGCAATTATGGCAAGTCGGCAGCATTCCCTGGGTGTCGCTGGTTCTGGCCCTGACATTCGGCTTTTACGGCTTGATCCGCAAACAAGCGCCAGTCAAGGCCTTGCCGGGGCTGGTGATCGAAACCTGGATTTTATTGCCGCTGGCGATTGCCTGGATTGTCCTCAACCCAAATGCGGTGAGCAGTCATGCTGGGTTCTGGACCACCTCCGAGGCGTTCTGGCTGATCGTTGCCGGACCTATCACCCTCGTACCCCTGGTGTGCTTCAACGCCGCGGCACGGCACCTGCCATACACCACCCTGGGCTTTCTGCAGTACCTGGCGCCTACCTTGGTGTTGCTGCAAGCGATCTTCTTGTTCGACGAGCACTTCGACTCAAGCAAGCTGCTGGCCTTTATCTGCATCTGGGCTGGCTTGGTGATTTACAGCGTCGATGCATGGCTGAGCATTCGTCGAGGCAAAATCCACAATTAGCTATCGTTCGGGTGGCAGCCTGCTATCTGCCACCCGAACAGCGGTGGACCAATCAGCCACAAAGCAGCTGTTCAAAAAATGATCAACCCGCGCAACACCTAGTCAACCCTGGGCTGCAGCTGATCATCCCAACCTTATCCACAGATCCATCCCCGCCCTTTGTGCACAAGCCATTGAAACTGTTGCTTTTTTAACCAGATCATGGAGAACAGCGGGCCACTAGCTGGCCCTTCAAGTACCCTCAAGTTATCCACAGCCCTACGCACACAGGCCGTGGATATGTTGCAAGCCCAAATTCTGAAAAAGGTCGCGAGCGAAGGGAGTACAAGGCGAACAGATGCGAAAAAGCGACTGGGGTCGCGCTCGACTTTAGTTGTCCTAACTGAGCATTTGATTCGCGTTGCTCACCCCTTCGGGGCCGCAGCAGGGGCTGCGCCAGTAATACCTAGCGCAGTATTTTTTCAGAGACTCCTTAGCTGTCTGTGCGGATATTCAGCTCCACCATCAAATCATCCGCCAGGGTCTCCAACTGGGTCTTGAGCTCATCCAGCGACAGCCCCAGCGGTACAGCAAGCATGGACTCGGCATGAAATAACGGCTCGCTGCTCATAGGTGCAGGCATCACCTCGGTCTGCAGGCTTTCGACGTTGACCCCCAGTTCGGTCAGCAAGCGGGTAATGTCGCGGACAATGCCTGGGCGATCATTGCCAACCAGGTCGAGCATGATCGGTTTCCAGGTACAGGACGGCTCGGCACCACTTTCAGCCAGGAGCACACGAATGCCATGGGCGTTGAGTTCTTGTAACGCAGTGACCAGTTCGGCGTGCGACTCGGCAGGTACGGCCACGCGCAGTATCCCGGCGAACTGCCCAGCCATGCGCGACATGCGGCTCTCAAGCCAGTTGCCACCATGGTTGGCCACACATTGGGCAACGCGCTCGACCAATCCGGGTTGATCCTGAGCGATAACGGTTAATACCAGATGATCCATGGCAGGCCTCACTTTGTTGTGACATCTATAAAAGGCGATCAAAGCGGCGTATTCAGGCAGGCCGCTGCTTCGCCTACTGACCGGGTAATGCCAGCCAATAGGTATAAAAGGCTTGATCCCGAACATACCCGAGTCGCTCATAAAGCGCTTGTCCGGGGTGGTTATTCTTCGCTGTCTCCAGCTGCAGGCCGCAAGCGCCAGCAGCCTGCGCATGATCACGCGCAGTGTTCATCAGTGCCTCGGCAATGCCCTGGCGGCGCCCCTGCGGCTTCACATACAAACCACGGAGCAACCACATCGGCGCCAATGCCAGTGAAGCGTACAGCGGATATAACTGCACAAAACCCTGTGCGCTCCCGGCATCGTCACGGGCGATGAAGATTGTCGAGCTGCCCTGCTCTATCCGTGCAGCCAAAAATGCCTGCACCGCACTGAGCGGCTTATCGACCTGATAAAAAGTTAGGTAATCGACGAATAAGTGGCTGAGCGGGTCAAGATCATCTGACGTGGCCTGAATAATATGCATGCTTAAGTCTTCCTGGAGCCTGCCAGCAGTATAGGTCGACTGCCATTGAGGCGCGGAAGAAATAGCCAATAAGATAGATACAACAAATCGTGTACCGTTTTATCTGTTTTATGAAACAATATCAGCTGTTTCTGCATGCACAACGTTCCAGCCGTGACTGCTAAGCGCATTTTGGTCGCATAACGACGCGACCCACTGATTTTCCATGGATCTTGATGTAGTATGCCGCGGCCTGGACTACAAGACTGAGTCCTGAGCCCGTAGGAGCTTCTGAAAAAGGTAGCCAGCGCAGTAGTTTTTCAGAGATGCCTAAGCGGCTAATAAGTAAAGCTGAGCAGAGTGAGGCAAGTGATGACTGAACGCGTTCAAGTCGGTGGCCTGCAGGTCACCAAAGTGCTGTTCGACTTCGTTAACAACGAAGCCATTGGTGGAACCGGTATTTCCAGCGAAAAATTCTGGACGGGGCCAGAAGCCGTAATTAACGAGCTCGCACCGAAAAACCGTGCCTTGCTGGCCAAGCGCGACGATATCCAGGCACAGGTTGACAGCTGGCACCAGGCTCGCGCCGGCCAGGCTCATGATGCCGTTGCTTACAAAGCATTCCTTCAAGAAATTGGCTACCTGCTCCCTGAGCCAGCTGACTTCCAGGCCACTACCACCAATGTCGATGAAGAGATCGCCCATCTGGCTGGCCCGCAGCTCGTGGTACCGGTGATGAACGCACGCTTCGCCCTGAACGCATCCAACGCCCGCTGGGGTTCGTTGTACGACGCGCTCTACGGCACAGACGTGATCAGCGAAGAAGGCGGTGCCGAAAAAGGCAAAGGCTACAACAAGGTTCGCGGCGACAAGGTAATCGCCTTCGCGCGTGCCTTCCTCGATGAAGCAGCCCCTCTGGCCGCCGCATCGCACACCGATGCCACGGGCTACAAAATTGTCGACGGCAAGCTGCTCGTCAACCTCAAGGGCGGCAGCAATACCGGCCTGCAGGATGATGCCCAACTGGTGGGTTTCCAGGGCGACGCCAATGCACCTATCGCCGTATTGCTAAAACACAACGGCCTGCACTTTGAAATCCAGATCGACGCCAATACCCCAGTCGGCAGCACTGATGCCGCTGGCGTCAAAGACATCCTGATGGAAGCGGCACTGACCACCATCATGGACTGCGAAGATTCCGTCGCTGCGGTTGATGCCGACGACAAGGTGGTGATCTACCGCAACTGGCTCGGCCTGATGAAGGGCGACCTGGCGGAAGAAGTCGCCAAGGGTGGCACCACCTTCACCCGCACCATGAACCCGGATCGCGTCTACACCAAGCCCGATGGCACCGAGTTGAGCCTGCACGGCCGTTCACTGCTGTTCGTGCGTAACGTCGGTCACCTGATGACCATGGACGCAATCATCGACAAAGAAGGTTTTGAAGTGCCGGAAGGCATCATGGATGGCCTGCTGACCAGCCTGATCGCCATGCACAACCTCAACGGCAACACCAGCCGCAAGAACACCCGTACCGGCTCGGTCTATATCGTAAAACCCAAGATGCACGGCCCCGAAGAAGTCGCCTTCACCAGCGAGCTGTTCAGCCGTGTAGAAGATGCCCTCGGCTTGACGCGCAACACCTTGAAGGGTGGCATCATGGACGAGGGACGTCGCACCACGGTCAACCTCAAGGCCTGTATCAAAGCCGCCAGCGAACGCGTGGTGTTTATCAACACTGGCTTCCTCGACCGCACCGGCGACGAAATCCACACCTCGAGGGGGGCGGGTCCTTTTGTGCGCAAGGCCGCCATGAAGGCCGAGAAGTGGATTGGCGCCTACGAAAACAACAACGTTGACGTTGGCCTGGCGACCGGCCTGCAAGGTCGTGCGCAAATCGGCAAGGGCATGTGGGCCATGCCTGACCTGATGGCCGCAATGCTTGAGCAGAAAATTGGCCACCCGATGTCGGGCGCAAACACCGCCTGGGTTCCATCGCCTACCGCTGCAACACTGCACGCCTTGCACTATCACAAGGTTGACGTGTTCGCCCGCCAGGAAGAGCTCAAGAACCGCACCGCGGCCTCGGTCGATGACATCCTGACCATTCCCCTGGCCAGCAACACCAACTGGTCGGCTGAAGAAATCCAGAATGAACTCGACAACAACTCCCAAGGCATCCTGGGCTATGTCGTGCGCTGGATCGACTCGGGCGTAGGCTGCTCGAAAGTGCCAGACATCAGCGACGTTGGCCTGATGGAAGACCGCGCCACCTTGCGTATTTCCAGCCAACTGCTGGCCAACTGGCTGCGTCACGGCATCGCCACCGAAGAGCAGATTGTCACAAGCCTCAAGCGCATGGCGCCGGTGGTTGACCGCCAGAACGCCAACGATCCGGCGTATCGCCCATTGGCCCCAGACTTCGACAGCAACATTGCCTTCCAAGCGGCATTGGAGTTGGTGGTCGAAGGTGCCAAACAGCCAAACGGCTACACCGAACCAGTCCTGCACCGTCGTCGTCGCGAATTCAAGGCCAAGAATGGCCTCTGAGCTTAGTGACGCATAAAACCGCCCAACCCAGGCTAACTTAGCCTGATTGATGCAGAAAATGCCCGTATCGAGAGATGCGGGCATTTTTTATGTATCCAGGAAAGGCGTGCCGCTGACGGAAACCGAGACAAGTGGTTTCGTCGAGATCAGGTCCCAAGCCCTGCCTCGCTACAGGCGCAAGACCGCACACACGGCCAAACCTCCTCCACCCCAGGCCTGACAGCCGATCCAACAGCCTTACGGCTTTCCAGACATCATTCCGCCCACCTCTATTAGACACAAGCCCTGCGGGCTTGCTTGCGCTTACTGGCGCACTCGCCATCGGCGAAAGTCGCCTGCTTCAGTACAAGCCAATCGATGGAGGTCAGGGGCCCGGTCAAGCGTCCGGACGTATTCCTCAGCCGCCTTAAACGCCTCTGGTTATGCGAATGGCCGCCGTCATACCGCAACTTATAACAGCACACTCTAATTAGCGACAGGCTAATAAAAAAAAAACGATTCTATTTCAACATCCGCAGAAAACACCGAACGCAACCCGACACTTTTAAATCAATCACATGCAAATCTGAACAATTCTGTCAGATTCAACACAACACATCTTTTATCTGATAATGCGACGAACTTAAATACGACCTCGCAATTAAAAACAAACTCAAACATGAGAATCATTTCATAATTACTGCAAGCAAACTTCTTTCAATGCTTCGGTCAACGCCTTGCTAGCCCCCGGAAAAAAATAAATCCACGGCAACATTGCGCCCCCAAAAGCGTGGGTGATCAGACAAGTCAACGGCGCCGGTAGCTTCTGGACAGCAAGCTGCGACTAGACGGTTAGTGAAGCCGTCACCATGACACCCTGCGAGGCGCTGGCTTCGCAGGGTGTTTTAGTTTGCGCAGACGCTTGGTGCGGGAGGCGTCCGATCGGCCTTCTTTACCAGGCGGTCAGCAGCAAATCTGAAAAATTCTTTCCCATTCCCCTTCAACCGGGGCCGCGCTGAAATAATCGACCTATAGCGAAATGTTTGTGACTCACAAGCACTTCCCTCTTGAGCTGAGGATTCAATACCGGCCTAACCCCGGCTATTCAATGCTCAGCAACAACAGAACCGTACAAACCAACTCAGACTGGTTAAACCTGGCATCAGTATTCGGCCGCGACCATAAGTGGGCAATTGCAGCCAATGCCATCGTACGGGCTCCCTGAGCAACGCCTGCCAATGGTTTTTAACTCACAGGCCGCTCGCCCATTTAAAAGATGGCTAACGTGATAGTAAATCCTAATTCACCCTTGCTGCGTTTGCGCAGAAAGGCTCATGCCCTTGTGCTCACCGCTCACCCTCTCTGCCTCTGCATGGCGTTGGCGTGTTCGAGCACAGTAGCAGCACAAACTTCAGGCTATGACCAACTTGTGATTGGTGCGCGTGATGGCGACTTTACGCCCGCACTCAACTTCCTGCGTGATGCCAATAAGACCCAGCGCTCACAGCTATATGCCAGCGACCACATACTCATCGCTGGCTGGGCCGGGCTGGACAAGGAAGTTGTCAGCCAGTATGAAGACAGCCGCACCTTTCTAAAGCCCAACGCAGATGTATTAGCCACTGTTGCCCGGGCGTATCGCAATTTGCAGCAATGGCCGCAGGCACTGGCCACTTACACTCAGGTGCTGCGGCTAAGACCGTCTGACAAAGGCGCTCTTGTTGGTCGGGTCATGACCCTGGCCGACTCAGGCAAGCAAGCTGAAGCAGCACGCCAGGCACAATCCCTGGTGGCCAAACAACCCAAAAATGTAGAACGTCGCTTGGCCCTCGCTTATGCCTACACGCGCAACCAGCAGCCATATAGCGCACTGCAGGAAATGGCCGAAGCTCGCAGATTGGCGCCTGAAAACAACAGCGTAAAACGCGAATACCTCTTGGCTCTGCAGCGTGCGGGCCTGAACTCCAAAGCGCTCAAGCTTGCCGAGCAAACGCCAGGCCTGATCAATGACCATGAGTTACGCACCTTGCAAAGATCAAGAGTGGCGGACTACGTGCGCATGTCTGACCTGCCAACAGCCAAAGAAAACGAGCGTTTCAAGCTGGCTGACAAAGCCCTGTCCGAAGCTGACAAACTGCTGGCTGCCTGGGCGCCCATTGCCCAGGCGAAAGAGGATGCAAAAGCGCTGCGGATTGACCGTATTGGCGCACTTTACAGCCGCAGCTATATGCAACAGGTGCTGGATGAATATGCGTACTTCAACGCCCAGGGCGTGCAGCTGCCGAACTATGCATTGCGCTGGGTTGCAGGTGCTCAACTCTATTTGCGCCAACCCGAGAAGGCTGCATCTTTATACCGGCAGATAGTGGACGCAGGCGATAGAAAAGCCCCCGCCCACCTGTCTGACTTGCAAGCGCTGTATTACGCCCTTGAAGAAAGCCAGCAAGATGCTGAAGCCGCCCAGCTTATCCCCATAATTGCCGAGCAGCCGAAGCGGCTCTATCAAAAAGGCTTGCCCGGCGGGAAGAATAATCCCGACTGGTTGTCCGGCAAGGTCATGGAGGTCAATGCGACTCAATCGAGTAACGACTTGGCTGGCGCTGAAGCAAAAGCCCAAGACCTGGCCAACAGCGCACCAGGCAATACTGAACTACGAACCCTTCGTGCTGGCATCTACTCCGTGCGTGGCTGGCCACGTCGCTCCGAAGCAGAGCTGAAGGAAGCGGAGAATATCTCGCCGCGCTCTCTCGATGTCGAGCTTAGTCAAGGCTATACAGCCCAAGCGCTTCAAGAGTGGCGACAGTTTGAGTTGTATGCAGACGATGTGATTTCGCGCAACCCGCAGGGGCTCGCCGCGCAACGTCTTGATCGCGTCCGCCAACTACACAATATGGCGGAGTTGAGGGTTTCCAGTAATGGTGGTGTCAGCCCCGACAACACAGCCACAGGCACTGGTGACTTTGGAATCGATACCGTCCTGTACAGCTCACCGATTGACTACAACTGGCGGGTATTTGGCGGCCTTGGTTACAGCCAGGGTGAGTTCCAGGAGGGCAAGGGTCGCAACCGTTACCAGCGTGCAGGTGTCGAGTGGCGCAGCCGCAATCACAGTGTTGAAGCTGAGATTAACAATCAGAATTACGGCCATGGCAACAAACAGGGCTTGCGGCTCAGCGCCAGCCATGACCTCAACGACTACTGGCAATATGGCTGGTCGATGGACTGGCTGTCTCGCGAAACACCCCTGCGCGCGCTAAACAGCGACGTTACCTCCGACAGTTTCTCGGGTTACCTGATGTGGCGCCAGAACGAGAGCCGCATGTGGCGCGTATCGCTTTCGCCTCAGCGCTTTGATGATGGCAACAACCGCATAAGCGGCTCTATTTCAGGTCAGGAGCGAGTTTATACATCGCCCAAACTGATTGCCGACGCCCTGCTTGATATCAGTGCAAGCCATAACAGCCAACCCGGCGAAGGCCCGTACTTCAGCCCTGACAATGACTTTAGCTTCATGCCTGGCGTACGCCTTTCGCACTCGCTGTATGAACGCTACGAGCGGACCTGGAGCCAACAGGCTCAGTTCGGCCTGGGCAGCTACAACCAGCGCGATTATGGCACCGACCCCATTGGCTTTATCAGCTACGGCCAACGCGTAAGTCTGGATGACCAGCTCAACTTCGGTGCAACCGTCTCTGCACTTAGTCGCCCCTACGACGGTGAACGCGAGACTGAATACCGGCTTGTGTTCGACCTTTCGTACCGTTTTTGATGAGTACCGCCATGCGCTTTCTTTATAAAGTCATCTTTTGGGCATTGAGCCTCACACTCCTCACGGCCTGCGCCTCTGAAGGGCCGCCCTTTGTGCCACCACTTGCCCGCGCCTTGCCCGCTAGCGAAGCCCCCTGGCTAGAAGGTCAGGTCTTGGCTATTTGCTATCACGATATTGAAGACCAGGAAGCAGACCAGAACTATGTGTCGGTGCGCACGGCCAACCTGATCGCCCAGCTTAACTGGTTGCATGACAGCGGTTACCAAGCCGTTTCAGTCGACCAGGTCCTGGCAGCGCGAGCAGGTAAAAAACCGCTGCCTGAAAAAGCGATCTTGCTGACCTTCGATGACGGTTACAGCAGTTTCTATGACCGCGTACTGCCCCTGCTCGAAGCTTACAACTGGCCAGCCGTTTTTGCCCCTGTGGGCGCCTGGGTCAGCACGCCCCAGAGCAGCCCTGTCGACTTCGCCGGCATGCCCACCGAACGCAAGAAGTTCGCGACCTGGGATCAAATCAAGCGCATGGCCAACAATCCCCTGATCGAGATTGCGGCACACACCGACAACATGCACACCGGGGCCCTGGCAAACCCGCAGGGCAACTTGGAGCCATCGGCAGCCAACCGTCACTACGACCCTGTGCAAAAGCGCTATGAGACTGATGCCGAAGCCAAGGCACGCTGGAGCAATGATATTGCCCGGATCAGCACAAAAATACAGCAAGCGACCGGCCGTAAACCACGGGTTTGGGTATGGCCATATGGTCAGCAAAACGGCGAGGTTCTGAGCATTGCGGCCGAGAACGGCTACAGCATCGCACTCACCCTGGATGATGGCATGAGCCGCATTTCTAGCATCAAGGAAGGGCCTCGTCACTTGGTCAGTGGTGACCCTGAAATCGACCAGTTTGCCTCTGCCATCGTGAACATTCGTGAAACCAGTTCGATGCGCGTTGCCCATGTAGACCTCGACTACGTCTACGACCCTGATCCGCAACAGATGGACAGGAACATTGGCAGCTTGGTCCAACGCATCTATGACCTGGGAATCAACACGGTCTTCCTGCAAGCATATGCCGACCCCAAAGGTGATGGCACCGTCAGCGAAACCTACTTTCCCAATAGCGTCCTGCCAATGCGCGCCGACCTGTTCAACCGTGCCTCATGGCAGTTGCAGACCCGCGCTCATGTGCAGGTCTACGCATGGATGCCGGTGTTGAGCTTCGACCTGGACAAAAAACTGCCTCGCGTACAACGCTGGGACCCTGAAACCGGCAACCTATCGGTTGACCCCAAGCAATACCAGCGGCTTTCGCCCTTCAATACCGAAGTGCGCAAGCAAATCACCAAGCTCTACCAGGACCTTGCCCGCTACAGCAATTTCAATGGTGTGCTCTTCCATGATGATGCGCTGCTATCCGACTTCGAGGACGCCGGCCCGGACGCCTTGGCCACATACCGCAAAGCAGGTTTGCCGGGTGACATATCCCAACTGCGAGGCAACAGCGCAACCCTGCAGAAATGGACGGTGTTCAAGACTGCGTACCTGACTGACTTCACCCTTGAACTGGCAGATAAAGTAAAAGCCATTCGCGGCCCGCAGGTACAGACTGCCCGCAACATCTACGCCGAACCCATCATGAACCCTGAGAGTGAAACCTGGTTCGCGCAAAACCTCGACAACTTCCTCGCCAGCTATGACTGGACGGCGCCAATGGCGATGCCGCTGATGGAAGGGGTCAAGCTGGAGGACTCCAACGCCTGGCTGGAAAAAATGGTGGCCATTATTGGCAAGCGTCCAGGCGCGCTGAAACGCACAGTTTTCGAGTTGCAGGCCCGGGACTGGAGCAAGCCCAACGCACCGGCAATCGATGCCGGGCAACTTGCCCAATGGATGCAGCGCCTGCAATGGCAAGGCGTCGTCAACTACGGCTATTACCCAGACAATTTCGTCCGCAACGAGCCGGCGCTGGAAGGGATTCGCCCGGTATTCTCCAACGCCTGGACGCCGCAACCATGATAGACCGACTGATAGCACTAATAGTCCTGGCCATCGTTATTGGCCTCCCACTTGGCTTGGCTGAAGGCATCAGCAGTGCAGGGATGCTGAATTTTATCTTTATCTACCCACTGCTGATGTCGTTGCTTTGGATTGTCGGTGGGCTGTACTTCTGGCTTCACTGGGAGCGCCATTGGAAATGGTCGCATGATGGCGACAACCCAGCCCCCGTCCTGGATGGCGAACCGTTAATTTCAATCATCATCCCCTGCTATGACGAGGGCGATAATGCCCATGAGACCATTCGTGCTGCCCTGAGCCAACGCTACCCGAATATCGAAGTCATAGCGGTAAACGATGGCTCAAAGGACAACACCGGCGAGGTCCTCGATCAAATTGCTGCGCGCGAACCACGCTTGCGTGTGCTCCACCTGGCGCAGAACCAGGGCAAGGCCGTGGCCCTGCGCATGGGCGCGCTTGCCGCTAACAGCGAATACCTGGTCTGCATTGATGGTGATGCACTGCTGAGCCGTGACACTGCAGCATTTCTGGTCAAGCCATTGATCGAAAACCCTCGTGTCGGCGCCGTCACCGGCAACCCGAGGATTCGTACGCGCTCAACCCTGGTGGGGCGTATTCAGGTGGGTGAATTCTCTTCGATTATCGGCTTGATCAAGCGCGCGCAAACGGTCTACGGCCGTGTATTTACAATTTCGGGGGTGGTCGCGAGTTTTCGCCGCAGTGCGTTGGACCGCATTGACTACTGGAGCCCGGACATGATCACCGAAGACATCGACGTCAGTTGGAAACTACAACTCGACAGTTGGACGATCTTCTATGAGCCGCGTGCCTTGTGCTGGATCCTGATGCCTGAAACCCTGGCCGGGCTCTGGAAACAACGCAAGCGCTGGGCGCAAGGCGGCGCCGAAGTCCTGTTGAAAAACATACGCACCATCTGGTCCTGGCGCTATCGCTACATGTGGCCATTGCTACTGGAGTTCGCCATGTCGGCGACCTGGGCATTTGCGCTGGCACTGTCACTGGTGCTGTGGCTTATCGGCCAGTTTTTCGAGGTAGCGCCTAACTACCGTGTCAACGATATGTTGCCGCCCGGATTTACCGGCGTACTGCTCGCGTCAGTCTGCCTCGCACAATTCGGACTCAGCCTGATGATTGAGCGCAAGTATGAAAAAGGCCTGGGCCAAGCCCTGTTCTGGACAATCTGGTACCCCCTGGCCTTCTGGCTACTGACGTTTTTCACGACGTTGGTGAGCTTCCCGAAAGTAATGATTAGCGCTCGAGGAAAACGAGCACGCTGGACCAGCCCTGATCGTGGCATCAAACGGAGTGAACCATGAGCATCATCAGAACTGAACAAAACTGGCTGCCGAAAAGCATCGACACCCTGCTGACCCTGGCTGCATGGGCAGGCTTTATCTACCTCACGACCAACGGCGCGGTGCCCTTTATCAAACAGGTGATTGCCAACCCCGAGCAATACCAGAATTTGTTTGTCCAATCGTTCATGCCGCTGATCGAGCAAATCTCGTTCTACCTGCTCGAAGGCGCATTGCTTGGCGCAATACTGATCACATGGGCCAAGTACAATCAACTGCGCGCACCGCGTCGCTCACGCCGCGAGTACAGCCCTAGCCTGTGCGACCGGGGCCTGTCGAAAAGCTTCTCGGTCTCCAGCGACGATATCGATACCTTGCGCAGCATCCAGGTGCTTATCTTGCACAACACTGAGCATGGCGACCTGGCTTGGATCGAAACCCCTGGATTACAGCAACCCAAGGTCCTCAGCATCAACAGGCCCAAGTCACGCACAGCGGTATAAACCCCAGCCCTGCAGCCATCGACAGCCTGGCTCTACCAGCACCGAAACCGGGCGCAATACCTGCAACGACTAGACTTACGTCGAATGGGCGCATTGCAGCAAGCAAAGCACCATGGTCAAAACAGGAACGCTGGCATGGCTGAGAACGAGTTCGAACGTGCAGGTAAAACCGCGGTGTCGAAGAACATCCACGGCACCGTTGAATTCCTGCAAAAGTTCCCACCTTTCAACCAAATGGACTTGACCCACCTGGTCTATCTGGTTGAGCACTGCCAACTGCGTTTCTACAGCCAGGGCGAGAGCATACTCAAGCCCAGCGACGGCCCGGTCGATTACTTTTATATCGTCAAGCAAGGGCTTATCCGTGGCGCCCGCCCCCATGCGGCAAAAGCGAACGGTGAAACCACCTTTGAGATCACCACAGGTGAGTGCTTTCCTCTTTCCGCGCTGATCGGCGAACGCGCTACGCGAACCGAACATATCGCCGCCCAGGACAGTTTTTGCCTGTTATTGCGCAAGGCGATATTCATCAAGCTGTTTGAGCTTTCCGCTCCCTTGCGCGATTTCGCCTTGCGTGGCGTCAGTAGCCTGCTCGACCAGGTCAATCAACAGGTACAGCTACGCGCAACCGAAAGCCTTGGCTCGCAGTACTCGCTGGACAGCAAGCTGAGTGAGCGGCTGATGCGCAAACCGGTCAGCTGCGCGCCGGATACGACTGTGCGCGAAGCCGTCAAAATAATGCATGAGCAACATGTCGGCAGCATCGTGATTGTCAGCCAACGCCTGCAACCGCTGGGCATATTTACCCTGCGTGACTTGCGCCGGGTCATTGCCGATGGCAGTTCACTCGAGTTGCCCATCGAACAATTAATGACCGCCAAGCCCTTTCGCCTGCCCGCCAGCGCCAGCACCTTCGATGCCGCCATTGCCATGACCGAGCGCAATATCGCCCACGTCTGCGTAGTCGAACATGGCCAGCTCAGTGGCGTGGTTTCTGAGCGCGACCTGTTCTCGTTGCAGCGGGTTGACCTGGTCTACCTGGCGCGCAGCATCCGCAATGCAAGCAAGCTGGAAACCCTGATCAACTTGCGCAGCAACATCCAACAGTTGGTTGACCGAATGCTGGCACATGGCGCCAGCTCCACACAGATCACCCAACTGATCACCCAACTCAACGATCACACGGTATGCCGGGTGATTGAACTGACCATCGAGGAACTCGGTGATCCTGGCTTCGCATTTACCTGGCTATGTTTTGGCAGCGAGGGTCGACGCGAACAAACGCTGCTGACCGACCAGGACAACGGCATCATGTTTGCGGCTGAAAACACCGCCTACGCAGCCGCCCAGCGCGAGCGACTGCTACCCTTGGCCCATGCAATCAACCTGCACCTTGCCCAATGCGGCTTCACCTTGTGCAAAGGCAACATCATGGCGGGCAACCCCGAATTGTGTTTGTCGCAACAGGAGTGGTCGCAACGCTTCGACGACTTTATTTCCAATGCCACCCCCGAGAACCTGCTTGGCTCCTGCATCTACTTTGATCTGCGGGTGGTCTGGGGCGAACCGCAAGGCTGCGCGCAGTTACGCACCGAGTTGCTGGATAAGTTTGCCAAGAACACCCTGAGCCAGCGCATGCTTGCCGAGAACGCCCTGCGCCAACGCCCACCGGTCGGGCGATTTAGAGACTTCGTAGTGGCGCGCAAAGGCGTGGAAAAAGACACCCTCGACCTCAAGGTTCAGGGCCTGACACCCTTTGTGGACGGTGCTCGCCTGCTGGCGCTGGCCAACGGAATCGAAAGCAGTAACACCCTTGAGCGCTTGCAGGGCCTGATCGACAAAGGCGTGATTGATGCCCAGGATGGCGCCGCTTATGAGGAGGCCTATCACTTCATTCAGCAAACCCGCATGCAACATCATCAACAACAAGCCAAACAAGGGCTGGAATACTCCAACCGGATTGATCCAGACAGGCTCAACCATCTTGACCGGCGTATCCTACGTGAATCATTTCGTCAGGCCAAACGCCTGCAGTCCAGCCTGGCGCTACGTTATCAACTATGAATGCACTGAACTGGCTTACCGGCCGCCCAACACAGTTAAGCGACGAACAACAACATCGACTGGAGCAGTTGGCGGCACCCGCAGCGCTCGACACAGCCGTACTCGACCAGCAGCGCATGGTGGTCGTGGATGTGGAGACCAGTGGCCTGAATGTCAAGCGCGACCAATTGCTGGCGATTGGTGCGGTGGTCATCGAAAACGGCGCCATCGACCTTGCCCAGCAGTTCGAATGCACCCTGTCGTGCGAAAACCATAAAGTCAGCGCCAGCGTACTGATCCACGGCCTGGCGCCCAGCATGATCGCCGCCGGAACCGAACCGGCCGAGGCGTTATTGGACTTCATGACATTTGTCGGTAGCAGCCCACTGTTGGCGTTTCATGCCGCCTTCGACCAACGCATGCTCAGCCGGGCACTCAAGCAAAGCCTGGGTTATCGCCTGCAACACGATTTTTTCGACGTTGCCCAACTCGCTCCGATGTTATGTCCAGATGCCGCGCTGGAACACGCTGGACTGGATAGCTGGACCCAGCATTTTGGCTTGCAGGTGCAGCAGCGTCACAACGCCAGCGCCGATGCACTGGCCACAGCCGAGCTGAGCCTGATCCTGCTCTGCAAGGCGCGCCAGCAAAAGCTCGACAGCCTGCAAGCGCTGCAACAACGGCTTAACCTGTGGCTTCGCCGACCGGGTAGGCACTCGCTTTGACTTGATTTGGAGCGGCGGCAACAGCGTCCAGGTCACGCAGTAACAAGGCGTAATCGAGTTCAAGATCATCCGGCACGGCCAGGTAAACGACATGGCCGTCTCCGGGCGCAACGAGCAGGTCTTGTCCACAATTCCCATAGAGTTCGGTCAGGGTGAACCGCAGGTTACCCTTGGGCGTCATCAACTCAAGTCCGTCGCCAACTGCAAAGCGATTTTTCACCTGAACCTCCGCCCTGCCTGAAATACGCTTGCCGGTGAACTCACCCACAAATTGCTGTTGCTCCGAAACAGACGAGCCGCGCTCATAATTCTGGTACTGGTCATGCACATGCCGGCGTAAAAAACCTTCGGTGTAGCCACGGTTGGCCAGCGACTCCAGGGTATCCATCAGCTCCATGGAAAACGGCTTGCCCGCCACGGCATCATCAATCGCCCGGCGATAGGCTTGGGCAGTGCGGGCGCAATAGAAGTGCGACTTGGTCCGTCCTTCAATTTTCAGCGAGTGCACGCCCAGATTTACCAGTTGAGCGACGTGCTGGATCGCGCGCAGATCCTTCGAGTTCATGATGTAGGTGCCGTGCTCGTCCTCAAACGCTGGCATGGCCTCGCCCGGCCGAGTGCTTTGCTCCAGTACAAAAACCTTGTCGGTTGGCGCGCCCTGTCCAAGGGTTGGCTCTACCTGTTCAGCGCCTGTGCAATCGGTGCAGCCCTGCTTTGTGGACGCGACAATATTGCCCAGTTCGTTCTCACGCCCCTCCTGCGCCTTGTATTCCCAGCGGCAGGCATTGGTGCAGGCGCCTTGGTTGGGATCGCGCTTGTTCATGTAGCCAGAGAGCAGGCAACGCCCTGAATACGCCATGCACAATGCGCCATGGACAAAAACCTCAAGCTCCATATCCGGGACCTGTTGCCGAATTTCGGCGATTTCCTCCAGCGACAACTCGCGTGACAGGATCACCCGGCTCAAGCCCATTTGCTGCCAGAACCTGACGCTGGCCCAGTTAACCGCATTGGCCTGGACCGACAGGTGTACAGGCATCTGTGGAAAGGCCTCCCGCACCAGCATAATCAGCCCCGGATCTGACATGATCAAGGCATCCGGGCCCATCTCGACCACAGGCTTCAAGTCCTTGATAAAGGTCTTCAGCTTGGCGTTATGGGCAGCAATATTGACCACCACATAAAACTGCTTGCCCAGCGCATGCGCCTCGTTGATGCCCAGCGCCAGGTGCTCGTGGTCGAACTCGTTATTGCGCACACGCAAGCTATAACGCGGCTGCCCTGCATACACGGCATCGGCGCCATAAGCGAAGGCATAACGCATGTTTTTCAGGCTGCCGGCAGGTGAGAGCAACTCGGTTTTGCGGGGTAAGGTCATGGAATGGCACACAACAAAAGGCGAAAGCTTGAGGTTAAGGCATGCCCATGCAGGACTTATTGATCTGCATCTATGGACAGGGTGATGCCAGACTCATTCGTCAGCCAGCATTTGCAGGCGGCGCACGACCATTGATCCAGCATTTGCCTGAAGTAGATTGCGGTCGACACTGCATTCCTGCGAATATATGCGAATAGTTCTCGATGTATTTTCTATTTAGATAACAGAGCCATTCGCGTGACCTCGGCAAACTCCATTAACCATCAGCAGGTGGGCATGCTTTATCGTGACCACCGGGATTGGTTATTCGGCTGGTTACGCAAAAGCCTCAACTGCAGCCAACGCGCTGAAGACATCAGCCAAGACACTTTTGTGCGCCTGCTCGGGCGCTCAGACCTGCTCGCACCTAACGAGCCGCGTGCGTTGCTGACCACCATCGCCAAAGGCCTGCTGATCGATCTGCACCGGCGCAACCGCCTCGAACAGGCGTACCTGGCTGAACTGGCCCAGTTGCCAGAACCCTTGCAGCCAGATCCGGAACAACAACAGATAGCGCTCCAGGCCCTGCTTCGGATCGACCAGTTGCTTGGCGAGCTGTCAGCCAACGCCCGTGCGGCGTTTCTGTATAGCCAGATCGACGGCCTCAAACATATGGAAATCGCCGAGAAACTGGGCGTCTCGGTTTCGCGGGTACGCCAATACCTGGCCCAGGCCCTGCGCCAATGCTACATCGCTCGCTACGGCGCGCCGCAATGAATGACATCAGCCGCGCCATACTCGATAGAGCAATCCACTGGCGCCTCAAGCTCAGTTCGGAAGATCACGACCCGGCTCAACACCGGGCGTTTCAAGCATGGCTAAACGCCGCGCCTGAACATGCCCAGGCCTGGGAACGCCTGGAACTGATAAAACAGGATATCAGCCGTGATGCCTCACCACTGGTGCGGGCGGCACTGATCAAAGACAAGCCTTCGGCCAAAACCGGCACGCTCAAGAAGTCGCTGCTCAGTGTGGCGCTGCTCGCGGTGTTGAGTGCTGGCTGGGCCAATCATCAGCGCCCATTGCGCGACTGGCTTGCGGACCAGGTAACGGCAAGCGGTGAACAGCTGCAAGTTCAGCTGGACGACAACAGCATGCTGCGCCTCAACAGTCGCACCTCGGTCGATATCGAGTTCAATGCCAGGGAGCGCCGCCTGGTACTGCACGGCGGTGAGATCCTGGTGGAAACCGCCCATGGCGATACCCGCCCCTTTATTGTCGAGACCGAGCAAGGTCGCCTGCAAGCGCTCGGTACGCGTTTTCTGGTGCGTGAGTCGAACCAAACCACGCGCTTGGTCGTGCTCAAGTCGGCGGTCGCTGCAGAGCCGGCAAAAGGACCGGATCGGCGCGTCATCAGTGCCGGCCAGCAAGTACTGATCACCGAGCAGGGCCTGAGCCAGCCCAGTCCTGCGCCCATGGCTGCAGATGCCTGGGTTCACGGCATGCTGGTGGTTGAGAAACAGCGCCTGGCCGATCTGGTGGCAACCCTCACCCAATATCGCAGCGGCTATTTGAGCGTAGACCCACAGGTTGCCGACCTGCGCATCAGCGGCAGCTTCCCGTTGAACAACAGCGACCTTGCACTTGCGACCCTGCTGCCGAGCTTGCCGGTTCGCCTCGAACAACACAGTAAATGGTGGGTACGCGTAGTGCCTGCCGAGCCAATGCCAGCAACGGCTGAATAAGGCCCTGGAAAAATATTTCACTCAGGCCCTGACACTTTTCGATTCTGCTTCGGCAATTAAGGTAATGAGACATATTACCCTTTGAGAGCAGTTCACAATGCCATTATTCAACGCACGTTTTCGCCCAAGCCTGCTGCTGGCTGCGATCACCTTGAGCAGCGCCGCAACAGTTGCCAAGGCTGAGACCTACCAACTGCCCGCAGCACCGCTGGCCAGCACACTCAACAACATTGCTGCCCAAGCCGGAATCGCCCTGAGCATCGACCCCAAGCTGACGGCAAACAAAATGTCGCAACCGGTACAGGGTGAATACGACGCAACCCAGGCACTTGAAACGGCCTTGCAAGGCAGTGGTTTGCAGCTTGAGCGCAACAGCGCCGGCAGTTACAGCCTCAAAGCAGTTTCAGGCGATCTATCCGCCGCGGCACTGCCCGACGCAACGGTCATTGGCACCCAGTTGACCACGGGCAGCGAAGCCGATGGCTACCGCAGTGAGTCCGTGCAAAACGTTGGTGCGCTCGGTGGCATACCTTTGCGTGACGCGCCTTACTCGATCAACGTGATCAGCAGCGACCTGTTGGAAAATATCCAGGCCACTTCGATGGATGACGTCTACAAGCTCAACCCATCGACGCAGTTCACCTCGCCAAACTCGGCAGGTTACGCCAGTTCTGTAAGCATGCGTGGCTTCAGTAGCTCGGGTAACTTGAGCCTGGCCAGCGACGGCCTGCGTTTCAGCAACGGCTATGACAGCGGCAACTTTGTCGAGGAAATGGAACAGCTGGAAATCCTCACCGGCCTCAGCGGTTTCCTCTATGGCCCAGCCAGCCCTGGCGGTTTGGTCAACTACGTACTCAAGCGCCCGACTTACCAGCGCTACAACAGCGTCACCCTCGGCAACGCTGGCGGCGAAAACTATTACCTGCACGGCGATTTCGGTGGCACCATCGATGAAGCCGGAGTGTTTGCATATCGCCTGAATGTCTTGGCCCAAGACGGCGAGACGGCGATAGATATGCAAAAAGACCGCCGTGAGATGGTTTCCCTGGCACTTGACTGGAATGTCAGCGACGACCTGCTTATCCAGTTTGACGCCTCGCACAAGAAAAGCGAAACCCGCGGCCTGACCAGCTACTGGTACTTTGGCGACCAAGCCCTGCGTCCCGATGCCGACAAACTGGACAATGACAAACTCTACAGCCAGCGCTGGGCGTTCTCCGACAGCGAGCACGGCCGCATTGGCAGCCGATTTAACTGGCGGCTCAACGACACCTTCACCGTGCGTGGCGCCCTGGGTTACACCCAGTATGAGAACGAATACACCTACACCGGCCCAACGGTCTACAGTGCCAATGTCTACAGCCAGCCGCTGTATGCCTTTGCCCCGGTTGAAACCGAAGAAACCTCGGGCTACCTGTACCTCGACTCGGTATTTAACACCGGCAGCATTGGCCACAAGGTAACCATGGGTTATCAGGGCAATGTGTCCCGTGAGCGCAACTACGAAGACTACATTCCATACCCTGGCCCACAGTACGTCTCGGTGACTCCAGACCTGCCATTCAACCAGCAACCACAGGTCGACAAGCCCAGCTACAGCGTCGGCCATGGCGACCAACGCCTGTCCAGCCGTACCCAGGCTGACAACTGGCTGATTGGTGACATCATCACCTTCAACGAGCAGTGGTCGACCATTCTTGGCTTGACCCACAGCACCATCGAGACCTACAGCAACGACTTCGTTTTTGCTGGCCCTTTTGGCTATGACGAAAAAGCCACCACCTACAAAGAAAGCGAAAACACGCCCAATATCTCGCTGATCTACAAGCCCCTGCCTTGGCTGACTACCTATGCCAGCTACATCGAAGGCCTGGAGGCAGGTGGAATTGCGCCCAACACGGCACTCAACGCTGGCCAGGCATTGGCCCCACAAGTCAGTGAGCAATACGAGCTGGGAGTCAAGGCGACCGTAGGCGAAACCCTGCTGACCATGGCCTTGTTCAATATCGAGAAACCCAACAGCTACACCAATAGCCAGGGTATTTACAGTGACGACGGCCAGCAGGAAAACCGTGGGGTTGAATTCGGTATAACCGGCAAGGTTATTCCGCAGTGGACAGTGGTCGGTGGCTTGACCCTGCTTGATCCAAAGGTCAAAGACTCAAGCAATGCCGCCAGCGAAGGCCAGAAACCGACCAACGTCGCCAGCCAGTTCGCCAAGCTCTACAACGAATACGAGCTCAGTGCCCTGCCGGGCGTAGCCTTGACTGGAGGCGCCTACTACACAGGCAAGATCTACACCGATGAAGCCAACAATCACAGCTTGCCCTCGGTGACGACCTTCGATGCAGGTATGCGTTATCGCACGGCAGTGTCCAACGACAGCAACCTGACCCTGCGTGCCAATGTCAGTAACCTGGCAGACAAGGAATACTGGTTGAGCAGCTATTACCTTGGCGCGCCCCGCACCTTGACCTTCTCGGCTCAACTCGAATTCTAAGTCGAGTAGCGGCCAGGCCACTGGCCGCTCATTTTGATGGACCCCGTCATGCGCAGCAACACCATTAAACGCTGGTCACAAATTCACACCTGGACCAGCCTGATCTGCACACTCTTCCTGCTGATGCTGGCCCTTACTGGCCTGCCGTTGATTTTTCACCATGAACTGGAACATTTGCTCGGCGAGGCGCCCGAATTGCGCCAGATGCCCGTGGACACGCCTCGGCTCAGCTTGCAACAGCTTGTGGATAAAGCAGAAAGCAGCCGCCCCGGCGAAGTAATCCAGTACATTGGCTACGAAGAAGATGACACCAATGGTGTGATCGCCATTACCGCAGCCACGGCGGGCACCGAACCCAATTCCTCGCACACCTTTATGCTCGACGCCCGCACCGGCGAAGCTGTCGCGATGCCTGCGGCCAATGGCGGCGTACTGATGTTTATCCTGCGTCTGCATGTGGACATGTTTGCCGGTTTGCCCGGCAAGCTGTTATTGGCGTTCATGGGCCTGTTGTTTGTCGTCGCCTGCGTTTCCGGCGCAGTACTGTACGCACCGTTTATGCGCCGGCTCGATTTCGCCACTGTGCGTCATCAAAAGTCCGCCCGCACTCGCTGGCTCGACTTGCACAACCTGATTGGGATAGTGACCCTGACCTGGGCCATTGTGGTCGGCACCACAGGCGTGATCAGCGCTTGCGCCGACATATTGATCAGTGCCTGGCGCAATGATGCATTGAGCGCATTGGTCGAGCCTTATCGTGACGCGCCGCCGCTGACCGAGCGCGCATCCGCCAATAACTTGATAGATATCGCCCAACAAGCCACACCGGGCATGAAACCGGATTTCATCGCCTTTCCCGGTACTCGCTTCTCCAGCGAGCATCATTACAGCGTGTTTATGAAGGGGGCAACGCACCTCACTGCGCACCTGTGGACACCCGTGTTGATTGATGCACGCACCCTTGAAGTGACCGCAGTCGCTGAGCGGCCGTGGTACATGGACGCATTGTCGATGTCGCAACCGCTGCACTTTGGTGATTACGGCGGACGCCCCATGCAGATTCTATGGGCGGTGCTTGATTTGCTGACCATTATCGTACTGATCAGCGGCTTGTATTTGTGGTGGGTACGGCGCTACGGCGCTGCTGCTCGGTCAAATAGCAAGGAGGCCAATGCATGAGCTGGAAGCAATCAACCTTCGCCCTGCCATTGGTCATTGGCTTGCTCAGCCTGCTCGGCTTGTTCTGCGCCCTGCTCGGGGATGGCATGTGGGACTGGGTTGCCTGGCTCGGATTGGGCATCCCGGCGCTGCTCGGCTGCTGGCCATTGCTGTTCCGTCCGCGCAAACCGACAACCCGATAGGCATTGGCCAGCCCCAGCTGTCGCCAATACTTCAATTGAACACTGGCAAGCAGAAGCCCAGCCATAAAAAAATCCGACCTCCTTGCAGAGGTCGGATTTTTGTTTCAGTGCACCCGCGCTAACGGGCACCTATAGCTTAGTGATCGATTGCAGCACCCGCACCGCGAGGGATACGGATATCTTCGATCAAGTGCTGGATGCGCTCTGGCGGCGCGCTGGTAACAGAAGCCACAGCTACCGCAACTATGAAGTTGAAGATCATGCCCAGGGTACCGATGCCTTCAGGCGAGATACCGAACCACCAGTCAGCAGCGCCAGCAGTCGGGTTGATGAACTTGTAGTAGACGATGTAGCTGAAGGTGAATGCCAGGCCCACAACCATGCCGGCAATCGCACCTTCCTTGTTCATCTTCTTGGAGAAAATCCCCATGACGATGGCCGGGAAGAAGGATGCTGCGGCAAGACCGAAGGCAAATGCCACCACCTGTGCCACAAAGGCTGGCGGATAAATCCCGAACAAGCCTGCCACAACAACCGCAACCCCCGCTGCGATACGAGCAGCAAGCAGCTCTTGCTTCTCGGAGATGCTCGGCATGATGTTGCTCTTGAGCAAGTCATGGGAGATCGAGGTCGAGATAACCAGCAGCAAACCAGCGGCAGTCGACAAGGCAGCAGCCAAACCACCGGCTGCAATCAGGGCGATTACCCAACCTGGCAGGTTGGCGATTTCCGGGTTGGCCAGAACCATGATGTCGCGGTCGACGTAAAACTCGTTAGCCGCATCAGTCGGGGCATTGGTCACCTGGCGCTCGCCATGGGCACCGGTTTCAGCCGAAAAGGTTGGCGCGCCGGCAAATGGAGCACCTGGACCGTACTGAATCTTGCCGTCGCCATTCTTGTCGAGCCAGGCGATCAGACCGGATTTCTCCCAGTTTTTAACCCACTGTGGTGCATTGCTGTATTCAACACCTGGAATGGTCGTCAGCAGGTTGGTACGCGCAAACGCGGCAACAGCTGGAGCCGTGGTGTACAGAATGGCAATGAACAGCAGAGCATAACCGGCCGACTGGCGAGCAGCGCGTACGGTTGGCGTGGTGAAGAAACGTACAATTACGTGCGGCAGGCCCGCAGTACCAACCATCAGCGCCATGGTGATGAAGAACACGTCGATAGTCGACTTGCTTCCATCGGTGTAAACGCCAAAGCCCAGCTCAGTACCCAGACCGTTAAGACGCTCCAGAACCGACTGGCCAGTGCCCGTCACTTCGCTACCAAAACCCAGTTGTGGGATTGGGTTACCGGTGATCAGCATCGAAATGTAGATCGCTGGCACCATGTAGGCGAAGATCATCACGCAGTATTGCGCCACCTGGGTGTAGGTGATGCCCTTCATGCCGCCAAGAACGGAGTAGAAGAACACGATGCACATGCCGATGATTACACCGGTGTTGATGTCTACTTCCAGATAACGCGAGAAGACGATACCAACGCCGCGCATTTGCCCGGCCACATAGGTGAAGGAAATGAAGATCACGCAGATTACCGCGACCACGCGAGCCGTCTGCGAGTAGTAACGCTCGCCGATAAACTCAGGCACGGTGAATTTGCCGAACTTGCGCAGGTACGGTGCCAGACACATGGCCAGGAGCACGTAGCCGCCGGTCCAGCCCATCAGGTAAACGCTGCCGTCAAAGCCGGTGAAGGAAATAATCCCCGCCATTGAGATAAACGAAGCCGCGGACATCCAGTCGGCGCCCGTAGCCATACCGTTGAGAACTGGATGAACGCCTTTACTAGCAACGTAGTATTCACTGGTAGACCCGGCACGGGTCCAGATGGCGATGCCGATGTACAGTGCAAAGGTTGCACCGACAAACAGATAAATCAGAGTTTGGGTATCCATTGTCGGCGCCTCAGTCTTCGTGGACGTCGTGTTTTCGGTCGTACTGATTCATCTTCCAGACGTAGAAAAAAATCATCGCCACAAATACGTAGATGGACCCTTGCTGGGCAAACCAGAATCCCAGTGGGAAACCGAAGAACTGAATGGTATTGAGCTCATCAACGAACAGAATACCGCAGCCGAATGACACCACAAACCAGACCACCAGCAGCGTCAACATCAGCCGCAGGTTGTCTTTCCAATAGGCCTTGGCAGCCTCTTGCTTAGACGCAGACATGTGAGGTTCTCCTCAATTGTTTTTGTTGTTTTGACACCTGCAACTTAGCAGCACAGGGCGTAAGCGCCAGTGAGACTTTGGTCGAGTGCAGCCAGGACATGTGCTGGCCATCACTGTTTATAGGGCATCTAGCGCAGCGGCGCCCCAGTTGCCCTGTGCACCCACGACCAAGGTCGTATACTGCCCGGCGAACAGAAACAAACAGCTAATGTGATCTACCCCTGAAAAAGATTGGAAACCAGCCAATGTCCTGCAAGGAAATGACCCTGTTTTACTCGCCAGCCTCACCCTTCGCACGCAAGGTAATAGTGCTGCTGCATGAGACCCGGCAACTGGATAATGTCGAGCTTTTCGATGTCCAGCTCAGCCCGGTCAGTCCCAGCGGGGATGTAATCGCACGCAACCCATCGGGCAAGATCCCGGCGCTTGAACTGGCCAATGGCGATACCCTACACGACAGCCGGGTAATCCTTGACTACCTCGATCACCTGCACGGCGGCGAACCGCTCATTCCCCGTGACGGTGCAGCCCGCTGGCAGCGCCTGACCCTGGCCTCACTGGCTGACGCGATACTCGACGCAGCTATTTTGATCCGCTATGAAACCTTTCTGCGCCCCAAAGAGCTGCATTGGCCAACCTGGCTGGACGCCCAGCAGGAAAAAATCGAGCGGGGCCTGGCAGAGTTGGAAACCCAGGCTGCTAGCGACCGACTGCAATGCTTTGATATTGCATCGATCTGCATTGCCTGTGCATTGGGCTATCTGGACTTTCGCCAGCCGCAACTGGGATGGCGCGCACGTTTTGCCTGCCTGGCGAGCTGGTACGAAGATGTCAGCCAGCGCGAATCCATGCGCAGCACCCAACCACCGGCCTGAACTGGGCCAGCTAGGCCTTGGCTGGGCTGCTCCTCAGCCCATCGCTGTCACCCGTGCGCTGGGGTGTCCTGGCCAGCCCCAAGTGCTTGGCAGAAGGCGCGAACAATTGCGCAATCTGCCGAGCCAGCCGGGCCCCGCAGCGTGCATCCTCGCGCAAGCCGATATGCCCGCTCACCGGCGATACCAGTAGTAGTAAAAACCACCACCGAGCAACACCGCCAATTGCCCCAGCGCCGCGCAAAGCTGGGCAAAAGACTGAACAGAAGGGTTGCTGGAGGCATTGGCGCCCCCGGTCAGGCTACTCAGGAAATCCGCCGGCAAGCTGTTCAAGACCAGCCAGCTCAGTAGCATGCCAGTCAATGTCAGCCCACTGATCAGGTCAAAGCGCCTGAAGAACATCAGGCCAATCAGCAGAAACAGGCTGAGAACAGCCCCCAGAAAGCAACACAGCGAAACCCGCATAAAGATTCGCATCTTCGACACTCCATAAGCGGCGCGGCTTGCCCGCGCCGCAACTTGATTAGTTGAGGGACGTTTCGGCAGCGCCCTTACCGACGCCATACCAGTCGAGATTACGGGTTAGCACCATAAAGCCGCCGAGCACCACGAAGACCAATATCGACCCCATCAGCAATGCGTGGTCCCCCGCGCTAAGCAAGCCATAGAGCATGGTGTAGAGCATGCCGAGCAGCAGGCCAAAACCCAGCCCCCGCGCAGCACTGCGCAATACATAGCTGACATAAAAGCTGATCAACGACACGCAGGCACCGGCTGAAACCACATAGGCCAGTGCAAACCCCATGTGCTCGGAAAGCGAAATCAGCAGCAGGTAGAACAGCGCCAGCGACAATCCAACCAATGCATATTGCATCGGGTGCACGGCCATGCGCTTGAGGATTTCAAAGAGGAAGAACACTGCGAACGTCAAGGCAATAAACAACAGGGCATATTTGATTGAACGATCAGCCTTGAGATATTGATCGACCGGGTCGACAAAGCTCACCCCCAGGTTGCGTGACGACAAGCCCTGGCACTGGCCACCCGAACGACAGCCCGCCAGGACCTCCTCCATATTGGTGGCGAAGAAACTGGTGTGCCACTTGGCCTTGAACCCCTGGTCAGTCACCGAGCGCTCAGTCGGCAGGTACAGCCCGCTAAAACTTGGATGGGGCCAGTCCGACGAGAGCTGCACCACGCTGTCACGGCCAATGGGGGTCACATGCAGGCTGGCGGTGCCCTGCAGCTTGAGGTCAAAGGCAAAACTCAGGCTCTGCTCACTTGTCGTATCCATGGCCGGTAAAGGCACATGCACCCCGCTCCCCAGCATCGGCTCGCCGCTGCCTGGCTGAAAATTCAGGCGCTGGTTATTGAGCTCTAACTTGAGGTCGTTATTGATACCGCGAATATCACTGATACCCACGGCCAGAAATGCCGGATCGAAGCTGTAGTCTTCGAGTTTGCCACTGACGCCATAGTGGGCAGGCAAGCTGAACGAACCGCTGACACGATTATCGCTGTGATACAGGCGCGCCTGGTAGATGCCACGGTTGTGCAGTTCAGTGCGCATCGAGCCATTGAGCTTGAACTGCTCGGGCAAAAAGTACATGCGCCCGCGTACTTGCCATTCATCCCAGTAGCGCTCACCGGTTTTCTCATTGGTTTTCCAGCCACGCTTGGCTTGGGTATAGGGCACGACCAAAATCGGCCCGGTCAGTTGCTGGGCAAAGCTGGAACTGCGGGCAATGTCCTGGACCACCTCATCACGTTGGCTCTGCCGTTCACTGACCAGGTTGCCAATCATCAGCAGCGGAATAATCAACAGCACAATTAACAGGGCTATGGTGCCCAGCTTGAATAACAAAGGTCGGTTCATGGTGCAGCTCTCCATGCATGGGTTGATGGAGAGCACTGTGCGCCGTCGAAATGGTGGCTTTATGGAGCCTTTATGGAGACTCTGTGGAGCTTGTGTGTTGGCCTAGCCTGCAGTCGGGAGCAATTCCCTGACCTCGACGCCACCCTCGACATTGGCAATCTGCAATTGGCCGCCATGCAACTCGATGACTTCCTCGACGAAGTTCAAACCCAGCCCGGTACTTTTTCGCCCGGTTTGCGGCCTGGGCAGCGAATAAAAGCGCTCGGTCAGGCGCGCCAGCGCATAGTCGGGAATTGCCTCGCCCTGATTGAAAAAGCGAACCCACACGCCCTGCATGCAAGCTTCGGCCTGAATACGAATCAGCCCATGCTCAGGGACGAATGCCAATGCGTTATCCAGGATGTTGGCCAAGGCCTGGCGCAGCAAAAACCGCTCGCCCAAAAGCACAAGGCCCGGGGCGATATTGAGCTCGACCCTTACCTTGGACTGAGCGATGGCGGCCGCCTGGCCCTCCACCAATGCGCCTATCAGCTCAGCCAATGGCAGCTTGGCGCGTTCCTCCAGGGCTTGCATTTGTTCGACCTGCGCCAGGTGCAGCAGGCGTTCGATCAGTTGCTGAAGGCGCGTGCTTTCCTGACTGATATTGGCAATGAAACGCTTTCGCGAAGCATCCGGCAATTCTTCATCGAGCAGTTCAGCGGCACCACGAATCGCCGCCAGCGGGCTTTTCAATTCATGGGTCAGGGTATGCACATAACGCTCGACATAGGCCTTGCCTTCAAGCTCGGTGCGCATGCGCTCGACCGCCAGGGCCAGCTGGGTCATTTCTCCACCCGGCATGCGTGGCAAGGCTGCCCGCTGCCCTTCACTGACCGCTTGTGCGTATCGCGTCAGTTGGCGCAGCGATGAACTCAACCACCAACTAAGCAGGCCACCGACCAACAAGCCCAAGGCAATCAACCCATAACCCAGCCACGATAATCGCCGCTGCGAGCGCTCGATATAAGGCTGCAAGGTCTGGTTGGGCTTGGCCACGGTCACCACGCCAATAATGCGTTGCCCAACCTTGATGGGCGCTGCCACATACATCACCGAGCTTTCTGGATCATTCGGATCTTCGCGGGTAGAACGAGCGCCGTATTCACCTCGCAGCGTGCGATAGACATCATTCCAGCGCGAGTAATCCTGGCCAACCGCCTGCCCCGTGGAATCAAGCAAGACAATGCCCTTGGCATCAGTCACATAGATGCGGTGATTGACCTGCGTTTTTTGCACGCCCCAGATATCAGCGTTGGGCGAGCGCACACCGTAGGTTTTCAGCAACTGAGGCCAGTGGCTCTGACTGAGTTTTCCAGCCTGCACATCATCGCGCAGTACCTCGGCCAGCAGGTTGGCGGTATCGACCAGGGTTTCCTCGGTGGACTGGCGCACACCGGGTCGGATCTCGTCCATGACAGTGCTCAGCACGAACCAGCCAGACAAGCCAACAAACAGGAAATACACCAGGAAGATACGAATCGCGATGGGCATCAGCCGTTACCCGGGCATTTTAGGCTGTAGCCCAGGCCACGGTGGGTCTGGATCGGGTCTTGAGTCGCATTCACCAGTCGCAGCTTCGCCCGCAGGCTCTTGATATGGCTGTCGATATTGCGCTCATAGCCCGCATCTGCGGCGATGCCCAGGCCATCAAGCAGTTGCTCGCGAGAAAACACGCGCTCTGGTTGCTCAAGCAGCACGCTGAGCAACTTGAACTCATGTCGGGTCAGGCTCAATGACTGCCCAAAGTAATGCACCTGATCGCGCTGGCTGTCCAGCTCAAAGCTCTGATAGCGAAGCAAGGTCGCATTGGGGGTCACCTCACGCGGGGCTACACGTTTCAGAATCGCTTTGACCCGCGCGGCTACCTCGCGAGGACTAAAGGGCTTGACCACATAATCGTCGGCGCCAATTTCCAGGCCCACCACCCGATCAATTTCGCCATCGCGCGCGGTAAGAAAAATCACCGGCACTTCGCAGAAGCGGCGCAACTGCTTGCACACCTCAAAACCACTGATGTCCGGCAGGCCGACGTCCAGGATCAGCAGATCAGGCTCCGCTTGCCGCACGGAATCAAGACAGGCCTGCCCCAATGCCAGCCAGGTGGTGGTGAAACCCTCTGATTGCAGGGCATAGATCAGGGTGTCTGCAATGGCGGCTTCATCTTCGACAATCAGAATGTGTGGCATCAGCGTCCTGCATGGTGGCGGTCCCGTCGGGAAGACTGCGACAGGCGCCCGCCAGCGTCAAGCCGACACCAGCCCGGGCCGTGAATAAAGGCCTGGGCAGGCGCCTGGCTTGATGATCAACCCAGGCGGAAACGCCCGGTATTCTGCGCCAGCTCAAGACTGCCCATGCGCAGCTGCTCCGAGGCCTGACTCACCGCTTGTGCGCCATCGAGCAAGGTGCTGGCGTCCTGGTCGACCTGCTGGATATTACCGCTGACTTCATCCGCCGTGGCGGCTTGCTCCTCGGCTGCCGTAGCGATCTGTGCCAGACGGTCGCTCACACGCTGGACCGACTCGACTATACCGCTCAGATCATCACTCATCGCCAGCACACTGCTGACATCGCCCTCGGCCTGGGCCACGGCCTGCTCCATCATTTCAACGGACTCGCCGACCACCTTATGCAAGTCGGCAACGGTTTGCGCAATTTCCGCAGTGGAGTTTTGCGTGCGCTGCGACAGGCTGCGGACCTCGTCGGCAACCACGGCAAAGCCTCGGCCTTGCTCGCCCGCCCGCGCAGCTTCAATTGCCGCATTAAGCGCCAGCAGGTTGGTCTGCTCGGCAATTCCCTTGATCACATCAACCACACGGGTGATCTGCTCGGTTTGCTGCTGCAACTGCTTCAAGGTTGCCGAACTGTCCCCCAGGCGAGCACTGAGTTGGCGCATGCTGGAACTGGTGCGCTCACTGCGCTGGTTACTTTGATTGGCCACTTCCTGGGTTTGCACCGCCTCGACTGCAGCCTCCTCGCAGCTTTGGGCGACACTTTGCGCAGTCGCCGCCATTTGCGTGGCAGCAGCGGCAATCTGGCTCATCTGGCCTTGCTGGCGCTCGACGGCCTGCAACGAATTCTGCGCCTGGCGACTCAGCACCTGAACCGTACCGCCCAGGCCTTCGCTTTCATGGTTGACGCCCTGTAGCGAGCCGCGCAGTTGAGTCACGGCGGTATTGAGCGCCAAGGCAATTTGCGCCAGCTCATCCTTGCCGTACACCTGCATCTGCACACGCAAGTCGCCATCACGCAGGCCCTGGGCCGCCGCAATAACCTCATGGGCGCTGCGGCGAATCGACCAGTTAAGGCAAACAAGACCGTAGAGCGCGGCCAGGGTCAGCAGCGCAAATACCAGGACGATATCTAGCATGTGCATTGTTGCGACGTGCTGGTAGGCGTTTTGGCTCTGCTCGAATTGCTCAACTTGTGCCTGCTGCAACGCGAGCAAATGCTGACGCAAGGCTTCGATTCGCTGAATAAACTGTGCGGGCGTCAACTGCATGGGGTTGGCATCAAACATGTCCCGATCGATCTCTTTCAAGAACAGTTCGATGCCTTGCTCGGCGGCCAGAAACGGTGCCTGCAACTTTTTCATCGAGTCAGGAGCGGTGCGCTCGAGGGTGTTATGCGCCTTGAGCAACTGCGCGCTCGATTCATCGATGCTGCGTCGCAGGTCACGAATCCCGACCCGGCTCTGCAAGGTGAAATGCTCGGAAACCACAGCGCCGTAGCCTCGACTGGCAAAGCTGGCGAGGTTTTCGAGCAAGCGCGGCAAGGTAAAGGTCAACTGCTCCATCATCAGGTAGGTGTCGAGATGAGGGTCCAGAATCATTCCGCTGTCGGTGGCGATCTGCTCCCGAAGCGCGGTGAGATGCTGGAGATTCATTTGGTAACGCTCCAAGGCATCAGGTAACGCAATGTTACTCAGCTCAGCGGAACTCAAGCGGCTGCGATCCGCCTGCAGGGTTTGCAACAACTCCTTTGCCTGGCTCGACATTGCGCCGCCCGACAATTGCTCGGACGCCTGCTTCAGCGCTTCATCGAGCTTGGCTTCACGACTGGTCAATAAGCCTTGGGCGGCATCATCGGTGCCTTTCCAGCGCGCCAATAGAGTGCGTTGCTCAAGCACCTCGCGCTGCACCTGCGCCAATGCCTGAATATCGTGGAGACCTTTGATCTGATGATCAATCAACCGCTGGCCGGCCTGGTACTCAGACCATATGGCCCACAAGGCGTAGGTCAGCGGCAATATGAACAGGACAGCGAGGATAAGAAACTTACGGGCAAAACTAAAACGCTCGAGCAAACTGACGCCCGGCTTGAGTACTACAGTCATGACGACACCTCAAAACACTTAATGCACGCTCAGTGGCAAGCGTAACAAGCTAAAGTCCAAGCAAGAACTACGCCGATGCCAAGGTGCCACTATCCAGCAAGATGGCCATACCGCTTGGCTAAGACTTATATCGGCAGGAAAGCCATTCTCAATATGCTGTGCGTCGCATAATTTATGCTGCGCTGGGAGCGCTCCGAGGTGATGGTTGCCATCATGTCTTGATAAGCGATGATCTTGCCGAATAATCGCTCGAAACTTAGGTTATAGGGTGGTTTGTCAAAACCATTGGTAAAAAGCAGACGCTCGCCATTGGCGTCCAGGCGATGCTTTAGGCGCCAGACCAGGATTTCAACATTGCGCGCACTGTTGTAAAGCGCCTGCTGGTCCGGCGTATCAAACAGGTAGAAGTCATCAATTTAGCCATAGGAGCGGCTAAGCATGCCCCGCAGTCCGGCCATCACGGCATACACGCGATCGCCCTTGAAATGCACATCGAGGGCAACATCCATGGCTGACAATTCACTTTTGCCAAGATAAGCGGTTTGTTGGTCAAGCGGTGTCGCCCACAACTGCTGCTGGCGGGAAAGTATGGTCGCGTTCGGGGTTTTGTGAAGTTCGTCCGGGTTGCGCTCATAGAGCTTGCCCATCAGCACAATCAGGCTCTGGTCAATGGTGCGCCAGTGCATATCGACAACCATGTCGATATCGGTCTTGGCGACTTTATTCAGCTTGAGCGGCCCCCCGCTGCACGCGAGCAGGTTAAGGCAAAATAGGGCGATCACAGCAATATGCAAAAAGCCAGAGCCCATGGGCCTGATACCTGATGCTGCCGACACTAGAACAAAAGCCCGTCCGTGGAGCGTTTTTGTACGCGTTGCTGTTGCACCTGAGTCATCCTTGTAGCGGTCAACAGCTCATTTCGAATGAGCTGTAAGTATTTTTATACCGACAACATAGAACACTCGCCTGCAAGTCTCAAACCCCTGGTGATGCCAATCGGAGGCGGATGACGCTTTTTTCATCCGCCATTGCTGATGCCATGCGTCTGAGCTATTGACCCATCGGTGTACAGCAGATGGACAAGCTCTGCGTGGTCACAGCCTACAGACTCAACACTCAGGGCGTTCGACGGTGTAACGCTCGGCCGGGTTGATGGCCGCATCCAGCTTACGAATCGCGCTGGCACCGATCAGCAACGGATAATCAAAGTGAGTCCGGTCAGTCAGGTTCACTTCGACAGTACGCGATTGATGGCCTACGCAAACTTCAAGGTTGACCACCGGGCGCTCTGTGGTCGAAGGGCTGCTGGATGTCACATTAGCGCCCTCCTCCGCACGGTTCTTGATTTCGGTAATGCGCACCAAGGGCTGCTCATACAGGGTGTCGTCGGCGTCCTTGATGGCCAGACGAAAGCGCACCCACTCGCCGCCATCGCGTTTGAATCGCTCAATATCCTTGGCTGACAACGAGGCGGTCATTGCGCCTGTATCCATCTTGGCCTTCAAGGTTTGGCCAATTTGCGGCAGCGTTACCAGCTCGTAGCGACCGTATGTGTTGAGCTCGGAGGCGTTTTTTTCAGCGGCCATCACCGGCAGGGTCAAAAGAGCAGCTGTTAGCGCGATCACAATCTTCAAACGTCATTTCTCCATGAAAGTCTGGTGCATCTGACTCTGATGACTGAAAGAGGTTCTGCACAATTTGTGAGACTTGATGTCGCACTATTGCTTGGACTGCGCCGGCGCCAACCCTATGATATAGGCGATCCTGCATATCAAGGAGCTGCCATGCGCCGCTTGCTCACTGGCCTGAGCGTCACCCTTCTGCTGCTGTTAAACACGTTGATCCTGATCGGCCCACTGCTGTTGATTGCATTGGGCAAATTCATCCTGCCTGGCAAGCAGCTCAAGGCGAGCTGCTCGCGCGGGGTCATGTGGGTTGCCGAAACCTGGGCTGAAATCAACAAACTGATCTTCGCTTGCCTGCTGCCAACGGTCTGGGATATTCGCGGCAATGCGCAATTGCGCAAGACCACCTCATACCTGGTTATCAGCAACCATCAATCGTGGGTCGATATCCCGGCACTGGTGCAGGTTTTCAACCGGAAAACGCCCTACTTCAAGTTCTTCCTCAAACAGCAACTGATCTGGGTGCCCTTTCTCGGCCTGGCGTTCTGGGCACTGGACTATCCCTTTATGCGGCGCTATTCCAAGGCCTATTTAGCCAAACACCCGGAGCGTCGCGGTGAAGACCTGGAGATAACCAAGCGCGCCTGCGAAAAATTCAAGGACATACCGGTAACAGTGGTCAACTACCTTGAAGGCACACGCTGCACCCCGGCAAAACAGGTGCAACAACAATCGCCTTATCGCTACTTGCTAAAACCCAAGGCCGGCGGCGTGGCATTTGTATTAGCCGCCCTGGGCGAACAGCTCGATGCGGTGCTGGATGTCACTGTGGTTTACCCAAGCGCGCAAATCCCCGGCTTCTGGACCTTGATCAGCGGCCAGGTGCCAAAGGTCATCGTCGATATCCAAACCCTTGAGCTCGACCCCGCGTTGCATCAGGGCGACTACCAGAACGACGAACAATTTCGCCAGCAGGTACAGGCGTGGGTGACGGATATGTGGCAACGCAAAGACGCACGCATTGCGCAGATCCGCAGTGAATTGCAGCTGCCCTGAGTCCGCCTGACACACCAAAAAGCTCGCCGTTCGGAACAACGGCGAGCTTGATTTAGACCGCGACCCGTAAATCAGGCAGCGCTAAATGAACGGTGTGGATCGATGACGAATTTCTTCGGTACACCGGCATCAAACTCGCCATAGCCTTGTGGCGCCTGGTCGAGGCTGATCACCTGCACGCCCACCACTTCAGCAATATTGATCCGGTCCCACATGATCGCTTGCATCAACTGGCGGTTGTACTTCATTACTGGTGTTTGCCCGGTATGGAAGCTGTGCGATTTAGCCCAGCCCAGGCCAAAGCGAATGCTCAGGCTACCGATTTTCGCCGCTGCATCCACCGCGCCTGGATCTTCGGTCACATACAAGCCGGCAATACCAATCTTGCCGGCCACCCGCACCACGCCCATCAGCGAGTTCAACACCGTAGCTGGCGCTTCATGCTGCGCGCCGGAATGCCCGTGACCGCGCGCTTCAAAGCCTACGGCATCAACAGCGCAATCGACCTCAGGCTCGCCCAGCAACTCAGCGATTTGTTCGTGCAGCGGCGTGTCTTTCGACAGGTCGGCAATCTCGAACCCCTGGGCCTTGGCATGGGCCAGACGTACAGGATTGACGTCGCCGACAATCACCACCGCGGCGCCCAACAGCCGGGCGGATGCAGCCGCAGCCAAGCCCACGGGACCGGCGCCAGCGACATACACCGTGCTGCCCGGGCCAACGCCCGCAGTCACTGCGCCGTGATAACCGGTCGGCAGGATGTCTGAAAGACAGGTCAGGTCGCGAATTTTTTCCATCGCCTTGTCGCGATCAGGCAATTTCAGCAGGTTGAAGTCGGCATATGGCACCAGCACGTAATTTGCCTGGCCACCGGTCCAGTCGCCCATGTCGACATAGCCATAGGCGCCACCGGCACGCGCCGGGTTTACGGTCAGGCAAACGCCGGTGTGCTGCTCTTTACAGCTGCGGCAACGGCCGCAAGCCACGTTGAACGGCACCGAAACCAGATCACCTATCTTCAAGTGCTCAACATCGCGGCCTTTCTCGATCACCTCACCGGTAATCTCATGGCCCAGAACCAGGCCAACCTGCGCCGTGGTACGGCCACGCACCATGTGCTGGTCGGAACCACAGATGTTGGTTGAAATGACTTTGAGGATGACGCCGTGCTCGATCTTCTTGCCGCGCGGATCCTGCATTTTCGGATAGTCGATACTTTGCACCTCGACCTTGCCAGCACCGAGATACACCACACCACGATTATCAGACATCGTTTGCTCTCCTTCTTGTTGTCGTAACAAAAGCGCAGCCAATGGCCGCGCGGCCTTGCACTGGAGCATTTGCAGCGGCTGAAGCATTCACAAAGAGTTTGATCTGAGCGCTAAACCAGAAACTCTAAGGCAGTGTGAAACAGCTGTTTCAGCTTGGGAAAGGCAGGTCGTGCTACAGCACAACCGTGCGATTTGCGTTTAAAAAGACCCTGCGCTCGAGGTGATAACCGATGGCCTTGGCCAAGGTCAGGCATTCGATATCACGCCCCTTGGCGATCAAGTCTTCTGGGTAATGGCTGTGATCGACCGGCTCAACGCCCTGGGCAATGATCGGCCCTTCATCGAGATCGTTATTGATGTAGTGCGCGGTGGCACCGACCAGTTTCACGCCCTTTTGGTAAGCCTGGTGATAAGGTTTTGCGCCCTTGAAACCCGGCAGCAAGGAGTGGTGAATATTGATCGCCCATCCGTCCAGCTTGCGGCACAACTCTGGCGACAGCACTTGCATATAACGGGCAAGCACGACCAGTTCGGCGCCGGTTTCCTCAATGACTTGCAGTACCTTGCGCTCCTGGGACGGCTTGTCATTCGGGTCTAGGGCGAAGTGGTAATAGGGAATCGCATGCCAACGCGCCAGCGGCTCCAGGTCCGGATGATTGGAAATCACCGCGACCACGTCCATGGGCAAATGGCCAATGCGTTGGCGATAGAGCAAGTCATTCAAGCAGTGATCCGACTTGGAAACCATCAGCACCACCTTGGCACGGTAGCCCGGCGGGGTCAGCTCGGTTTGCATCTCGAACATGGCACTGCGCTGATCCAGCTCATCACGAAAAGCCTGCTCGTCAAAGTCGTCCGGCTGGCGAAACTCAATGCGAATAAAGAACCGCGACGACAACCGATCATCAAAGGAGTGATGTTCGGTGACATAGCAGCGCTGCTCGAACAGGAACCGTGTCAACGCATCCACCGTGCCCAGCACGCTTGGGCATTGCGCTGTCAAAATCCAGGTATCCGGGGTTCTGCTCATTACAATCTCCCTGCATTCACACGCGGCATCAGCGCAGCCTCAGGCAACTGCGCCAAGCTTCGATAAACATGGTTATTGGCTGATGTTGAGCCCAAATTCGGCGCTGGCATCCTGCAGCCACAACCAAAAGTAGTCGGAGAAGCTGCGCCGGATCACCAGCTCCCAGGTGTGTTCGCCCGTGTGGCGAATCACCAGTTGCGCCTTGGCAAAATGAGTTGCCACCGCCTTGCCGACCGGGAAGTTGCTCGGGTGTACGTCGTAGGAGGTCGACTTCATCAAGACCTCACGCACCTTGCTACCGCTCAGCTCCAGCAGTGTTTGGCCGCCACTGACATTGACGATCGAGATATGCTGACCGGCCAGCGCCTCGCGCAGCTTTTGCTCAACGGCGAACTCTTCGCCACTGGGCACGATCAGCAGCCACTCGTCTGGCGACATCCATTGCAACGAGGTATCGCCGCTGCTCGTCAGGGTCAGTGCGACCGGCAGTTCCATGCCCAATGCACTGTGCACGCCACTGGCAAACGTCGGGTCACTGGCATCGCCGCGCAGGGTCAGGTGCCCCAACAATTTCTTCTCGCGCAGGTTCACACCGGCGTTTCTGGACCCTTTGCCAACCAGTTCGTGCAGGCTGGCATGAAACAGTGGCGACTCCGCTTGAGCCGCATCCGGGCGCTGTTTGTAGACATTGACGTTAGACATTCTGGCGATCCCCTTTGGGGTCATAAAACACGGAGCTGACGATTTCGGCTTCAATTACGCTGCCATCGACCAGCGGCGCGAATACACGCTCACCGATGCGCTGCAGGCCGCCCTTGACCACCGCCATCGCAAAGGAATATCCCAAGGCGGCACTCATGTAGCTTGAAGTGACGTGGCCAACCATGGTCATCGGTATCGACTGGTTCGGGTCGAACACCAATTGCGCACCTTCAGGCAGTACCTGGTCAGGGTTGAGCGGTTTCAAGCCAACCAGTTGCTTGCGCTGCTCACGCACACAATCTTCACGATTCATGCCGCGCCAGCCAATCCAGGAGAACGGCTTTGGCCGCCCCACACACCAGCCCATGTTGAGATCGTCTGGCGTGACCGAACCATCGGTGTCCTGACCGACGATGATGAACCCCTTCTCGGCACGCAGCACATGCATGGTTTCAGTGCCGTAAGGCGTCAAGCCATGCTTCTTGCCAGCCTCGATGATCTTCTGCCACACGCCCATGGCGTAGTCGGCCTGGACGTTGACTTCGTAGCTCAGCTCGCCGGTAAAGGAGATCCGGAATACCCGCGCAGGTACACCACCGACTTCACCCTCTTTCCAGGTCATGAAGGGGAACGCCTCTTTGTCGAGGTCGATATCCGTCACTTCAGCCAGCAGCTTGCGACTGTTTGGTCCCGAGAGCGTCATGGTCGCCCAGTGGTCGGTGACCGAGGTGAAGTACACCTTCAGCTCCGGCCATTCGGTCTGGTGGTAAATCTCCAGCCAATCCAGCACGCGCGCGGCACCGCCGGTGGTGGTGGTCATCAGGAAGTGGTTGTCCGCCAGGCAGGCCGTAACACCGTCATCGAAGACCATGCCGTCTTCCTTGCACATCAGCCCGTAACGCGCCTTGCCTACATCCAGCTTGGTCCAGGCGTTGGTATAGACACGATTGAGGAACTCACGCGCATCCGGACCCTGGATATCAATCTTGCCCAGTGTCGAGGCGTCCAGGATACCGACCGCATTACGCACCGCCAGGCATTCGCGCGCCACCGCAGCATGGAGATCTTCGCCATTTTTCGGAAAGTACCAAGGGCGCTTCCACTGGCCGACATCTTCAAATTCGGCACCGTTGGCGACATGCCAGGCATGCATGGCGGTATAGCGATTAGGCTCGAACAGCGCACCGCAGTGACGCCCTGCCACCGCGCCGAAGGTCACCGGCGTGTAGTTGGGCCGGAACATGGTGGTGCCCATCTGCTCGATACTGATGCCCAGCGAGCGCGCGGCAATGGCCAGGCCGTTGATATTGCCGAGCTTGCCTTGGTCAGTACCAAAACCCAGCGCGGTGTAGCGCTTGACGTGCTCGACCGACTCAAAACCCTCGCGGGTCGCCAGCTCGATACCGGCTGCGGTCACGTCATTCTGGAAGTCCACAAACTGCTTCGGTGCACGGGCGGTTGGCTTGTCGTGCGGCACCTGGAACAGCGCAAGGTTGGCCTCTTCATGGCGCATTTCAGCGCTTGGCAGGGTACCAATAACAGCCTTGAAGCCAGATTCGGAAGCAGCCAGCACACCGGCTTCAAAGCCGTCAGCCAAGGTGTCGCCCAAAGCAAACACACCCTTCACGGCACCTGCGCAAACGCGCTTCTGCAAACCTTCGCCGGGCACGAATGCCAGCAGCTTTTCTTGCCAGACAGGACGCCCACCCAAGTGGGATGCAAGGTGCACGACAGGGCTGTAGCCGCCGGAGCTGACGATCAGGTCGCAATCGAGCACTTCACCAGGGCTGGTGACTTTGAATGAAGCCACATCGATTGCACAGATACGCGCTCCGGTCACCCGTTTGCTGCCCCGGGCCTCAACCACGGCGCTGCCGGTCAGAATCCGCACACCACGAGCACGCACCTCTTCCACCCAGGCGCCGCGCGGGTTGGCGCGAACATCCGCCACCGCCACCACCTGCTGGCCAGCATCCAGCCAGTCAAGCACCACGCGGTAGGCATAATCATTGTTGGTCGACAGCACCAGCTTGCGTCCTGGTAGTACGGCGTAGCGACGCACATAGGTCGACACAGCGCCTGCAAGCATATTGCCCGGCACATCATTATTGGCGTAGACCAATGGCCGCTCATGCGCACCGGTTGCCAGCACCACACGCTTGGCGCGCACCCGGTGCATACGCTGACGCACGCTGCCCATTGGCGCCAGCTCACCGAGGTGGTCGGTCATGCGCTGGTGAATGGTCAGGAAGTTGTGGTCGTGGTAACCGTTAACCGTTGAGCGAGGCAGCAAGGTGACTTCCGGCATGCCCTCCACCTCGGCCACAGCCTTGGCCACCCATTTCGCCGCGGGTTCACCTTCGAGTTTCTCGCGGGTGTCGAGCAGGCTGGCGCCAAACTCTTCCTGCTCATCGGCCAGGATCACCCGCGCACCGCTGCGCCCGGCAGCCAATGCAGCAGCCAGGCCAGCCGGGCCTGCGCCCACGACCAAGACATCGCAATGCTGGTTGAGGTAGTCGTAGCTGTCCGGATCGACCTCGGTCGGCGCACGCCCCAGACCTGCGGCCTTGCGAATGTATTTTTCGTAGGTCAGCCACAGGTTTTGCGGGTACATGAAGGTTTTGTAGTAGAAACCCGGCGGCATCATCTTGCCACCGACTTTACCGAGAATTCCCATCATGTCGGTATTGACGCTCGGCCAGCCGTTGGTGCTGTTGGCAACCAGCCCCGCATACAAGGCTTGCTGAGTGGCTCGCACGTTGGGGATTTGCGCCGCCTCGGTCGAGCCAATCTGCAGTACCGCGTTAGGCTCTTCGCTCCCCGCGGCAACGATGCCCCGTGGGCGCGAATATTTGAAGCTGCGCCCGACAATATCAACACCGTTGGCCAGCAATGCAGCCGCCAACGAGTCGCCGGCAAAGCCCTGGTAGGACTCACCGTTGAAACTGAAGCTCAGTGGCTGGCTACGGTCGACCCGGCCACCACTTGCAAGACGATTGATCTGACTCATGCCGTGACTCCTTCAGCGCTGGCTTTTGCCGCTGCAACACTGGCCTCGGTGACACTCGGTTTCTCACCGATCTTGTAGGTTTCAAGAATTTCGTAGGTCACGGTATGGCGCGTGGCATTGAAGAACTTGCGGCAACCGGCAGAGTGCACCCACAACTCATGGTGGATACCGCGCGGATTGTCGCGAAAAAAGATGTAGTCGCCCCACTCGGCATCGCTGCATGCGCCGGGGTCTTCCGGGCGAGCGATATGGGCCTGGCCGTGAGCATGAAACTCTTCTTCAGAGCGCATCTCTGAGCAATGAGGGCAATAAATATTGAGCATGGTCTTAGGCCCCTGTTAGTGAGCAACGGCAGCAGCGCCGTGCTCGTCGATCAATGCGCCGGTGTGGAAACGGTCCATCGCAAATGGCTTGGCCAGCGGGTGCATTTCACCCTTGGCCAGGCTTGCGGCAAACACATGGCCCGAGCCAGGCGTCGCTTTGAAGCCGCCGGTGCCCCAACCGCAGTTGAAGAACAGATTAGGCACAGGCGTTTTCGAGATAATCGGGCAGGCGTCCGGGCTGGTGTCGACGATGCCACCCCACTGGCGGTTCATGCGAACCCGCGAAAGCACGGGGAACATTTCGACAATGGCTTGCAAGGTATGCTCTATGGTCGGGTAAGAACCGCGCTGGCCGTAGCCATTCCAACCGTCGATACCGGCGCCGATCACCAGGTCGCCTTTGTCCGACTGGCTGATGTAGCCATGGACCGCGTTGGACATGATCACACTGTCGATCACCGGCTTGATCGGCTCGGAAACCAATGCCTGCAATGGGTGCGACTCCAGCGGCAGGCGAAAGCCTGCAAGCTTGGCCATGTGCCCTGAGTTACCCGCAGTCACCACGCCGACACGCTTGCCGCCAATGAAACCACGATTGGTTTCAACGCCAATCACCACGCCGTTTTCCTTGCGAAAGCCTGTCACTTCAGTCTGTTGCAACAGGTCGACGCCCAGGGCATCGGCGGCGCGCGCATAGCCCCAGGCCACGGCATCGTGACGCGCTACACCGCCGCGCCGCTGTACAGTCGAGCCCATGATTGGGTAGCGCGTGTTTTTGCTGCAATCAAGGTAGGGGATTTCTTCGGCGACCTGGCGCGCATCGAGCAATTCACCATCGACACCGTTAAGCCGGTTGGCGCTTACACGACGCTCCGAGTCACGCATGTCCTGCAAGGTGTGACACAGGTTATAGACGCCGCGCTGCGAGAACATGACGTTGTAGTTGAGGTCCTGGGACAGGCCCTCCCACAACTTCATCGCGTGTTCATAGAGATGAGCCGACTCATCCCACAGGTAGTTGGAACGCACAATGGTGGTGTTACGGGGGGTATTACCGCCGCCCAGCCAGCCCTTCTCGACCACGGCGACGTTTTTCACGCCGAACTCCTTGGCCAGGTAATACGCGGTTGCCAAGCCATGACCGCCACCGCCAACGATGATCACATCGTAGACGGGCTTGGGGGTCGGGTTGCGCCACATGCGCTGCCAGTTTTCATGATGACTGAAGGCATGTTTGAACAGGCCAAAGCCAGAATATCGTTGCATGTGATGCTCCTAAATTTGAACCTGACTTAACCCGGCCAATCAACGGTAAACGGGATAGTCCGCGCAGAGACCGCCAGCCAATGCCGCCACTTGTGCTTCAACATCGGCATCACCAAGGTGATCGAGGATGTCGCAAATCCAACCCGCCAAGGCCACGCACTGGGGCTCCTTGAAACCACGGGTAGTGACCGCTGGCGTACCGATACGCAAGCCCGAGGTCACAAAGGGTGATTGCGGATCATTGGGCACCGCATTTTTGTTAACCGTGATACCGGCACGCCCCAAGGCGGCGTCGGCGTCTTTGCCGGTGATGCCTTGCTTGATCAAGCTGACCAGGAAAAGGTGGTTATCGGTACCACCGGAAACCACATCAAAACCGCGCTCGATAAACACCCGGGCCATGGCCTGGGCATTGCTGATGACTTGCGCCTGGTAGGCCACGAAGCCTGGCTCCAGCGCCTCTTTGAAACACACGGCCTTCGCTGCAATCACATGCATCAAGGGGCCGCCTTGCGCGCCGGGGAATACGGCAGCGTTGAGCTTTTTCTCGATCTCTTCGTTGCTTTTAGCCAGGATCAAACCACCACGCGGGCCGCGCAGGGTTTTGTGGGTGGTGGTGGTCACCACGTCGGCAAATGGCAGCGGATTCGGATACAGGCCTGCGGCAACCAAGCCAGCCACGTGGGCCATGTCCACAAACAGGTAGGCACCCACTTTGTCGGCGATTTCGCGAAAACGTGGGAAGTCCAGGGTTTTCGAGTAGGCCGAGAATCCAGCCACGATCATCTTGGGCTTGTGCTCCATGGCCAACCGTTCGATTTCATCGTAATCAATCAAGCCGGTGCTGGTGTCGATTCCATATTGCACGGCGTTGTACAGCTTGCCGGATGAACTGACTTTGGCGCCGTGGGTCAGGTGTCCACCGTGGGCAAGGCTCATGCCCAGGATGGTATCGCCAGCTTGCAACAATGCCAGATACACCGCCGAGTTGGCGGACGACCCCGAGTGCGGCTGCACGTTGGCGTAATCAGCACCAAAGAGTTGCTTGGCGCGGTCGATCGCCAGCTGCTCGACCTTGTCGACGAACTCGCAACCACCGTAATAGCGCTTGCCCGGGTAGCCTTCAGCGTACTTGTTGGTCAATCCGCTGCCTTGCGCTTCCATCACGCGCTGGCTGGTGTAGTTCTCCGAGGCGATCAGCTCGATGTGATGCTCCTGACGCCGCTCTTCTTCATTAATTGCGCTGAGCAAGGCGTCGTCGTAACCCTGAATTTGGTCATGCTTGCTAAACATCGCTGATCTCCTGCGGCACAGTATTGTTGGGCTCGGTGTATTGCCGTTTGCAGCGATGGTATGACTCGGCTCAGGCACCCAGATGCCTATGTACGTCATGGGGAAATTCGTTTACGACATGCCCGTGTCGCAAATCAGTCACTGCGTGCTGCAGCTCCTGCCGCACGTCCGAAAAGATTGCTTGCTGGCGCTGGCCGGGCGAAAAACCCGTGTTATAGTCTCGGCACAGCGCATTGGTGCCTTGGGCATCAAACCCGCTGCCTTTCATTCAACATGGCTGAAGCACTGATGACGTTCGCGCATGCATTTACTCAAGTTGCCACGGTTATCCTGACCGCTGAGTTCGCGCGACCGCTACCTTTTGCCATCGCACCACCTCCTGTCGCAACAAGCCCAAGCGGCGTATGCCCGCCACCAGCGCCATAACGCTCGCCTGACACCGAAACTTTTTCTGGCTCCAACCTGACGCGCTTGCTGCTAATCAGCCCGTGCCCGGAGCCTATGGCTTGACGACAGGAACAACCCAATGAAAATCATCCAAGCAATTGGGGCATACGCCACCACAAGCCTTTTTGTATTGCTCTGGAGCAGCGGGGCAATTTTCGCCAAATGGGGGCTTGACCACTCCTCGGCATTCGCTTTTCTCTTGCTTCGTTTTGCAATCGCCTTTGGTGCCCTGTTACTTCTCGGCATCTATCGCAAACGCCTGCTGCCGGACAGCGGCACGCGCAAACGGGTTGCCGCCACCGGCCTGCTCATGATCGGCGGCTATTCGGTTTTCTATTTTATGGCACTCGACAAAGGCATCACACCCGGCGTGCTGGCAACCCTGCTGGGCGTGCAGCCCATTCTCACCTTGCTGGTACTGGAAAGACGCTTTGCTGCACGTCGTATTATCGGCCTGGGCCTGGCACTGGCCGGTTTGGTTATGGTGGTACTGCAGAGCTTGCTTGCAGCTGACTTCTCACTCGCCGGCATCGCTTTTGCGCTGGGCGCATTGGTCTGCGTCACCTGCGGTGCCATTGCACAGAAAAGCATCCAGCAGGAACCCTTCCAGGTGCTGCCGCTGCAATATGCCACCAGCCTGTTGCTATGCCTGGTAGTGGCCCCGAGCCAACCCTTGCACTTTGAACACAGCTTGAGCTTTTTGATTCCGTTGCTGTGGCTGGGACTGGTGATTTCGGTGGTCGCACAACTCTTGCTGTATCGCTTGATCAGCGCCGGAAACCTGGTCAATGTCACCAGCTTGTTTTATCTGGTTCCGGTGGTAACGGCCATCATGGACTACCTGTTTTTCGGCAACCTGCTTTCTGGCCTGAGCCTGCTCGGAATGCTGGCTATCCTGTTGGGGCTGGGGTTGGTGTTTCGCCAACCTAGAACCTGACCGATGCAAGCAATGGGGCAAGGCAATATGACGCTTGCCCCTCCTGGCTCAACCTCGCGTAAAATGCGGCCATACCGCCTGCCCTCACGAGGGGCATTCAGGCAACGGCCAGAAGGACCCAATATGACCGATCAAACGCAACAGTTCGCCAGTGACAACTATTCCGGTATCTGCCCTGAAGCCTGGGCAGCCATGGCCGAAGCCAACCAGGGCCACGACCGTGCCTACGGAGACGATCAATGGACCGCCCGCGCCGCCGATCACTTTCGTAAGCTGTTTGAGACTGACTGCGAAGTATTCTTTGCCTTTAACGGAACCGCCGCCAACTCACTGGCGCTGGCGGCTCTATGCCAGAGCTACCACAGCGTGATTTGCTCCGAGACAGCCCACGTCGAAACCGACGAATGCGGCGCGCCGGAGTTTTTCTCCAATGGCTCGAAACTGCTGGTCGCAAGCAGCGAAAGCGGCAAGATGACCCCACAGTCGATCCGCGAAGTCGCCCTCAAGCGTCAGGACATCCACTACCCCAAGCCCCGTGTGGTAACCCTGACCCAGGCCACGGAAGTGGGTACCGCCTCCCCCCCGGAAAAAATTCCCGCAAACAGCAAACCCTTCCACGAACTTGGCCTTAACCTGCACATGGACGGCGCCCGCTTCTCCAACGCCTGCGCATTCCTCGGCTGCTCACCCGCAGAACTGACCTGGAAAGCTGGCGTTGACGTATTGTGCTTTGGCGGCACCAAGAATGGCATGGCCGTTGGTGAAGCAATTCTGTTCTTTAACAAGGACCTGGCCGAAGACTTCGACTATCGCTGCAAACAGGCCGGCCAGTTGGCCTCGAAAATGCGCTACCTGTCAGCACCATGGGTCGGTATTTTGCAAAACGATGCCTGGCTACATTACGCCCAACACGCCAATAGCTGCGCTCGCCTGCTCGCTGAATTGGTCAGCGACGTGCCCGGCGTCAGCCTGATGTTCCCGGTACAGGCCAACGGGGTATTCCTGCAGATGTCAGAACCCGCTCTGGAAACCCTGCGCAACAAAGGTTGGCGCTTCTACACCTTCATCGGTGCCGGCGGCGCCCGCTTTATGTGCTCCTGGGATACCGATAAAGAACGCGTACGCAAACTGGCCGCCGACATTCGCTCGGCTATGGGTACAGCATTTTAGTCCACAAGAAAACTACAAGAACCGCCAACCAAATAACAAAACGGGAGCAACTGATCAGTTGCTCCCGTCCTTAGAGTTTTGTTTTTGACCATTACAGATGGCATATAGAGTTAACTGCTACAGGCCAAAACAATCCAACCCGTACTTTCAATAAAATCAATTGGCATACCCAACATGCTGCGCCAGCACATTGGAGCGACTTAGGGCATAGCTACGAAAACCCTGCACCCATTTAATCTCAATAGGTATCATCAAAGATACTTCCTTTGATGATATTTAAAGCCGTGACCAATAAGCTAAAAATCAAAACCCTAGCTTATCAGGATAAAACGACACTGGCAGGTGAGTCTTCTTCCACTGCTCAGCAAATACCTTGGCTTGCTCTAATTCTTCCGGGGTCATCTTGGCGGCGATTCTAGGCATAACACCATCTAAATAGACTTGAATATTACCACCACCGTCTAAAACCCTAAGCAGTGATAACAGGCCATATCCTTTAACCCGATCAAGCGGAAAACCTATAGCATCGGGTTCATGAGCCAAGTAAGCACCATAATTAATTACACCATCTACTATTCCAGTTTCTGCTGCTTTTTTTGTCCAGTAACGGGCGCCTTCCATATCACCATCTTTTTGAAGCACCCCAGCATATTCTAAAACACCTTTTGGAAATCCTCCTTCTGCACTGGCCTTGACCCATTTTTTGACAGCGGCGCTTCGGTTCCATGGCAAGAAAAAACCTTCACCTTCGAAGTATTTATTCGCCAACCACCACTGAGCGGGGGCATAACCCGCCTCGGCAGATTTTTTCAGCCACTCTATATCTGCAGTAGCGTTATACATAACTTTCATGGCCTCGCCATTACCTTTTTCTGCCGGTGGGCGGGCTGTATTTCTAAGCTGTAACAGCCAATCACCAGCTGACTTAGTTCCGGCAGGGCAGTTTTTCATAATAGAACACAAGTCACTGTCTGCACCCGACAGCCTGAACATTGCGTAATAGTCGCCTTGATTTGCTGCCGCAATATACCATTTAGCTGCGTCCTTGGTTATATAACGATTATTTTTACGAAGTGCTTCACCAAGTATATATTGAGATTCTCGATCACCCGCTTCAGCGGCCTCCGTTAGAAAAGGCACGGCTGAAATAGCCTTGTATTGATTGTAGAGTGTAATTCCGCGTTCTTTAGCCGCTTGCTGCTCAGGGCTAAGTTTCGCGTAGGACATATTCACAACAGTCAACATCAACGCAACAACCGAAATAGCTTTTCTTAAAAACATAACGCTCACTTTTATATAACTCATTGAGCCGGACCAGTATATTCCGCTCGACCTGCTGGTATAAATGTACGACCATAATAACTACTACGTTGACAGAAGCCATCCTTCAAGGCACCTAAAGTCATGGCATGCATCTTATAGCGGCTAAGCATTTCATTATTTTGTGTAGCTTGAGAACCAATACTACCCACTGCAACAGCCATAAAATTATCTAATGCCAAGCGATTTTCACAATAACTCTGGCCTGAAGCTTCTGGCTTGGTGCCAAAGCGATTCATACGGGTGCAGGCTTCTTCGAATTGGCGCTGGGCTTCAGCCAACTTGCCAGCGGCCTGGGCTTGCCTTGCAATCCACCCTAAAACTCTCTCGATTGCCTGCTGTTGAAGCAAGTGGCACTGTACCTCCGAGTAATCTTGAGTCCGGCTTTCGGGCTGCCCATCAATAATCACTGTATTTGTTACAGAGAACGCCTCAGGAGGGCTAATCAGCGTCATTAGCATCGGCCCCAGTGCTTCTGGGATAGCCTCGACAAACCACCGTCTCAGTTCTTCTTGGTTTTCATACTCAATGATGCTTTGAGCTATCGGCCCGCCTTTGCCTCCTTGCGTGAGGGCTTCGTACAGGGAAAAAGCCATGTCCATCATGTAGACCATTTTCATGTCGAGACCCACCGCGGCCAGCAGGTTGAGCATAGACATCATGCTAAATGCGTCACTGGTGACCCAGCCTAATGGGCGGTAATGATTTTCTCGCAGTTCACGGCGAAATATATTAATCAGCTCGGCAACCGCTTGGTAACCGACCTCAAAACTAAATCCCCCATCCACACCCGGCCCGGCGATAACGGCGGCTTTGATGGTAAGGATCAAACGGTTATTTTGCAGCGAGATGCTCAACTCGGCCTTGGCACCTATACCTGCCGCAATGCTCAGGTTCGCGCCCAGTCGCGCCAGGCTGAGCCACTGATTGTCTTGCGCCACAGTGCTTGCATCCACTCCTGCTAGTGGAGCGCTACGCAATGCGGCCAGAGCCGCAGGCGGTGCCCAATTGACTGCACCGGTTATCTTGATACCAGCTTGCACTCCGGCGAAGACATTGAACTGCGCCTTGACGCCATCGTCGACGCGCATGTCGCCCGATCCGCTTGTAACTGGCTGGCTGACATGGGTGCTATTGATGGTACCGGGCGTACGTGTGCCTGGCTGGGATGGATCCAGCAACAGATCATGGCTGGATTTATCTGGCCCAAATCGCAAGCTGCCAGCCAGCATCAGTGAAGCGCCAGCGTAGCCCCAGGCCAGGATGCTGCAATGGAACGAAAACCGCCCCAGATTCAGCTCTTGCTTAGTCCCTTTATAATCGACATATGTCAGCTTGAGATCGGTTGCAGTGCTTCGCTCAGGTATATCGACCTTGAGCAACTCCACTTCGCCCCGGGCCAAGTCGATATCCAAGGTTGCACTGGCAAAGGCCTGGAAGCCTTCCGCCATTGTAAAGTTTGGCGTGGCAACAGATGCGGCTGAATGGATGCTCGGCTGCGGTGGTGTCAGGCAACGTATAAGCTGCGCCTGCGGGCTTTGATCAAACAGGCGTAATGCAGTACGTGCATCTTGCCTGAACAGTACTTGTTGCAAACGTTCGCCCCACTCAGCGCGGGTGCCGGCATCATCCAAAATGGTTACCTGCCAATGCTGCGTCTGCAAATACTGATAAAACAATTCGATGTCGAACCAGCCTTCGTCGTCGAACCAATTACCGGCTTGGTCTTTTAACTGTTTTGCGCCCTGGTTGAGAAGCCATTCTTGAAACTCAGTTCGCGCCCCTTCAGCGACTGAATTGGCACCACTGACCGAACTGCGTAACTTCGAGGGAGAGTCTTTGAGTAACTTGGCGGCATCAGCTTTGAAGTTATCGCCCATGTCCTTGAGGCTAAAGTGGCTGAGTACACTTTTACCGTCGGCAAAGCTGACTTCGCGCAAGGGGAAATGGGTTTTTACCAAGCGCTCCACCGGCTTGGGCTTGAAATCGTCAGGCTGCCATATCAAATGACGGCGTGGGTGCATGCTAGCCACATTCTGTTCAGCAAGCGTTTTCAAGCTCAATTTTTCTGTGAGCAGGGCACTACGCTCCAAACTCTCTGCTTCGACCAAACCTGCTGGGGCTGGCGTGTTCTCACCACTGGCCTCGATCCAGGCTTTGTATTTGTCACTTATGCGCTGAGTGACTTGCAACAAGCGCTGCTCAAGCGATAAGTAGTGTTTGAATGCAGCCACGCCACTATCAAGCCCTGCCCCTGCGGCGCTATCGACCAGGGCAAATTCAGGCAATGCAAGCCCGTAGTCGGCAACCGCAATAATCGCGTCTAGATACTCACTGTACTGAATACCCTGTTCGTTGCTATCGATCCAACTCATATAGGTAGCGAGCTTTGCACGGCAGTTAACAGTGCAGTCAAGTGCATCGTCGTACCGCGACTTTCTTTCCGCTAGCAATTTGGCAATTTCATCCAGGCTGTAAACCGGAAGATCGCCCTGGCTAAGCAGTGCATCCCGAGCTTTGAGATAGGTCTCTACACGCTTACGCGCCTCCATGGCTTCAGGGGTAAAAAGGTGTTCGTTTTCGTATGTGTAGCCTTGGCTTTGAGCAATCTGGAGCGCGCGATCACGCAATGAGTCCCACTCGCGGTATAGGGGATCAAGTCGCTGATACTCATCCCAAGTTGGAGTTGCTCGCATACGCGGGTCCATCAGCGCATAGGCACGCTTTTGCAAATAGCGCGCTTCCAGATGAGGCTCTTCGGCCTCAATCTGCAGCATTCTGTCTCTCTGAGCGCCCTCAAGGAAGTTTGCCAGTACTGGCTCCATGAAGTACTCAAGCAGGCCGCTCTCATCCAAGCCTTTTTTGCGCTCATCAGGGCTTTTAGTCGGTGCGATTTGTTGCCCGAGCTTATGCTCAGCTTCTTTAAGCAGCGAGGCGACACGCTCGGGAATTAGCCAGAAAGCCTTCTCGTCCGTGGCATAGATAATGCTGCCATAGCGCGTCGTACAAGGGTGCGCAGCTTCTTCATCAAAGCTTTGCTCACAGGTCGGCAGTTCTTGGGGCAGTGGGTCAAGTTGCAGTACATCGCGAGTGTCTGGCGCCTGATCTGACGATGCCTGAGCGGACGTATCACCCGGGGTTTGCTGCTGGGTTGACGGCCCTGTCTGCGCTGGGCTTGAAGTGTTGTCCATGAGTGATTCCATTCAGCTGGATTAGGAAGCGGCGCTCAATGCCTTGAGGTGTTCGACCTTAACAAAGGCTTCATTTCGGCTTTGTAGTATCGCCATGATATTGGCTTTCCCCCTCACTGCCTTACCTTAAACCAGTTCTGGGAGCTGCACTAGATGACGACCCTGGTAGATCCCTTGTTGCACCAGCAGTTCAAGGTTGTCGATTATTTGTGGAAGCTGTTGTTCCGTTGGGGCCCCAAATGCCGGATACATTTCATCGATCCAATACACCCAGCGCAAGGTTCGAAAGTTGGGCATAACTTTCTGCGGCAGATTAAACAGTTGGTTTTCTATTGGCAGTTGAGCGCTTTCAGGCGTCTCACGATGCCAGCTCAGCCAATGATCACTTTGGGAGTCGAGATAACCAGGCACTGAGCTGTAAACACTGCGCCAAGGCCCCATTAGTTCCGCGCTTTGTGTGTCACTAACAGCTCCAGCCAAGGCAGCCCAGAAACTCGGTAAGTAATAGCTCGCCAGGCTTTGGCCACCAGAGCCATCATTGACCTTTATTAACCACTGGGCATGTGCAAAAGCACGCTGGCCATCATCTGCGCTGATAATAATTCCAGCATGCTTTTCTTTGCATAAATGCATACCCAGCGCGGTCAGCTCAGTCCCTTTTTCGGCACTAAACCAGAGAGGGCCGGACGCAGCCAAGTGGCTGTACTCCGTATTGCCCAGCAGATACTCCGGGCTCCAGGACTGGCCAACGCCGTATAAGCGTTCTAATGCATCAGGCTGACGCCCTTGATCGATAATAAAATAAAGAACATTAGCGTCGCTGCCTACGGGTGACTTTTGCGATGGATCCTTCGCGCTGTCTATAAATTGTGTCAGGCCTTCATGCATGGGCAATCCCCCCGACTACAGGCTGTTGCACTTAGCCTGCCACACAAAGGGGTCAAGCCCTCTCGCAAAGCTAACGGCATAGTTGGTTTACCCGCCACATCCGCATCCGCTGGCTTAACCTTGCCCGGCCGCAACGGCGCTGCGCCTGTGCCTCGCCCTGCGCTGCCGCCGCTGTTGGATTTGACGCTTGGGCCGACCAGGGTGACGCCGCTGGCGTCGAATTTGATAAAGCTGCCGGAGGCTTTGAAGGTCAGTTCGCTGCCGGCTTCGAGCACCACCTTGAGGCCGCTGGACAGGTGGATTTCGTTACCAGCGTTGATGAACTGGCTGGTGCCGATCTTGATGTGCTGGTTTTGGCCCACGGTGATGTGGTCGCTGGCCTGGACATCGGTCTTGCGGTCCGCGCGGGTGGTGCGGTGTTCTTCGGCCTTGAATTCGCTGTAGCTGTTGGCCACGACTGTGTCACTGCGCTCGTTGCCGATGCGGATTTTCTGGTCGTGCTCGACGTTTTCGTCCCAGTCTTTTTGCGCATGGACAAAGATTTGCTCTTCGCCCTTTTTGTCCTCGATGCGCAATTCATTGAAGCCACCGCCGCCCGGTGAGCTGAGGCTCTTGAATACACTGCGGGTTTTGTTGGCGGGCAGCTCATAAGGCACCGGGTTTTCTTTGTGGTGCAAACAGCCGGTCACCAGCGGTTGATCCGGGTCGCCTTCCAGGAAGCTGACCACCACTTCCATGCCGATGCGCGGAATGGCGATGGCGCCGTAGCCATCACCGGCCCAGCTTGAGGAGACGCGCAACCAGCAGCTGCTTTTGTCGCTGGCAAGGTCGGCTCGGTCCCAGAAGAATTCAACCTTCACCCGGCCGTATTGATCGCAATAGATTTCTTCACCCGCCGGGCCGGTCACGATTGCGCTCTGGCTGCCGAGAATACGTGGCTTGGGGTGCTGCAGGCTGGGCCGGAAAGGCACCGTCCAAGGCGTTGCCTTAAAGCGGTTGCGATAGCCTTGCTGGAAGCCATCTGCGGCTTGGGTATCGCTGGTGACCGACTCTTCCAGCACTTGCGGTTGCTTGCCTTGATGTTTGACTTCAGTCAGCAGCCAAAGATCATTCCATGCCGCACGCGGGTGATCGCTCAACGCCAGGAAGTGGCCACTGACCAGCAGGTGTTGATCCCCTTCGCCTTCGGCCAGTTGGTAGTCGTGACGATGGCGCTCCAGCGCCCGCTGGCTAAGGTGTTTGCCGCGCTCGCGGTCGATAAATCGGCCTGGGTAATCGTAGTCTTCAAGGTCGGGCTTGAACTCGCTTTTGACGGCGGCCTCAAGGGTCATGCGCGGTTTTTCGAAGTCGTAATCGCGGCGCGTGACCCGGCTGGTGCGGGTCTCCACCCGCACGCCAAAGCGCTTGATCACCGGGTTGTCGGCAACCAGGCCACTGTCTTGCTGGTAGGCGGTGGGTTCCAGCTTGGGGAAAGGTGCCTGGTCATCGCCAAACACCAGCATGTGGCCTTGCGCGCTGTGCTGAAAGTGGTAGTGAATACCTTCTTCCTCGCACAGGCGCTGGACAAAGTGCAGGTCAGATTCGTCGTACTGCACGCAATACTCGCGCTCGGGGTAAATCGAGCCGAGTTGGAATTGATAGGCATCGGCCTGGATGCCGTGCTCTTCAAGCACCTGGCTGATGATCTGAGCCACGCTCAAGTTCTGAAAAATGCGCTGGTTGACCCGCTGCGACAGGTAATAAAGCTGGGGTCGCAAGCTGATGTGATAACGGGTCAGGCGCTTGCCGGATTCGCCCTGGGCGATACGGTAGATGTGGCCGTGGATACCATTGCCGGCCTGGGACAGCGCGAGAAATGCGCGCTGATGCAAAAAACTTTCAAGGTCGAGGTCCGGGCGCTCGCTGACCAGTTCTAACTCAAATTCGTAAGGCTGGCTGATCGCCTCGCGACCGGTGAATTCGAGAACCTGTAAATCGTGGCCAAGGCCTTCAATATTCAGGCTGAAGTGGGTCTGGTTGGCGGGGGCGAACATCCTTTGTTCCTCTTTTGGAATCTCTGAAAAACTACTGCGCTCGATATTACGGGGCCAGCCCTTGCTGCGTTAAAAAACTGCTCACAGCCTTTCAGAATGAGGTTCGGCCAGTAAATCTGGCCGAACCTTTTACACAATCGTTTAATCCGTGATTAAGCGATTGGAGTGCGCCAGTCATCCGAACCGGAAGTACCGGATACTTCGTGGGTCCAGACGATTTTGCGGTAGGTGAAGTACACGTCTTCCAGGTGGGTGAAGTGCGACATGTTCGGATCTTGGCAGTTCGGCATGTGCGACTGCACGTCCACGACTACAGCATCTTCCAGTTCGATGGTGAAGTAATGCTCTTGGGTACCAGTCGAAGAGGTGCGGTACCACTCCAGACGGCACTTGTTCAGGCGCTCACCCGAAGTCAAGGCATTGAAAATCAGTGGCGAAGCCTTGTCGAACACCTTGGTGATCATCAGCGGCTTGTGTACGCGCTGACCAGTCGGCTGGCCCGACTGTGGGTCACGTGGGATGATGACCTGGTGGTTAAAACCTTGAACCAGAATCTGGTCTTCGTGACCTTCCTGGAAGATGTTGCCGACCGAGTCTTCGGTGAAAGTGCCGGCAGTGATTAAACCTTGTTTTGTGCCTTCGAGGGACAGGTACGCAGGTGTTGGCATGAAAGCTCTCCTTGCCTTGGGTCATGGATCGAAAAAATGATCCGGTGCCCAAGAACAAACAACAAGCATGCCATCCAAAAAAATATTCTTTTATTACAGTAACTTACAAAAAAATTACCAGCAAAACCCCATGGCAAGGCTTAAGAAACCGCATAACCTGCGCAGTTTCCTGCGCACCACTGCGCAATTTGTTGCGCAGCCATCTCCAGCCCTAGTGCTATCTTGACTCTGGCGATAACCGCAACGGATTGCGGGAAATATATGCGCAGAAAATTGCGCAGCGAGATTTAGGCGACCTGGCCAGGATTGAGCAGCAAAATTACTCAAGGCCCCTACTTCTACACTTGCGCACCTTGCGCGGCAACCCCGATGCTAAAGGCTGCGAGCAAGTAGATTCAGACCAGACATCAGTACGAGGTGAAACATGCGTGGAAGTTGCTTGTGGGGGGCGATTGAATATCAGGTCGAGCAACTTGACATGCCCATCGGCCATTGCCACTCCAATACATGCCGCAAGGCGCATTCTGCAGCCTTTGCCACCACGGCGGGCGTTTTGCGCGAACATTTTCGCTGGCTAAAAGGTCAAGACAAACTCAGTAGTTATGAGTCATCACCCGGCAAGCTAAGGCACTTTTGTTCGGTTTGCGGCTCTCAGTTGATAGCCCAGAGGCCCGCGCAAGGCCATGTCATTGTGCGGGTGGCAACGCTGGACGAAGACCCAGGCAGCAGGCCGGCACATCATATCTGGTGTGCGCATGACAAACCCTGGCTGGCACCTGACGACACTGAAATACCGCGCTATCCGGAGTGGCAACCGGGTCGCTAGCCCAGCATACAACCTAAGGATCCAGACCATGCAACTGCAAGGTAAAGTCGCTTTTATCACGGGAGCAGCGAGTGGAATCGGCAAGCAAATCGCTGCAGTTTTTGCTGCGGAAGGCGCCAATGTGGTCATAGCCGATCTCGACTTCAAGGCAGCCCAGCAAACAGCCCAGGTACTGTCTGCCAGCCGTGGCCAGACCCTTGCGGTAGAAGTTGATGTGACCGATGAAGCCCAGGTCAACGCTGGGGTCGAGCTGGCGGCCAAGACTTTCGGCGGCATCGACATCCTGGTCAGCAATGCGGGCATTCAAATCATTCAACCGGTGCAGGAGCTCAGCTATGCCGATTGGAAGAAGATGCTGGCAATCCATCTCGACGGCGCTTTTTTAACCACCAAGGCATGCCTCAAGCACATGTATGCCCAGGGCCGTGGCGGCAGCATCATCTATATGGGTTCGGTTCACTCCAAAGAAGCCTCCAAACTCAAGGCCCCTTATGTCACGGCCAAACATGGCTTGCTGGGGCTGGCTAAAACCGTGGCCAAAGAAGCAGGCCCGGCCGGTATACACGCCAATGTGATTTGCCCCGGTTTTGTGCGCACGCCACTGGTGGACAGGCAAATTCCCGAGCAGGCCAAGGAGCTGGGCATTAGCGAGGAGCAGGTCATCAGCGATGTAATGCTCAAGGACACCGTCGATGGTGAGTTCACCAGCCTGGAAGATGTAGCCCGGGTGGCCCTGCTCTTTGCCGCCTTCCCCAGCAATGCGCTCACCGGTCAATCATTGACCGTAAGTCATGGTTGGAGCATGGAATAAGCTGGCGATTGCCCCTAGAACTCAATCGCCACATCGCCTTGCGGCACGCTGCAGCACGACAGGATATAACCCTCGGCAACGTCTTCATCGGTGATCCCGCCGTTGTGCTCCATGTTCACCTCGCCTGAGGTTTTAAGCACCTTGCAGGTGCCGCAAATCCCCATGCCGCAAGCCTTGGGGATATGCAGCCCCAACTGTGCCGCCGCAGAGTGCACCGTTTCTCCCGGCCCCACGCGAATGCTCTTGCCGGTCAGGACAAACTCAACCTGACGCAAGTCGGTTGCCGGCACTTCGGCTGCGTCAGCCGCTTCTGCAGCCAGCTCCTTAACCTCGGCCCGCACTTCTGGCGGGGTTGGGCCGAAGGCTTCTTCATGGTAGCGCTGCATGTCATAGCCTTTGGCTTGCAACAGGCGCTTGACCGCCGCCATATAAGGCGTCGGCCCGCAGCAGAAGATTTCCCGGTCGAGATAATCCGGGGCAATCAACTCCAGCATCGGCTGGTTCAGATAACCGCGATAACCGGCCCAGGCTTCGCCCAAGCCATGCTTCTCGCAGATGACGTGCAAGCTGAAGTTATTGATCCGCGCGGCCATGTGCTCAAGCTCGCGGTGGTAAATGATGTCCTTGGGCGAACGTGCACTGTGCACGAAGACCATGTCGACATTGGCGTTGGTGTCGTAGAACCAGCGCGCCATAGACATCACCGGGGTAATACCCACGCCACCACTGAGGAACAGCACCTTGTCAGTGGGGAAATCAATGGCGTTGAAATTGCCCACAGGCCCGTGCACGGCCAGATCCTGGCCCTCTTGCAGGTTGTCATGCAGCCAATTGGACACCTTGCCGCCCGGCACACGCTTGATCGTGATCGAGAAACTGTACGGCACCGATGGCGCGCTGGAGATGGTGTAGGAGCGCATGATCGGCACGCCGTCGATCTCAAGCTCGAGGGTGACGAACTGCCCCGGCTTGAAGAAGAACAACACTGGCTGGGCTGCCATAAAGCAAAAAGCCCCGGCTTGAAGAAGAACAACACTGGCTGGTCTGCCATAAAGCAGAAGGTGCGCACATCCCAGGTTTCCTGGATAACCTTGACGCAACGCACCAGGTGGCGGCCGTTGCTCCAGGTTTGCGTGGTAACCGGGTTTAAAAAATCATTAGTGGTCATGCACGTGTCTCCGCGCGCGGCCGGATATCGGCCTAGATGGGGCGGATTGTGCTTAACGTGGATTAGCGCCATTTACCTGTCAGCGACACTCACATACTTATCGCGACCTGCCCTGTGCCACGGGCGATAGCGCGTCGGAAACTGATTCGGCCGTGTCGCCCATGGATATGGATCACAATGCACCCCCAGCCACACTCGCCCTCAGCCGAAACACAAATACCCGCACCGACGGCCTGCGTATAAACGCGCATTTTGGGTTCAGCCAATCCGCTATTCGGCTGGCGAGAACAGACCAGTTGGTTCGCCTTGCGATTTGCAGTTAAAAACACTTTTACGGCGGCCAAAACGCCATTGAGGAGCTAATGATGGACGTCACTTCGACCCTGAGCCTGGGCGATCCTCTTGAGCCGGCACGCAAGGCCACAGCCGAGATGCTGCACAGCCGCGAGCGAACCTTCTCTTTGCCGCAACCCTTTTACAACGACGAGCGGCTGTTCCAGATCGACATGCAGGAGATCTTCCACAAGGAGTGGTTGATTGCCGGCATGACCTGCGAAATCCCCACCAAGGGCAACTACCTGACCCTGCAGATTGGCGATAACCCGATCATCGTGATTCGGGGTGCCGAAGGTGTGGTTCACGCCTTCCACAACGTCTGTCGCCATCGTGGTTCGCGCTTATGCACCAGCGACAAAGGCAAGGTCGCCAAGCTGGTCTGCCACTATCACCAATGGACTTACGAACTCGACGGACGATTGATTTTCGCCGGTACCGAAATGGGCGCTGACTTCGACATGAAGCAGTACGGCCTCAAGCCGGTCAATTGCAAGACCGCAGGCGGATACATCTTTATCTCGTTGGCCGAGAACCCGCCAGCGGTCGACGACTTTCTCGAAACCCTGGCTCACTACATGGAGCCCTACGACATGGAAAACACCAAGGTGGCAGCGCAAACCACCCTGGTCGAGAAAGCCAACTGGAAACTGGTATTAGAGAACAACCGCGAGTGCTATCACTGCAATGGCGCGCACCCGGAACTACTCAAGAGCCTGCTGGAGTGGGATGACGTTACCGATCCTCGTGCCGATCAGGCGTTCAAGGACCATGTGGCCGAGTCGGCCGCCAAATGGGAAGCGGAGAAGATCCCCTTTGCCCACGCCAGCTTTGGCTTGCGCAACCGGATAGTGCGCATGCCGCTGCTCAAGGGCACCGAGTCGATGACCATGGATGGCAAGCGTGGCTGCCAGAAGCTCATGGGCCGCATTCAAAACCCGGAACTTGGTTCCATGCGTATCCTGCACCTGCCCCATTCGTGGAACCACTGCATGGGCGATCACCTGATCGTGTTCACGGTATGGCCCATTAGCGCCCAGGAAACCGTGGTCACCACCAAATGGCTGGTACACAAGGATGCGGTCGAGGGTGTCGATTACGATCCAGAGCGCCTTACCCAGGTATGGGATGCAACCAACAATCAGGACCGGCGCCTGGCGGAAGAAAACCAGCGCGGCATCAACTCCAGCGCCTACCAACCTGGACCGTATTCAAAAACCTACGAGTTCGGGGTGGTCAACTTTATCGACTGGTACAGTGAGCGCATGCTCAACAACCTGGGCGCACAGCCAGTAGCCCAACTGCGCCAAGTGTCGGCGGAGTAAGCCGGGTATGTCCTTGAGCTTGCTCGTGGTGATTGCGCTGATGATATATGCAGTGGCGACAATGGTGCCTCACCGCGACAAGCCCAAGACCTGAGCCCCTCAGTGCTGGCGAATGATCAACTGCTCATTCGCCGCATTGATCTCGGCGGCGTCTAGGCCCCAGTCGCCATGGGCATACCAGTCATCGCCGAGCATCTCGGCAGGGTGCATGGTGCGGTCGGCACCATTACCGCAGGCCAAAGACCGGGAGGGGCAGTACAGGTCGCAGCCCCAGCAGATTCGCTCTGGGTGTTTGGGGTGCAACGGAAATTTCTTGGCCATGTTGCTGCGCTCAATAGACTGAGTCAGCAACAGGTTACGCCTGCTCGTTTACGCAGAAACTGACCTGCATCAACAACAAGGCTCAAGCCAGCTGTGGCGTCGGGATATTGGCCGTGACCCGCTTACCCATGCTGATGCGCGGCTCGATACTGTAGCCAAGAGCCTCATAAAACGCGCTGACCCGAGCGTTTGCCTCGACTACCTGGAGATTGATTTTCATACAGCCACGCTCCGCCAAGGCATGCTCTGCATGCTTGACCAGTTGCGCACCAATGCCTTGCCGCTGGCGCTGCGGGTCCACCGCGACGCTATAGAGCCAGCCACGATGACCATCGTATCCGGCGAGTACCGTGCCAACGACCGCATCGCCCGCCAAGGCAACAAAGAACAGGCCATCGGCCATCTGCAACTTGGTATTTATCGCAAGACCCGGTTCGTTGTGCCCAGTCATGTCGCCAAAGGTGGCCTGCCAAAGCGTGATAACAGCCTGGCGATGCAGATGATCGGAGTATTGGCGGATTGAATTCATTGCCGTGCCTCAGCCAAAGCGTCGAGCATAACGCCCCGGCCAAGGCTATTCGACCCTGTTCAGCGTTTAGGCAAACCTATGACCCGACCGACATACACCGGCGCCGGCAAGTGCTGATGGGCAGCGGCCAAGGTATCGACCCGGGTTTGCACGGCATCGGCAAATACCGCTGAGCGCCCGGTGTTGACGTCGATATTCATTAACATCTGCTCGCTCTCGGCCAAGGCGGCTTCAACCCCCACCAGGTGCAGGCTGTGATGTATATTCAAGCGCTTTTGGTCATGGGCGAGGATTTGCGTTCGCACCTCGACCTGCGCGCCCAAACGCACCTCGTTGAGGTAATTGAGGTGGCACTCAAGGGTATACAAGGTATGACCGGTACTCCCCCGCCCCGCCTCATCAAGCCCTAAATGATCCATCAGCGAATCGGTCGCATAGCTGAAGATCAGCAGGTAAAAGGCATCGCGCAGATGCTGATTGTAATCAACCCACTCAGGCAACACTTCGGTTTGATAAGTGGTTAGCCGGGTCATTGGACGACTCCTAAAGTTGCTATGCCAGGCCCGGCATAGGTATCCAGATCAATCAGCGAAGTCAAGGCCGTGCTTGGCCTTGGTTTGCCGGATCGCCTCTTGAACGGCAATCAGGCAATCATCACGGTAGCGCTCCAGCTCGGCAATACTACGCTCGCCTTGTTGGGCCGCCGTACCTTCGACCACACTGTCGATCAGGCCTTCAGTCAACTCTGGCGCCTCCAGATAGGTCCAGGGCAGTTTCAATGCCGGGCCAAACTGATTCATAAAGTGCCGCATGCCAGCATTACCACCGGCCAGGGTATAGGTCAGGAACGTACCCATGAATGACCAACGCAGGCCAGCGCCAAAGCGAATTGCATCATCGATTTCGCCCGTGGTCGCAACGCCATCATTGACCAGGTGCAGCGCTTCACGCCACAAGGCTTCGAGCAGGCGGTCGGCGATAAAGCCCGGCACTTCCTTGCGCACATGCAACGCACGCATGCCGATGGCCGTATACACCTGCATCGCGGCCTGTACCGCTTCGGGCCCGGTTTCCTCGCCACCGACCACCTCGACCAATGGCAGCAGGTAAACCGGGTTGAACGGATGCCCCACCACGCAGCGTTGCGGGTTTCGTGAGTCGGCATAGAACTCGCTGGGCAAGAGCCCTGAAGTGCTTGAACCGATCAGAACATCTGGCCGTGCAGCAGCGCTGATCCTGGCGTGCAGATCGAGTTTCAACGCCAGCACTTCGGGCGCGCTTTCCTGAATAAAGTCCGCATCACGCACACAGTCTTCAATGCTCTGGGCAAAACGCAAGCGCTCCTGCGCGGCACCTGGCGCCAGGCCTTGCTGCTCAAGCGCAGGCCAGGCGTTGGCTACACGCTGGCGCAATGCAGCTTCAGCACCCGGTGCGGGGTCCCACGCCACCACATCGAGGCCATGGGCTAGCGCCCGCGCCACCCAGCCACTGCCGATCACACCGGTACAAATGGCCGCAAAGGTCTTTACTTCAGTCACAAATTTCATATCGGCTCCTTCAAATCGCAAGCAGAGCTGGTCGGGCGTGTCGCCCAACCAAGATGGTTAGATAGCTTTGAGCTTCATCTTTTCGCGACCTTCAGCGGGGGTCAGTGCGCGGCCACCCAGGCGCTGGATGATTTCAATCACGCGCTCGACCAACTGGCCGTTGGTGGCATGAACACCGCGATCCAGCCAGATATTGTCTTCAAGACCGACACGAACATGGCCGCCCAGCAACATGGCTTTCGCCGCCATTGGCATTTGCGTGCGACCAATGCCAAAGCCGGCCCAGGTTGCGCCCGCAGGCAGGTTATCGACCATGGCCTTCATGCTCACGGTATCGGCCGGAGCGCCCCACGGAATGCCCAGGCAAAGCTGGAACAACGGATCTTCGAGCAAACCTTCCTTGAGCATTTGCTTGGCAAACCAGAGGTGGCCGGTGTCAAAGATTTCCAGCTCGGCCTTGACGCCCAGCTCGGTAATGCGTTTAGCGCCAGCGCGCAGCTGGGCAGGAGTGGAGACATAGATGTAGTCGCCATCACCAAAATTCAGGGTGCCGCAATCCAGGGTGCAGATTTCCGGGCGCAGCTCTTCAATATGCTTGAGTCGCTCCAGCGGGCCGACCAGATCGGTACCAGCGCCAAACTCCAGCGGCTGCTCGCCAAGACCGATCTCAAGATCACCGCCCATACCGGCTGTGAGGTTGATAATGACATCGGTGTCGCTTTCACGAATGCGTTCGACCACTTCGCGGTACAACGCGACATCACGGCTTGGCTTTCCGGGTTCAGGATCACGCACGTGGCAATGTGCAACCGTAGCGCCGGCCTTAGCCGCTTCGATTGCCGCCTCGGCAATCTTTTTAGGAGTCACGGGAATTGCCGGGTGTCGGCCGACTGTATCGCCAGCCCCGGTGACTGCGCAGGTGACAATGACTTCATAATTCATGGCTGTGACTCCTAATTCCAGGCAACAGAAACCCATACGTGGACAAAGCCGCGCATGGGGTTTTCAGGGTTGGTTTACTTCAGCGCGGCAATTGCGCTGTCTGCAGGCTTACCGTCAAAGGTGGTGACACCCTTGAGCCAGCCGCTGACGACTTGTGGATTAGCCTTGATCCAGTCGCGGGCGACATCTTCTGGCTTTTTACGATCCATGATCGGCTGCATCAGCTGGCTTTCCTGCTCACTGGTGAAGCGCATGTTGCTCAGCAGTTGATTCACGTTCGGGCAACGCTCGGCGTAATCTGGCGCGGTAACGGTCGAAACCGTGGCAGCGCCATCATTCGGGCCGAATACATCTTCAGTGCCGGTCAGGTAAGTAATTGGGTGTTGCAGGTTCATTGGGTGCGGCTTCCAGCCGAAGAACACGATTGGCTTTTTGCTGCGCGTGGCCCGGTTTACCGCAGCCAGCATGCCCGCCTCGCTGGACTCGATCAGCTTGAACTCGCCCAAGCCAAACTGGTTGGTATCGATCATCTTCTGAATTGCGGTATTGGCGCCTGAACCGGCATCAATGCCGTAGATCTTGCCATCGAGCTGATCCTTGAACTTTGCAATATCAGCCATGGTTTTCAGGCCTTTGTCTGCTGCATAGGTCGGCACGGCAGGCGCAGCGACGGCGTCACTGAGCGATGGCGTGTCCATTACCTTGACCGCTTTTTTCTCAAGGAACGGCTGGATGTTGTAATCCATGATCGGCTTCCAATAGCCAAGGAACACATCGATCTGGTCTTTCTGGATACCGGCGAAAATAATCTGCTGCGATGCTTGGGTCTGCTTGGTTTCATAACCAAGCCCTTCAAGCAAAGTGGAGGCCACAGCGGTGGTTGCAACAACATCCGTCCAACCGACTGCACCGACACGCACGTTCTTACAGCTTGCTTGATCCGCAGCCAACAACGACGAGCTGCACAGGGCGAGTACACAGCCACCGGCGATTGCATTTAGACGTTTCATGGTTTTGCTCCCTCACTTTACGGTTTATATCCAAGGCCTCGGTGTGCCGCAAAACAGCCTGCGACAGGGCCTGGATTTTGTTCTGTAGAGGCCGTCAAGCCCCCCCGTTTTCGGACTGGATAGCGCCCGATGCAGCCACAATACCCAAGACAGCGCTGGATAAAGCGCACTTTAGCGACTACTTGTGGAACTATAGCGACTGCGGCGCAATCAGCTTTACGGCGCCGAGCCGTACCTAACCAAGCCCTTCAGAGGTGAACCAACGCAATGCCAACAACCTTCTGGTTCCTGCTGCTTCCGGGGTTTTCGATGATGGGCTTGATGTCCTCGATCGAGCCGCTGCGCGTTGCCAATCGTTTTAAAGACGAGCTGTATGACTGGCGCCTGCTCAGCGTGGATGGCGGCCCGGTACAAGCCAGCAATGGCATGTCGCTGAACGTTGAAAGCGCGCTGGATCACGACGACTGGCCGCATACGGTGTTCGTAATCAGCGGCTTCGAACCACTCGGCGGCTACAGCCAGCCATTGTCGGCATGGCTGCATCGGCTTGATCGCGAAGGCGTGGTGATAGGTGCAATAGACACCGGCAGGTTTTTTAGGTGCAATAGACACCGGCAGTTTTATCTTGGCCGAGGCCAAATTGCTGGACAAACAACGCATTACCCTGCACTGGGAAGCAATCAACGCATTCCAGGAACGCTACCCGAGCCTGAAGGTTACCCAGGAATTATTCGAAATCGATGGCAAACGCATCACCACGGCTGGCGGGAAATCGACCATAGACATGATGCTGACGCTGATTGCCCGCGATCACGGTGAGCCCATGGCGGTGAAGGTGTCCGAACAGTTTGTCCTCGGCCGCATTCGCTCACGCCAGGATCATCAGCGCATGCAGGTCACCAGCCGCTACGGGGTGCATAACAAAAAGCTCAGCCAGGTGATCGCCGAGATCGAGCGGCGCAGTGAAAACCCACTCACCCCACAACAGCTGGCTGACCTGGTGCAGATCACCCCGCGCCAGCTTGAACGCTTGTTTCGCCAGCACTTGAATGACACGCCGGCCAACTTCTACCTCAACCTGCGCCTGGATAAGGCCCGGCAATTACTCCGTCAAAGCGACATGAGCGTGCTCGAAGTCGCCCTCGCCTGCGGGTTTGAGTCCTCCTCCTATTTCTCGCGGCGCTACCGCAAGCGCTTCCAGACCAGCCCCAGCCAGGATCGCCACGAGCACCAATAGCCTGCTGGCGGATACGCTCCGCGCGTGTCGCGCCCCAACAGAGCACCGGGCGTAGGGCGCCTCCCACCATTGTCAGCGCATCCAGATGCTCAGGGGACGGTAATTATTTACCCGCCAGCCGGAATAAAAAGCGGCGCCCATTTTTCGAGAGCCGGTGGACACGCTTCGCCCTGTCACACCCCTGGTGGTGACGATGGCTAGGGAGGAACACCCTTTATCCTTCCATCAGGTGACCTATCCGTTTGCGACCTGGGCTTGACGCTTTCGGCAATCCCTCAGTCGTTTTTGCATCGGGTTACTTCACCCCCCGGGGATATGCTCACCTCAAAGCGTCATCAATAGATATGACGTCACAACTTGAGGGGACAGCCTGATGAGCCCAGCCGAACTACACGCCGACAGCATCGTTATTGACGGGCTGATCATCGCCAAATGGAACCGCGAACTCTTTGAAGACATGCGTAAAGGCGGCCTCACCGCAGCCAACTGCACCGTGTCGGTCTGGGAAGGTTTCCAGGCCACGGTGAACAACATCGGCGCCAGCCAGAAGCTGATCCGCGAGAACAGCGACTTGGTGATGCCGGTACGCACCACGGCCGATATCCGCGCGGCGAAAGAGCAAGGCAAGACCGGAATCATCTTTGGCTTCCAGAACGCCCATGCCTTTGAAGACCAGATTGCCTATGTTGATGTCTTCAAGCAGCTTGGCGTTGGCATAGTGCAAATGTGCTACAACACCCAGAACCTGGTGGGTACCGGTTGCTATGAGCGCGACGGCGGTCTTTCCGGATTTGGCCGCGAAATCGTAGCCGAGATGAACCGCGTCGGCATCATGTGCGACCTGTCTCACGTGGGCTCCAAGACCAGCGAAGAAGTCATTCTCGAATCGAAAAAACCTGTGTGCTATTCGCACTGCCTGCCAAGTGGACTCAAGGATCACCCGCGCAACAAGTCCGATGAAGAACTGAAGTTCATCGCCGACCACGGCGGCTTTGTCGGCGTCACCATGTTTGCGCCCTTCCTCGCCAAAGGCATCGATTCCACCATCGATGATTACGCCGAAGCCATTGAGTACGTGATGAATATCGTCGGTGAGGATTCCATCGGCATTGGCACCGATTTCACCCAGGGTCACGGCCAGGAGTTCTTCGAGTGGCTGACCCACGACAAAGGCTACGCACGCCGCCTGACCAGCTTCGGCAAGATCGTCAACCCGCTGGGCATCCGTACCGTGGGCGAATTCCCCAACCTCACCGAGACCCTGCTCAAGCGCGGCATGCCCGAGCGCGTGGTGCGCAAGGTCATGGGCGACAACTGGGTCCGTGTGCTGGCTGATGTCTGGGGCGAATAACCCTGGCGCAAAACAGCTAATGAACGGGTATGAACCCCGTATTTTTCAAGGCAAGGCCCTGGCTTTGCAAACCTGGGATTTTTGGAGTTTGAACATGTCCACACACGCACCCGAGATGCCAATCCAAGTTGATGATGAAACCGGGGTTTGGACCACCGACGCCTTGCCGATGCTCTATGTTCCGCGGCATTTCTTCGTCAACAACCACATGGGCATCGAAGAGGTTTTGGGCGCAGATGCCTATGCCGAGATTCTCTACAAGGCCGGCTATAAATCCGCCTGGCACTGGTGCGAAAAAGAGGCTGAATGTCACGACCTGAAAGGCGTGGCCGTATTCGAGCACTACATGAAACGTCTTTCGCAGCGTGGCTGGGGCCTGTTCAAGATCGAGCAAATCAATCGGGAAAAGGGCACCGCCGAGGTGCGCCTCGAACATTCGGCATTTGTCTATGTATACGGCAAGTGCGGACGCAAGGTCGACTACATGTTCACCGGCTGGTTCGCCGGCGCCATGGACCAGATTCTCGAAGCCAGCGGCAGCCCAATCCGGACCGTTGCCGAACAAGAGTTCGGCGCCTCCGAAGAAGGGCATGAGCACGGGCTTTTTGTTGTTAAACCTATTTGACCCAGCCGTTTTAAAGCACCATCAGCTGAGGAGTAAGAAATGGCTTTCGAGGCAATGTTCCAGCCGATCCAGATCGGCAAACTGACTGTCCGCAACCGTGTAATCAGCACGGCGCACGCCGAGGTGTACGCCACTGATGGCGGTATGACGACCGAGCGTTACGTCAAGTATTACGAAGAAAAGGCCAAGGGCGGCATCGGCCTAGCGATTTGCGGTGGATCATCGGTCGTTGCCATCGACAGCCCGCAGCAGTGGTGGAGTTCGGTCAACCTTTCGACCGATCGCATCATCCCGCACTTCCAGAACCTGGCCGACGCCATGCACAAGCATGGCGCCAAGATCATGATCCAGATTACCCACATGGGCCGCCGTTCTCGCTGGGACGGTTACCACTGGCCAACGCTGATGTCGCCATCGGGTATCCGCGAACCGGTTCACCGCGCCACCTGTAAAACCATCGAGCCCGAGGAAATCTGGCGGGTCATCGGCAATTACGCCCAGGCCGCACGCCGTGCCAAGGAAGGCGGGCTCGATGGCGTCGAATTGTCGGCTGTGCATCAGCACATGATCGACCAGTTCTGGTCGCCACGGGTCAATAAGCGTGAAGACGAATGGGGCGGCACCTTTGAGAAGCGCATGCGCTTTGGCCTGGAAGTGCTTAAGGCGGTACGTGCGGAAGTCGGCGATGACTTTTGTGTGGGCATCCGTTTGTGCGGTGATGATTTTCACCCGGACGGCCTCACCCACGAAGACATGAAGCAAATCGCCAAGTATTACGACGATACCGGCATGCTCGACTTTATCGGCGTGGTCGGCTCGGGGTCCGACACGCACAATACCCTGGCCAACGTGATCCCCAACATGAGCTATCCGCCTGAGCCCTTCCTGCATCTGGCGGCGGGCATCAAGGAAGTGGTCAAGGTGCCGGTGCTGCACGCACAGAACATCAAGGACCCGAACCAGGCCACGCGCATCCTTGAAGGCGGCTATGTCGACATGGTCGGCATGACTCGCGCGCACATCGCCGACCCGCACCTGATCGCCAAGATCAAGATGGGCCAGGTGGACCAGATCAAGCAGTGTGTCGGTGCCAACTACTGCATCGACCGCCAATACCAAGGCCTGGATGTACTGTGCATTCAAAACGCTGCCACCTCCCGTGAATACATGGGTGTGCCACACATCATCGAGAAAACCACCGGGGTCAAACGCAAGGTGGTCGTGGTCGGCGGTGGCCCGGCCGGGATGGAAGCTGCGCGTGTGGCGGCAGAGCGTGGCCATGATGTGACCCTGTTCGAGAAGAAAGACCAGCTCGGTGGGCAGATCACCACGGCATCCAAAGCCCCGCAGCGTGACCAGATTGCCGGTATCACCCGTTGGTTCCAGCTTGAGCTGGCACGCCTGAACGTAGACCTGCGCCTTGGTACTGGCGCCGATGAAGCGACGATTCTCGACCTGCGCCCGGACATTGTGGTGCTGGCCAACGGCGGCCATCCCTTTGTCGAGCAAAATCCGCAATGGGGCGCGCAAGAAGGTTTGATCGTCAGCAGTTGGGACATCCTCGATGGCAAGGTCGCCCCAGGCAAGAACGTGCTGGTCTACGACACCATTTGCGAATTCACCGGAATGTCAGTGGCCGACTTCCTCGCGGACAAGGGCGCACAGGTCGAGATCGTCACCGACGACATCAAGCCCGGCGTCGCCATCGGCGGTACATCGTTCCCCACTTACTACCGCAGCATGTACCCCAAGGAAGTGATCATGACCGGCGATTTGATGCTGGAAAAGGTCTACCGCGAAGGCGACAAGCTGGTCGCAGTACTGGAAAACGAATACACCGGCGAGCATGAGGAACGGGTGATCGACCAAGTGGTTGTGGAGAACGGCGTAAGTCCCGACGAACGCCTGTACTACGCACTCAAAGATGGCTCGCGCAACAAGGGACAGATCGACGTCGAAGCACTATTCGCCATTCAACCCCAGCCTTGCCTGAGCGAGAGCGGCGATGGCTACTTGCTGTTTCGTATCGGTGACTGCGTTGCCCAGCGCAATACGCACGCAGCCATCTACGATGCCTTGAGGCTCTGTAAAGACTTCTGATCGCCCGCTGAGCGCGCTGAGCAGCGTTGTCCGCCTTGCCAATAGAACCATATTGGCTGCGGCGAACGCCTTGCTCAGCATACTCAGTGATTCGATCGGGTGACTGATGGATTGAATAAGAGCAAAGGCTTGGGCTCAGAGCTATTCGTTGGTGAGTTAGCACTAGACCAACTTGCCCTGGATTATGCGGTCCCGCCAAGGAGACCCAATGATGTTGAATACCGTTTTGCCAATTCTGCTCTTTGCCGCGCTGGCGCTGGCCGTGATCGGTGCCATGAAACGCTTTGCCATGTGGCGCCGCGGCAGGGCTGCCCAGGTTGACTGGATCGGCGGGCTGCTGGCCATGCCACGCCGCTATATGGTCGACCTGCACCATGTGGTCGCCCGCGATAAATATATCGCCAACACCCACGTCGCCACCGCCGGAGGTTTCGTCCTGGCGGCGGTGTTGGCCATTTTGGTCCATGGCCTTGGCCTGCATAACAGGGTTTTGGGCTTCACCCTCTTGGTTGCCGCTGGGCTGATGTTTGTGGGTGCGCTGTTTGTCGCCAAACGCCGCCTCAACCCACCGACACGGCTGTCGAAAGGGCCGTGGATGCGCCTGCCGAAAAGCCTGCTGGCGTTTTCCGCCAGCTTGTTTATTGCCACATTGCCGGTTGCCGGGATTCTGCCAGCAGGCTTTGGTGGCTGGCTGCTGGCGGCAATTCTGCTGCTGGGGATCGCCTGGGGCGTTAGCGAACTGTTCTTCGGCATGACCTGGGGCGGACCGATGAAACACGCCTTTGCCGGGGCACTCCACCTGGCCTGGCACCGGCGCGCCGAACGTTTTGGCGGTGGCCGCTCCACTGGGTTGAAAGCCCTCGACCTGGATGACCCGCAGGCGCCACTTGGGGTTGAGAAACCCAAGGATTTCACCTGGAACCAGTTGCTTGGCTTTGATGCCTGCGTGCAATGCGGTAAATGCGAAGCCGCTTGCCCGGCCTTTGCCGCAGGCCAACCGCTGAACCCGAAAAAGCTCATTCAAGACATGGTTGTTGGCCTGGCTGGTGGCACTGACGCCAAATTTGCCGGCTCGCCCTATCCGGGCAAGAAGATCGGCGAACACAGCGGCGCCCCGCACCTGCCTATTTTGTCACTGGACGGCAAGGCCCTGGGCGACGCTGAAACACTGTGGTCGTGCACCACCTGCCGTGCCTGCGTTGAAGAGTGTCCGATGATGATCGAGCACGTCGATGCCATCGTCGATATGCGCCGTCACCTGACGCTGGAAAAAGGTGCCACACCCAACAAGGGCGCTGAAGTACTGGAAAACCTGATTGCCACTGACAACCCCGGCGGTTTTGCACCCGGCGGACGCTTGAACTGGGCTGCGGATCTCGACCTCCCCCTGATGCGCGACAAGCAAGAGGCCGATGTACTGTTCTGGGTCGGTGACGGTGCCTTCGACATGCGTAATCAACGCACCTTGCGCGCACTGGTCAAAGTGCTTAAAGCCGCCAATGTCGATTTCGCCGTGCTTGGACTGGAAGAGCGCGACAGCGGCGATGTGGCGCGCCGGCTTGGTGATGAAGCCACTTTCCAGCAGTTGGCCAAGCGCAATATCAGCACACTGGCGCAATACCGCTTCAATACCATCGTCAGCGCCGACCCGCACAGTTTTCATGTACTGAAAAACGAATACGGTGCTTTCGGGGGGGACTACAGCGTTCTGCACCACAGCACCTATATCGACCAACTGATCAGCAGCGGAAAACTCAACCTGAGCCAGCACCAGGGGGCCTCGGTTACCTATCACGATCCTTGCTACCTCGGACGCTACAACGGTGAATATGAAGCCCCGCGCAGCGTGCTCAAGGCAATTGGTATCGAGGTCAAGGAAATGCAGCGCTCTGGTTTTCGCTCTCGTTGCTGCGGCGGCGGCGGTGGCGCACCTATCACCGATATTCCGGGCAAACAGCGGATTCCAGACATGCGCATGGTCGATATCAAGGAAACCGGCGCTGAAATTGTCGCGGTAGGCTGTCCACAATGTACCGCCATGCTTGAAGGCGTGGTCGAGCCTCGCCCGCAAATCAAAGACATCGCCGAGTTGGTTGCCGAAGCCTTGGTTGAAACAACCGCGACTCGCCCTGCCCAACGCGAAGCAGTGGAGGCCGTATGAGTGACATTATTCGCCGCGACCCGCGTGCCGAGTGGATAGCACGCAATCGCCTGCATCCGCTGCATTCGAGCATGCAAAGCAGCGTGACTCGATGGCTCAGCGCAGCAGGAGTAACCCGCAAAAACCCGCATGCCGTAGGTTTTATTGGCCCCAACGGCATCAAGCGTATCGACCGCTCAGGGGCACAGCAAAGCAGCGGCAGCAAGCGCAGCAGCCCAACGGCTGAGAAGCAATTGCCACTGCATATTGTCGAGCAGCCGGCATTCCATATCTGCGTGGTGCCGGACATGGTCGGCGGTCGCCTGAGCAGCCACGACAAGGACCTGCTGGGCCTTGCCCATAAACTGGCCGGCACAGAAGGCGCCGTGGTTGCGGTTGTCTTTGCCGAGCATAAGGAGAACGGATTCGACACCGCAGGCGTCGACCGGATCCTGCACTTTACTGACGCCGTGTTTGATGGCTACTCGCCAGAACAGCGCGTGCAGGCGCTGGTGCGAGTTGAAAACCAGCTTGAGCCGCGCCACTGGTTACTGCCAGACAGCCGTACCCCCCAACCCAGCCGTAATGGCGGCGGTGAACTGGGGCGCAGGCTGGCCGCGAGCTTGTCAGAGCGTCCGGCAACCCGTGTTTGGCAAGTCGCCGATGAGCAAAGTATCGGGCGCGCCGGTGCTGGCCAGCAGGACCTGCACCGTCCGGCGCCACGCCTGATCCTAGCCTCTGCCGAATGCGCAGAGCCGATCAGTGAAACCCGTCATCAGGCGCAACCCATGCAGCTGCAAGACGCAATCAACCCGAGCCGCTCGCGCATCAAGGATCTGGGAGCGGTGGCTGTCGACCCGGCGTTGATTCCAATGGCAGAGGCTGAATTTATCTTGTCCGGCGGCAATGGCGTGAGCGATTGGTCATTGTTTCACCAGGCAGCCGAGACATTGGGCGCAACCGAAGGCGCATCGAGGGTGGCCGTCGATGACGGGTTCATGCCACGCAATCGCCAAGTGGGTGCGACCGGAACCTGGGTCACGGCGCGGGTCTATCTGGCCGTGGGTATTTCAGGCGCCATCCAGCACTTGCAAGGTATAGGCGCGTGCGACAAGGTGATCGCAGTGAACATGGACGCCAATTGCGACATGGTTAAACGCGCTGATCTGTCGGTCATTGGCGACTCGGCGGCCATCCTTCAAGCATTGATCGCACGTATCGATGCTCATCGTCAGGGAGGCATTCGCGATGCAGCCTAGCCCCATGGACACAACAGCGCTCAATGTCGTGGCGCTGGTTTCAATCGGTGCCCATCCGACCTCCGGCAGGCCCCGGCGCGCCGAACAAGATGCCCGCGCAGTCGAACTCGGCTTGCGTCTTGCTGGCGAAGCCATGCAAGTGGTGCATGCTGGCGACGCGCGACAGGAAGCCTTGCGCGGTTACCTGGGCATGGGCATCAAGCAACTTCATGTACTCGAGCAACCGGCGCAAGCCGATGTGCTGCATGCGCTGAGCGATTATTTACTCGACAGCGACGCCCAGCTGATCCTGACCGGCAGCCAGGCTGAAACCGGCGAAGGCTCGGGCATGCTGCCCTATTTGCTGGCCGAGCAACTCGGCTGGCCAATTGTGGTGGGGTTGGCCGAGGTTGAGCGCATCGACCAGGGCATTGCCCATGTATTGCAAGCCCTGCCCCGTGGCCAACGCCGACGCCTCCAGGTACAGATGCCCTTTATCGCCAGCGTCGACAACGCCGCCCCGCTCGCCAGGCAGAGTGCTTTCGGTCCTGCACGGCGTGGCGAACTGACCGTAACAGCCGCCAATGTCTGCCCGGACCAGCTGTTCAAGGAAGGTCAATTGCAGCCGGCGCGACCACGCCCTAAAAGGCTTAAGGTCATCAAGGCCAAGACCGGCGCAGAACGGATGAAAGCGGCTACGGCCAAGGCATCAGGCGGTGGCGGCCAGGTCCTTAAAGACTGCTCGCCAACCGAGGGCGCCGAGGCTATCTTCAAATTATTAATGGATGAAGGCGTGCTGCGTTAAGCCGCCAGCACAGGAGATTAATCATGATGCACGCTGACCTGATCGACCAGGAAGACCTGCGCGAACGCCTCAATGCCATCGGCCTGGCGATTCCATCAGGAGCGAGTGCTGAACAAGCCTGCGCTCAGGCCGTCAGCGGCCTGAGCCCGGACCGGGCAGTGGCGTTACGCCGCGTAGTCGAAGAATTGCTGGGCGGCAGCGCGACCCTGCTGCCTGCCGTGCGCGAAGCCGTTTCCCGCACCTTGTTACCGGCACTGGTGCCTAAACCGAAATAAACCGGCATTTATGCCTTAGGCGCATGGCATTTTCAGGAGCCAAGGCTGCTGGCGTCCGGATAATCTGTCTGAACGGTTTCAGCCATGGCGGACTGCTTGGCGTTGTCGCGCCCCGTTAATCACCACCAATGGCGGGCAAACTGCGCGTTGCCCGCCCGACTCCAAGCCTTTAAATACGCACGCTGGCAAAGGTAGACTCGCCTTGCGCACGCGTCAGCGCAGCCATGGCGCTGGAGGACGAAGGCCGCATCAGGTCTTCGGTCACAGGCACCAGCGAGACGATCTTCGACAGGCTGTTGCCTGCACGTTCATCACGCGGTGGGATACCAAAGTACTCGCGGTAGCATTTGGAAAAGTGTGGCGTCGAAACAAAGCCACACACCGAAGCCACTTCGATAATCGACATCGAGGTCTGCTTGAGCAACTGGCGCGCACGAATCAGGCGCAGCTTCAGGTAATAGCGCGACGGCGAACAGTGCAGGTACTTCTGGAATAACCGCTCCAGCTGGCGGCGCGAAACATCGACATAACAAGCCAGCTCGTCGAGATCGATGGGCTCTTCCAGGTTTGCCTCCATCAAGGCCACGATTTCCTGCAGCTTTGGCTGGTTGGTCCCCAGCATGTGCTTGAGTGGAACCCGCTGATGATCCTGCTCGTTACGAATTCGCTCGTAGATAAACATTTCGGAGATGGCCGCGGCTAATTCGCGCCCATGTTCGCGACCGATCTTGTGCAGCATCATGTCCATCGGCGCGGTGCCACCAGAGGAGGTGTTACGGTTGCGATCAATCGAAAACAGGCGCGTGGTAATTGCAGCACGAGGGAAGGCTTCCTGCATGGAAGCCAGGCATTCCCAATGCACGCTGCAATCATAGCCATCGAGCAGACCAGCCTTTGCCAAGGCCCAGCTACCCGTGCAGACAGCGCCGATGTGACGTCCCTGGCGCGCCTGTTGCTGCAGCCATTGCAAGTGTTCGCGGGTGACGCTGCGCTGAATATCAACACCACCGCAGACAATCACCGAGTCCAGTTTAGGCACGCTGGAAAGCGAAGCATCCGGGCTGATGTTCAGTCCGTCGCTGGCCGAAACCGTTTCACCCGTCAGTGTAATGGTGTACCAGCGATACAGCTCTTTGCCAGAAAGCTGGTTTGCCATGCGCAGCGGCTCAATTGCCGAAGCCAGTGAAATTAAGGTGAAGTTGTCCAGAAGCAAAAAGCCGATGGTTTGAGGCAACTGGTTCGGAGGCTGCGCCCCGCTGGTTGACTGCGACATTAAGCAAACCCTCACACAAGCACGTAATTAAGCTTTGAGAAGCCTCCGAAAAAATTCTGCGCTAGATATCATGGCGTTAAAAAACTGCTAAAAATGCTCGTTCAGACCACTAAAGCCGAGCGCGACCCCGGTCGCTTTTTCGCATTCTTTTGCCTTGTACTATCGTCGCTCGTTACCTTTTTCAGAGATTCTTTGACAGCTTTTTTTTGGAGTAATTTTACGATGTGCCAGTGCCGACTCAGGTTCAGGATCAACAGTTTCAATCTCTGATTGATAAACCCCAGCCAGTACCGCATATCGTAATCAAGCACGCATAGGTCTGGCTTACGGCAACCCCAGACAGGCCCTAATCGCAACGCAAAGGCCATGCCTAAATTGATTAGCCGTTCAATAAAAATGATGAGTTGTCGCAAGCCGTGCAAAACCGGCATTCCCAGTTGCGACAAAGGGTTTCGGAAAACGACCTGAAACCTAGCTACCATGGGGCTTTGAGCATTTCGGTAGCACCATTCAAACGACCGTTTGTAACCAGGCCCCAATTTATATGCAGCGCAGTAACAGACAGGCGGTCAGCCAGCGAATCGGGGGTTGTCGAACGCGCTGGCAATACTGCGACAACATGCCCGCACCAAAAGCAGGCATGCCCCGATTTAGTGACCTGCAAATGCTCGAAACTTCAACATTCGATCGCACTCACGGCCAAGCCTCCGCGTGAGGTTTCCTTGTATTTGTCCTGCATGTCCGCGCCGGTATCACGCATGGTGCGGATCACTCGATCCAGAGAGATGAAATGCTTGCCATCACCGCGCAGTGCCATTTGCGCAGCATTGATGGCCTTGACCGCTGCAATTGCATTGCGCTCGATACAGGGCACTTGCACCAGCCCGCCGACCGGATCACAGGTCAGGCCAAGGTTATGTTCCAAACCAATTTCCGCTGCGTTTTCCAATTGCTCCGGAGTGGCGCCTAGCACCTCAGCCAGCCCCGCCGCAGCCATGGCGCAGGCTGAACCCACCTCCCCCTGGCAGCCCACTTCAGCGCCGGAGATGGATGCGTTCTTTTTGCACAGGATACCGATGGCAGCAGCACTGAGCAGGTAATCGACCACGTCGTCTTCGCAGGCGTCGGGGTTGAATTTCATGTAGTAATGCAGCACAGCTGGAATAATGCCCGCAGCGCCATTGGTGGGCGCGGTCACCATGCCCCCACCGGCAGCGTTCTCTTCGTTGACTGCCAGCGCAAAAAGGTTGACCCACTCCATTGCCGACAGCGTCGAACCAATCACATTCGGCTTGCCCAACTCTTGCAGGCTACGATGCAACCTGGCCGCGCGGCGCTGAACCTGCAGGCCTCCAGGCAATACGCCTTCATGACGCAAGCCCTGTTCCACGCAATCACGCATGGCCCGCCACAGTTCCAGCAAGCCGCTGCGAATCTGGGCCTTGGTGCGCCAGGCTTGCTCATTGGCCATCATCAATTCGCTGACCCGCAAGTTGTGCTGCTGGCACAACTGCAGCAACTGGGCAGCACTGGAGAAATCATAGGGCAGCTCGGTATCATCCTGGTCCAGCTTGCCGTTCGCCGCTTGCTCCTGGTCAACCACGAAGCCGCCCCCGACGGAATAGTAGGTATTGCGATGCAGCTCCTGCTGTTCGGCACCAAAGGCAATCAGGGTCAACGCGTTGGGGTGGTACGGCAGGTTCTCGTCGAGCAGCAACATGTCGCGCTGCCAGTCGAAGCGGATCAAGGGTCCGCCGCCCAGTTGCAATTGCTGTGCAGTCTTCAGAACCTCGATTCGCGGCAGCACCTGACGTGGATCAACACTGTCTGGCAATTCGCCCATCAACCCAATGAGCACCGCATTGTCACTGCCATGGCCGACGCCGGTCGCGGCAAGCGAACCATAAAGACGCACTTCTATACGCTCGATTCGCGCCAGCAGATGGCGTTCCTGCAATGCGCCTAGAAACAGGGCAGCCGCACGCATGGGGCCAACCGTGTGCGAGCTGGAGGGGCCGATACCAATCTTGAAAAGGCCAAATACGCTGATAGCCACGACAGTTTCCTCAAGGGAATTGTTGTTTGGCGGCCATGATCAAGTTTTCAGCGCACAACAGACGCCTGACACCGACTTACTCATATCCAAATCCGTCAATGCCAGTCGCCAGCACTGTTTTGCTGGCTAGAAGCCAAACGGCAATCAATAGCCATGCGCGGTGTTTTTCAACAACATGGGCAGTTTGACTTGCAGGGCATTTCCGGGGGCCTGAAATGCTGTTTATCAAGTTGCCCAAATCAATGAAATATCTAACAAAATCCATCCGGAAAAACCGCGGATAAGAGCGAAAAAAACAACAACGGATCGACGAAATCCACCTCGCGACAGCGGTAAAAATGTGCAATAAAAACTACACTCGAGTGCGAAAAATCGCAAAAAAACAGATTTTTTTCAGATTTTTTTATTTGCGCCACAGCCCCCGAACTACGGCGCCTGCGACCTATCGAAACGCTGCAAACCACGGCCGGCGCGGGTTCTAGCCTTGGCCTTGGGACTAAAAAGTCTGTTATGGTTTTAATAGGTATGCGCAATGTCGCCGCCCAACACGTCAGGGTCGCTAATCGACAATTGTCGCCACTAGAAGCCTATATCGTTGAGTCAGCCGATTTCGTCGCTGTTGCTTGAAACCGAGCAAACAGACCGAGGCAAAGTGCCTTGGACCGAAGTAATAAAAACGTGCTGGCCAACCATCGAACGGGCGCCAGCCCAACAAGAAAATTCGGATGTACGCGCATCTCAGGTTGAGATGTGTTCACCCAAAGGATTGGGCTTCAAAACACTGCCAGAGGGTTTGGAAAGCAGTTTGCAGCACGGCACAACGAGGGTTTATCACAATCACTACACTGAATCGTCCACCGCCTTAACGGCACATGGAGCGAATCTGTGGTGGCGTTTGATAAAACCTCAAGTGCAATGCAGCAATTGGCCAACCATGTCCTGGAACCACGTAAACCCACACAGACACGAACAGTCGGCATCACCCTGCTTTGCAGGGCTCCGCGTAACTGATCTGGATGTCTTCTGAAGGGGAACAAATCCCATGCAGTCTGGAAAAATCGTCGTAAAGAACCTGTACAAGGTTTTTGGCCAAAATGAACAAGAAGCAATCGACCTGCTTAAAGAAGGTTGGAGCAAAGATAAAATCCTTGCGGAAAAGGGCTCTGTAATCGGGGTCAGCGACGTATCCTTTAGCGTTGAAGAAGGTGAGATTTTTGTACTGATGGGCCTGTCCGGCTCGGGAAAATCCACCCTGATTCGACTGATAAACCGCCTGGTCGAACCCAGCGCTGGTGATGTTTTCATCGATGGGCAAAACGTTGCAAAACTGCCCAAGTCCCAATTGATTGACCTGCGCCGCCGCGACATGAGCATGGTCTTCCAGTCCTTCGCGCTGATGCCATCGCGCACCGTGCTGGACAACGCGGCGTTCGGCCTTGAAGTGGCCGGTGTCGGCCGCAAGGAACGTGAAGAGCGGGCAATGAAAGTGCTCACCCAAGTGGGCCTCGACACCTTTGCCAACAAGCATCCCCATGAATTATCCGGCGGTATGCAGCAACGTGTTGGCCTCGCCCGCGCACTGGCAGTCGATCCTTCGATGATCATCATGGACGAGGCCTTCTCGGCACTCGATCCACTCAAGCGTCGTGAAATGCAGGACGTGCTGCTGGAGCTGCAAAAGACCCATCGCCGCACCATCATCTTCGTATCCCACGATATTGAGGAAGCCATGCGCATCGGCAATCGCATCGGCATCATGGAAGGTGGCAAGCTGATCCAGGTCGGGACGCCGCAAGAACTGGTCGATAACCCAGCCAACGATTATGTACGTAACTTCTTCGACACCGTAGACACCAATCGCTACCTCACTGCTGGCCAGCTCAAGGCCGACAGCGTGCCACTTTTCGTCCACAACGGCAGCGCACCCGACGCCCAAATGGTGTGCCAGAAGCTGCAGGACATGGACAAGCATTACGCATTTATCGTCGACCAGGACAACGTTTTCCAGGGTTCTATCAGCCTTGAAAAAATTGCCCTGCTGGTCGAGGACGGCCAGCCACATGCACTGGATGCCGATGTACTCAAGAAGATTGAATGCGCCCCCGAAGACTTGCCATTGAACGAAGTGATCGAGCGTTTGGTTGATAACGAAGGCCCGATTCCGGTCAAGGATGAAAATGGTCGCTACAGCGGTGCAATCAGCAAGGGTCGTCTGCTGACCCGCATGCAGGGAGACTAATCATGAGCGATAAAAAACTCGACCTCGGCAGCTGGGTAAATGATGTTGTCCAGCACTTGCTGGATAACTACAGCGGCGCATTCGACAGCATTGGCCAGGTTGTCAGCGGCTTCTCCGAAGCCATCGAATCCATCCTTATGTTCCCGCCAGCCTGGGTTTTGATCGCTATTTTTGTAGCCCTGGGCATTTGGCGAATCGGCCTGCGCTTTGCCATTTTCACCGCCGTTTCATTTGTGCTGATCGTCATGACCGGCTTCTGGGAACAAACGGTTGTAACCCTTGGGCTGACCTTCTCGGCAACGCTTATCAGCCTGATCCTGGGAATTCCGCTGGGCATATGGGCGGCTAAAAGCGAGCGCGTGGCGATGATTATCCGTCCCGTCCTCGACTTCATGCAGACCATGCCAGCCTTCGTCTACCTGATCCCTGCTGCCATGCTCTTCGGCCTCGGTCGCGTACCCGGCATCATCGCAACGGTGATTTTCGCGATGCCTCCAGCCGTACGCTTGACCAGCCTGGGCATCCGCCAGGTCAACAAGGAAATCGTCGAAGCCGGTCAGTCGTTCGGCTGTAACGGGCGGCAATTACTGTTCAAGGTACAGCTGCCAAATGCGATGCCATCGATCATGGCGGGCGTTAACCAGACCATCATGATGGCCCTGTCGATGGTGATTATTGCCTCGATGGTCGGCGCAGGCGGCTTGGGTAACGATGTACTGGCAAGCATCCAACGTCTGGATATCGGTCTAGGCTTTGAAAGCGGCATGGCCGTGGTGTTGCTGGCTATCATCCTCGACCGTATTACTGAAAGCTTCGGCACACCTAAGCAAGAGAATAGTCGTAGCAGCGTTGTCTCTTGGTTGAGCGCAAAACTACAACGCCAATAAATAAGCCTTACATTCTAAAAAGACTAGGGAGTTGCCGATGAACAAGATCAAGACACTTGCGGGAGTAGGCCTTCTGGCCTGCGCAATGATGCAAGGCGCATGGGCTGCAGAGCCTGCGAGCTGTAAACAGGTCAAGTTTGCCGAGATTGGCTGGGCCGATATCTCCGCCACCACCGGCGTGGCCATGACCCTGACTGAAGGCTTGGGCTATCAGCCGCGCAAGATCCTCGCTTCAGTGCCTATCGCGTTCACTGGCGTACAAAAGAAACAAATTGATGTGTTCCTCGGCTACTGGGCGCCTTCGATGGATGCGGTCATCGAGCCCTTCCTCAAGGATGACGGAGTCAAGGTTCTGCCCAAGGCCAACCTCGAAGGTGCCAAGTACACATTGGCGGTACCCACCTACGCAGCAGAAGCTGGCCTCAAGAGCTTCCAGGACATCGCCAAGTTCAAGGACCAGCTCGGCGGCAAGATCTACGGCATCGAACCCGGCAATGACGGCAACCTGCTGATCGAGAAAATGATCAAAGGCAACCAGTTCGGCCTTGGCGACTTCCGCATGGTTGAATCCAGTGAAGCCGGCATGCTGGTCCAGGTTCAGCGGGCGGTGAAAAAGAAAGAGCCAGTGGTTTTCCTGGGTTGGGCGCCACACCCGATGAACACCCAGTTTGACCTGACCTACCTGTCCGGCGGTGACGACGTATTCGGCCCGGATTACGGCGCAGCCAAGGTCTACACCGTGGTTTCTCCCGGTTATGAAGAGCAGTGCCCTAACGTTGGCAAGCTGCTGAACAACCTGCAGTTCACTGTCGAAATCGAAAGCCAGCTGATGGAAAAGGTGCTCGATAAGCAGAACCCGACCACCGTGGCCAAGGAATGGATCAAGGCGCATCCCGAAGCCCTCGACAAGTGGCTTGCAGGTGTGACCACCGTAGACGGTGAAGACGGTGTTGCCGCCGTCAAGAAATTCGTCGGCCTGTAACACAGCCGATTGTTTCAATGCCTTCCCGAGGTATTTTTGGGGAGCTTTGATAGAGCCGGCAAACCCAGTTTGCCGGCTAAACCGGGCGACTCATTTTGCAGTGAGCGTCCCTGTGGACCCCAAGGGTGCAGCCTGCATCTTTGCAGCTGCAACAAGGCCCGCAATCAGAACGAGCCAGTAAACCTACAACAACTGCCACTCACACTGACGGAGCAAAACCCTATGCGTAGAATCAAATCACTGTGCCTGCAAGGTCTCGGCGTTGCAGCCCTGGCACTTGGCATGTCATCGGCAATGGCAGCTGACAAGCCTGAGCTGAAAATCGGTTTCGTAAACGGCTGGGACGACAGCGTCGCGGTCAGCAACGTTGCGGCTGAAGTACTCGAAAGCAAGCTCGGCTACAGCGTCAAGCTGCAAGCCGTGGAACCTGCAATCATGTGGCAAGGCGTGGCCCGTGGTGATCTTGACGTCACCCTTTCAGCCTGGCTGCCGACCACCCATGGTGAATACTTCAAGCGCTTCAAAGACAAAGTTGAAGTCCTGGGCACCAACTATCAAGGCGCCAAGATCGGCCTGATCGTGCCTGACTACTTCGCGGCAAAAAGCATCGAAGACCTGAACAAGTACAGCAAGGACATCGACAGCAAGATCACCGGTATTGATGCCGGTGCAGGCGTTATGCGCCGCACCGAAGACGCTATCAAAGAGTACAACCTCGACATCAAGCTGATGCCAAGCTCCGGTCCAGGCATGGCAACCGCCCTGGCGCGCGCCGAGAAAGACAAGAAGGCAATCGTTGTAACCGGCTGGATTCCACACTGGATGTTTGCCAAATGGAAACTGCGCTTTCTTGAAGACCCGAAAAAGGTCTTCGGTGATGACGAGCACGTAGACACAGTGGCCAACCCGGCACTGGCTACCAAAGCGCCAGACGCTGCTGCCTTCCTGAAGAAAATCTCCTGGAGTGGTGAAGAAGTCGGTTCGGTCATGCTGGCTATCCGTGAAGGCGCTGACCCTAAAGACGCCGCCAAAAAGTGGATTGCCGATAACCCTGAGCGCGTCGCTGAATGGCTTAAATAAGCCCTATTGACCTCGGTATTAGAAAGCGGACTTCGGTCCGCTTTTTTTATGGGCAAACAATCCATGCTTAATCGGCAGGCAGACACTTGCTCAGCAGCGCTAGCAAGGTTTCGCGCTCTGCATCGCTAAGAGGGGCGAATGCAGCCGTTTCAGCCTCATAAAAGATTACCAGTGCCTGATCCTTTACCTGGGCGCCTTGCCTGGTGAGGCTCAACTGCACGCTGCGTTGATCTTGCGGGTCTGGCTCGCGCTTTATCCAGCCGCGCGCCTCGAGGCTGCGTACCCTGCGTGTAATCAAGGCCTTGTCACAGCCATTGAGTTTTGTCAGCGCGAGCGGGTTGAGGCCAGGCTGCTCCGCCAACTGTTCCAGCAGCAAGACATCTGGCGGATTAAGCGCAAGATTGGCATCGCGCAGGTCGCGCAGAACATGGTGTTTCATACCCATGATCAGACGACGCAGGGTGCGGGATAACGCTTGGTTGGTCACGGCGGAAACACTCAGAAGTAAGGATTCTGTAAACAATGTTGACTCGATCAACCTTATCGCGAGAATGTTGACCCCATCAACTATATCGCCATATAAGCTGGACCAGCCTGCTGCACACAGCAACGCGGATTACCAGCAGGTCGTAATGGAGAGCAGGGCATGCAAGGCTTCTTTAAACCCTTACTGATTAGCTCGATAGCTGCATTGAGCCTTGTATTGACTGGCTGCAACGACACCAGCGCTCCCACAGAAAAAAAACCACAACAGGTTGGCGTAGTCACCCTTAAAGCCAAACGCTTCGAGCAAACAGTCGAGTTGCCTGGCCGCACCACGGCATTAAGGATTGCCGAGGTTCGTCCGCAGGTTGATGGCATCATACTCAAGCGCCTGTTCGAGGAAGGCCATGATGTAAAGGCAGGCCAGGTGCTCTACCAGATAGACCCGGCCACTTATCAAGCAACACTGAAGAGTGCCGAGGCGACGCTTGCTTCAGCCAGGGCCAAAGCCAAGCGCTACCAGTTATTGGTCGCCAGCCAGGCGGTGAGCCAACAGGATTACGAAGCCGCACGGGCCGCCAGCCTCGAGGCCGAAGCCGCAGCGGACCAAGCCAGGATCAACCTGCGCTATAGCAAGATCACGGCTCCCATCAGCGGCCGCATCGGGCGCTCGGCCATTACCGAGGGCGCGCTGGTGACCAATGGCCAAAGCACCGCCCTGGCCACCATCAAGCAATACGATCCTATTTATGTCGACGTTACCCAGTCGGTCAAAGACCAACTGGCGCTGCGCTCGGCCATCGCCGCAGGAGAGCTCGACAAGGCCGGCAAGAACCAGGCGCAAGCCCGGCTGATTCTTCCGGACGGCAGTCAATACCAGCACACTGGCACGCTACAGTTTTCCGAGGTTTCTGTTGACGAGACCACCGGCTCGGTCACCTTGCGTGCAGTATTTCCCAACCCCGACCATATCCTGCTGCCCGGGATGTTCGTGCATACCAAGTTGATTAGCGGCGTGCGTAAAAAAGCCATACTCGCGCCCCAGCAAGGCATTACCCGCGACCACAAGGGCGAGCCTGTTGCCATGTTGGTAGATGCAAACAACAAGGTTGTGCTGCGCCCAATCACGACCCACAGCACCTCCGGCAGCAACTGGCTGGTTACCGCAGGGCTCAAGGAGGGCGACCGCCTGATCACCGAAGGCCTGCAATATGTATTGCCTGGCGACAGCGTCAAACCTGTACCAGCCCAGAACATCAAGGCCGAAGTTGAAGCTGAACCGCAAGCCGAGGTCGAGACAGAAGTCGACCCTGCCACCATTCCGGCACCTGCCGCTGACCCTCAATAAGGAGCGGCACGCATGTCTCGTTTTTTTATCAACCGGCCGATCTTTGCCTGGGTCATTGCCCTGATGATCATGCTGGTCGGCAGCCTGGCCATCCTCAATCTGCCAATCAACCAGTACCCGAACATCGCCGCACCGGCCATCGGCATCAGGGTCAACTATCCCGGCGCCTCAGCACAAACCGTCCAGGACACTGTCGCCCAGGTGATCGAGCAGCAACTCAATGGCCTCGACAACCTGCGCTATATCTCCTCGGAAAGTAACTCAGATGGCACCATGACCATCACGGTGACGTTCGACCAGGGCACCGATGCCGATACCGCTCAGGTACAGGTGCAGAACAAGTTGCAACTGGCAACGCCTCTGCTGCCGCAAGAAGTGCAGCAGCAAGGAATTCGTGTCACCAAGGCCGTGCGTAACTTCCTGATGATCGTCGGTGTGGTATCGACAGACGGCAGCATGGATCGTGACGACCTCGCCGACTACATAGTCTCCAATATCCAGGATCCACTGCTGCGGGCCAAAGGCGTCGGCGACTTCCAGATTTTTGGTGCGCAATACGCCATGCGTATCTGGCTCAACCCGGAAAAGCTGAACAACTACCAACTGACGCCGGTGGATGTCAAAACCGCCATTCAAGCGCAGAACGTGCAAATTTCATCGGGCCAGTTCGGTCAATTACCCGCCCAGTCTGGCCAGCAACTGAATGCGACCATCATTGGCAAAACCCGGCTGCAAACCCCGGAGCAATTCGAAAACATCCTGATCAAGGTCAACGCTGATGGTTCCCAGGTCCGTCTTGGCGATATCGCCAAGGTTGAACTGGGAGGAGAAAACTACAGCACCTCGGCAGAATATAACGGCAAGCAAGCCGCTGGCATGGCCATCAAGCTGGCCACTGACGCCAACGCGCTGGAGACGTCAGCAGCCATTCGCAGCACCCTCGAAGACCTCAAGCCATTCTTCCCGAAAGGCCTTGAAATTGTTTACCCCAACGACACCACTCCAGTGATCGCCGGCTCGATCAAAGAGGTGATTTTCACCCTGATGGAAGCCATAGTCCTGGTGTTCTGCGTGATGTACCTGTTCTTGCAGAACTTCCGCGCCACGCTGATCCCGACCCTGGCCGTGCCGGTTGTGTTGCTTGGCACTTTTGCGGTGCTCGATGCATTCGGCTTCAGCATTAACACCCTGACCATGTTCGGCATGGTGCTGGCCATTGGCTTGTTGGTGGATGACGCCATCGTAGTGGTCGAAACCGTTGAGCGGGTGATGGCCGAGGAAAAGCTCTCCCCGCTTGAAGCCACACGTAAATCCATGGGCCAGATCCAGGGGGCGCTGGTCGGCATTGCCTTGGTGCTGTCTGCCGTATTCCTGCCGATGGCGTTCTTCGGTGGCTCGACCGGCGTTATCTATCGTCAGTTCTCAATCACCATTGTTGCCGCCATGAGCCTTTCGGTACTGGTTGCACTGATCTTCACCCCAGCGCTGTGCGCGACCCTGCTCAAGCCGATCAAGGACGGCCAGGTTCACAGCAAGCGTGGCTTCTTCGGCTGGTTCAACAACACCTTCGAGCGCGGCGTAAGCGGCTATGAGCGTAGCGTTGGCAGTATTCTCAGGCACAAGCTGCCCTACCTCATCCTCTACGCATTGATCCTGTGCATCATTGCCTGGATGTTCAGCCGTATTCCCAGCGCCTTCCTGCCCGAGGAAGACCAAGGCTCGTTCTACGTTCAGGTGCAAACACCCGCAGGCTCCAGCATGGCCCGGACCAAGGATGTAGTGGATCAGGTGCGCGATTATCTGCTCGATGAAGAAGGCGATATCGTCGAGTCGGTGTTCAGCATCAGCGGTTTCAACTTTGCAGGGCGCGGTCAAAGCTCCGGCATGGCCTTTGTTACCCTCAAGCCTTGGGAAGAACGTCCCGGCGAGGTCAACAGCGTGTTCAGCCTGGTAACCCGCGCCCAGGCGCGCTTTCGCTCGATCACCGACGCCCTGGTGTTTGCCTTTGCCCCGCCCTCGATCCGTGAGCTGGGTAACTCCAGCGGCTTTGACATGTTTCTGCAAGACCGTGCAGGCGTCGGCCACGAGGTCATGACTGAAGCGCGGGATCAGTTGCTCAGGATGGCACGTGAGAACCCGGCACTCGCCGGCGTGCGGGCCAACGGCCTGAAGGACGAGCCGCAATACCAACTGGAAATCGACGATGAGCGAGCGCGAGCCCTGGGCTTGAGCCTCAACGACATCAACAACACACTGTCGATTGCCTGGGGCTCCAGCTACGTTAACGACTTCATCGACAAGGGACGGGTAAAGAAAGTCTACCTGCAAGGCGAAGCGGCGGCACGCATGTCCCCTGAAGACTTGAACAAATGGTATGTGCGCAACAGCGACGGCAAAATGGTGCCTTTCAGCGCCTTTGCTGGCGGCAAATGGGTCTCGGGCTCACCAAAGCTGCAGCGCTATAACGGCGTTTCAGCCATGGAGGTTCTCGGCGCGCCAGCCGAGGGCTACAGCACTGGCGATGCCATGCAGGCGATGGAGGAAATGGCCGCCAAGCTGCCGGTGGGCGTGGGTTATTCCTGGACGGGCATATCCTATGAAGAACGGCTTTCTGGTTCACAAGCTCCAGCGCTGTATGCCTTGTCGATGATCTTTGTGTTCCTGTGCCTGGCCGCACTGTATGAAAGCTGGACCATTCCGCTGGCGGTCTTGCTCGTGGTGCCGCTGGGCATCGTCGGTGCGCTGCTGGCGACCAGCATGCGCGGACTGTCCAATGACGTGTTCTTCCAGGTTGGCCTGCTCACAACCATTGGCCTGGTGGCAAAGAACGCCATTTTGATCATCGAGTTCGCCAAAGAACTCAACGACCAGGGCAAGGGCCTTGTCGAGGCCACGCTGCAAGCCTGTCGCATGCGTTTGCGGCCGATCATCATGACCTCGCTGGCCTTTATCCTCGGCGTGGTGCCACTGGCCATATCCAGCGGTGCAGGCGCGGGCAGCCAGCATGCAATAGGCACAGGCGTTATCGGCGGCATGCTTAGTGCCACCCTGCTGGCCATCTTCTGGGTGCCATTATTCTTTGTCCTGGTCAGTTCCTGGTTTAAACCCAAAAGGCGTGCAAGGACTGCGCAGGATGAGGTGCGGCCATGAATAAATTTACCCTGAGCCTGCTCAGCCTCGCCCTGCTCAGCGGCTGCTCGATGAACCCGGAATACAGCCAGCCGGAGTCACCGGTTACTGCAGTTTACCCAAGTGCCGGTGCTTACCCCGCCCAGGGCACTACCGAAGCGGCGCAACTGCAGGAATGGCGCAGTTTTTTCAAGGACCCTGCGCTGATCAAGCTGATCGAGCAATCACTTAACAACAACCGCGACCTGCGTGTTGCGGCCTTGAATGTAGAGGCGTATCAGGCGCAATACCGCATCCAGCGGGCCGAACTCTTTCCCGAGGTAAACGCCAATGGCACGGGCACCCGCCAGCGCATACCGGAAGGCGTCAACCAGAGCAGCGACTCAAGCATCAACAGCCAATACAGCGCCACCTTGGGTGTCAGTGCCTGGGAGCTGGATTTCTTTGGCCGCCTGCGCAGCCTTAACCAGGCGGCGCTGGAGCAGTACTTCGCGACTATCGAGGCGCAACAAAGCGTGCGCATCAGCCTGATCGCCAGCGTTGCCAATGCCTGGTTTACCTTGCAAGCCGACCGACAACTGCTGGAACTCACAGAGCAGACGGTCAAGACCTACCAGGACAGCTATGACCTGACCAAGCGCAGCCTGGAAGCAGGGGCTGTTTCGGCGATTGTTCTGAGCCAGGCGAAAACCTCACTCGATAGCGCCAAGGTGGTATTGGCCCAGTATCGTCGGCAAGTGGCACAAGACCAGAATGCACTGGTGCTATTGCTCGGCAGCAACCTGCCGCAAAACCTGCCAGCCAGTCCGCAGCTGAGCGACACGTTGCTCACGGAAGTACCGGCCGGCCTGCCCTCGCAACTGCTGCAACGTCGCCCGGATATTCTTCAGGCAGAACACCGGCTCAAAGCCGCCAACGCCAATATTGGCGCTGCCCGCGCGGCCTTCTTCCCCAGCATCAGCCTGACCGCCAATGCAGGCACAATGAGCTCGTCACTGTCGGACTTATTCAGTGGTGGCAGCGGCACCTGGCTGTTCCAGCCAGAAATCAACCTGCCGATTTTCAACGCCGGACGCCTGAGGGCATCACTGGACGTGGCTGAAATCGAGAAAAACAGCCAGGTCGCGCAATACGAAAAAGCCATTCAACTGGCCTTTCAAGAAGTCTCGGATGGCTTAACCGCGCGCCTGACCTACAAAGAGCAGCTCGCAGCGCAACAGGCATTACTCGACAGCACCCAGCAGTACTTCGATTTGGCGCAGCAGCGCTACCATGGCGGGGTCGACAGCTACCTGATCTTCCTTGATGCCCAGCGCTTGCTGTTCCAGGTGCGCCAGGACTTGATCAGCGACCGCCTCGCCCAGCTCAGCAGCGAAGTGAACCTGTACAAAGCCCTGGGTGGAGGCTGGCAACCGGGAAGCGAGCTCGCCGACGGATCAGAACCCTAACCCGGGCTTGCCCTTACTGCGCCAGTGCGAACACCTCGGCCAGGTGCGCCGCATAGCGTTTGCGATCCTGTTCGATTGCCGGGGCCTTCATCACATCGTTACAGATGAAGGTCGGCAGGCCACTCATACCCAGAAACTGGTTGGCCTTGTGAAACGGCAGGTACACCGCATCAACGCCTTTGCCAGCGAAGAAGTCAGACGGGTCATCAAAGGCCTGGGTTGGCGCATTCCAGGTCAATGAAAGCATGTACTGCTTGCCCTGCAACAAACCACCGCTTCCGTATTTCTGCGAGCTGTCGGAGCGCGTTCGCCCATCATTGGCGTAGAGGCTGCCATGGCCTGCGGTAAACACTTCGTCTATGTACTTCTTGACAGTCCAGGGCGCGCCCATCCACCAGCCCGGCATTTGATAGATGATCACGTCTGCCCAGAGGAATTTCTCAACCTCCTGCTGAATATCGTAGCCCTCATCGATACGGGTTGTTTTCAGCTCAAGACCTGCGTGATCAAGCACCTGCAACGCAGTCTCATGCAGGGTGCTGTTATAGCGCCCTGCTGAGTGAGCGAACTGTTTACCACCGTCGAGCAGCAAAACTTTTTTCATAGTGTCGGCCATCCAATAAGTTCAAAGTTGCGCGCAGTCTAATGGCCCCGCGCGCAGCTAAAAACAGGCTGCCGGGCAAATAATAATTGCTTAAAAATCACGAATAAAACTTAATTTACTGACTTAAAGTGAAGCTATCAATCCAGCCTTCCTTGAGTGCATCTTATGAACCAGCCATACGCATTTATCCTCGACGCCTACACCCAGCCGGAACAGTCTGAGGCGTTTGCCGAACTGTTCGCCGGTTATATCCAGTCAAGCCGCGCCGAAAGTGGCTGCATCGAATACCACATGCTGCGCGATCCAACTGAGCCAAGCCGTTTTACCTTTTATGAGGTTTGGCAAGACCAGGCGGCCTTCGACAAACACGTCGCCCTACCCCACATGCGCCAATTCCATGAGCAACGCATGAACTACCTGAGTCGCGAGTTGCAGGTGCGCATGATCAATCCCATCACGCCATCCACCTGGCAGCCGATGCCGCCGGTTGGCAGCGCATAAGCGAGGCTAATATTGATTGATCGATCAATAAAAAAGGCCATAGACTGGCGCTCCTTTCATGTACCCGTTGGAGTCTCTGATGCCCAAGGTCGGAATGCAGCCGATCCGCCGTTCACAGCTAATAGCCGCCACGTTGCAAGCTGTTGACCAGGTTGGCATGAGTGACGCCAGCATTGCCTATATCGCCAAGCTGGCTGGCGTTTCCAACGGCATCATCAGCCATTATTTCCAAGATAAGAACGGCTTGCTCGAAGCCACTATGCGCCACTTGATGCTGGCCTTGAGCGATGCGGTCCGCTCAAGGCGCAGCGTGCTCAAGGACAACAGCCCAAGGGCTCACTTGCGTGCAATCATCGACGGCAACTTTGATGACAGCCAGGTCAACGGCCCGGCGATGAAAACCTGGCTGGCCTTCTGGGCCAGCAGCATGCACCAACCTTCGCTGCAACGCTTGCAACGGGTCAACGACCACCGCCTTTACTCCAATCTTTGCGGGCAATTTCGCCGCGTGCTGCCTCAAGAACGGGCACGCACCGCCGCACGGGGCATGGCCTCGCTGATCGATGGCCTATGGCTGCGTGGCGCATTGTCCGGCGAGGGTTTCGATACCGCCGAAGCACTCAACATCGCCTATGACTATCTCGATATGCAGCTCGGCGACGCTGCCTGACTCTCTGCACAACAGCGAAATACTCTGCAAGTTGCCAGCTCGCTGCAGGGCTGAGCACTGCTCTGGCTCGGCACTCAACAACCTGTAAACCGCGTAGAGCCTGTCGCTAACAGAGCGGTTTCGGTCGCCCGCAGGATTTTTGTTGATTGATCGTTCAATAAAAATAACGTAGCCTAATGGCATCATTTCCGGCCGTCACAACGCAGCTAAATACGCACTGCTCAACCGCCGACATATCCGACAAATGCGCATCAAGCATTTTGTCTGCCTTGCACAGCACCACGAAAAGAGGATTTCCCATGGCTCGTTTCGAAGACCAGAAACTCTATATTGGCGGCCGCTACGTCGACTCCAGCAGCGGCGCCATATTCGAAAGCATCAATCCCGCCACCGGTGAAGTCCTGGCCAATATCCAGCAAGCCAACCAGCAAGATGTCGATCAGGCGGTAGCCAGCGCTAGCGCAGGGCAAAAAGTCTGGGCCTCCATGACTGCCATGCAGCGCTCAAGAATTCTGCGCCGCGCTGTCGATATCCTGCGCGAACGCAACGATGAACTGGCTGAACTTGAAACCCTAGACACCGGCAAGCCCCTGTCGGAAACGCGCTTTGTCGATATTGTCACCGGCGCCGATGTACTTGAGTACTACGCGGGCTTGATCCCGGCTATCGAAGGCGAGCAGATTCCGTTGCGTGACAGTTCATTCGTCTACACCCGCCACGAACCCCTTGGCGTAGTGGCCGGTATTTGCGCGTGGGACTATTCAATCCAGATCGCCATGTGGAAATCCGCACCAGCACTGGCGGCTGGCAACGCGATGATCTTCAAGCCCAGTGAAGTCACCTCGCTGAGCGCGGTGAAACTGGCTGAAATCTACACCGAAGCCGGGGTTCCGGACGGTGTATTCAACGTCCTCACCGGAAGCGGCAGCACGGTTGGCCAGATGCTGACCGAGCATCCGGGCATCGCCAAGGTGTCTTTCACCGGCGGCACCGTCACCGGCAAGAAAGTCATGGCCAGCGCCTCCAGCTCCTCGCTGAAAGAGGTGACCATGGAGCTGGGCGGCAAGTCTGCATTGATCATCTTTGAAGATGCGGATCTCGACCGCGCCGCCGACATTGCGATGATGGCCAACTTCTACAGCTCAGGCCAGGTCTGTACCAATGGCACCCGGGTGTTTGTGCCACGCATGCTGCAATCGCGCTTCGAGAACAAGATTGCGGAGCGGGTCAAGCGTATTCGCCTGGGCGATCCGCAGGACGAAAACACCAATTTCGGCCCCCTGGTCAACGAAAACCACATGCACAACGTGTTGCGTTATATCGAGACTGGCAAGGCCCAAGGCGCACGTTTGCTCTGTGGCGGCGCACGCGTGACCGAGGGCGAATTTGCCAAAGGCACATATGTGGCGCCAACCGTATTCACCGATTGCACCGATGACATGACCATCGCCCGCGAGGAGATCTTTGGTCCGGTCATGAGCATTTTGGTCTACGACACCGAAGATGAAGTGGTGCGCCGCGCCAACGATACCGACTATGGCCTGGCCGCTGGCCTTGTGACCCGTGACCTGAACCGTGCCCACCGGGTTATCCACAAGCTCGAAGCCGGTATTTGCTGGATCAACACCTGGGGCGAGTCTGCCGCCGAAATGCCGGTGGGCGGCTACAAGCAGTCTGGTGTTGGCCGCGAGAACGGCCTGAGCACATTGACCCACTACACGCGCATCAAGTCGATTCAGGTTGAATTGGGCGATTACGCCTCGGTTTTCTAAACGCCAGCCACAGGGCCGGCAGCGCTGGCCGGCCCTCGTTTAGCACGACGCTCCAGGCAGTGCAGTCATTGTGCAGAGCGCGCCATCGCAACCGCCGCAACGCAGGTAAAGATCATGAAGCAGGAATTTGACTACATCATCATTGGCGCTGGCTCAGCTGGTAATGTGCTGGCCGCCCGACTCACCGAAGACAGCGATGTCAGCGTACTGCTGCTTGAGGCCGGTGGCCCGGATTATCGCCTGGATTTCCGTACGCAAATGCCTGCTGCGTTGGCCTTTCCCCTGCAAGGCCGTCGCTATAACTGGGCGTACGAAACCGACCCGGAACCGCATATGAACAACCGGCGCATGGAATGCGGTCGCGGCAAGGGCCTGGGCGGCTCATCGCTGATCAACGGCATGTGCTACATCCGTGGCAATGCCATGGATTACGACGGCTGGGCAAAAAATGCCGGGCTCGAAGACTGGAGCTATCACGACTGCCTGCCGTATTTTCGCAAGGCCGAGAGCCGCGACATTGGCGCCAATGCCTATCATGGCGGCGATGGGCCTGTGAGTGTATGCACGCCGAAAACCGGCAACAACCCGCTATTCCAGGCCATGATAGAGGCCGGAGTGCAGGCTGGTTACCCCCGCACCGACGACCTCAATGGTTTCCAGCAGGAGGGCTTCGGGCCAATGGATCGCACGGTCACGCCAAAAGGCCGTCGCGCCAGCACCGCTCGCGGCTACCTTGACCAGGCCCGTGAGCGCAGCAACCTGACGATAGTCACCCATGCCCTGACCGACCGTATCCTGTTCAGCGGCAAGCGTGCGACTGGCGTGGCCTACTTGCAAGGCGACAGCAATACCCCGGTGAACGTCACTGCACGCCGAGAAGTGCTGCTGTGCAGTGGCGCGATCGCTTCGCCGCAAATACTGCAACGCTCGGGTGTTGGCCCGGCAGCCTTGCTCAAGGAGCTGGACATTGCCCTGGTCCACGACCTGCCAGGCGTGGGTGAAAACCTGCAGGACCACCTGGAAATGTATCTGCAATACAGCTGCAAACAGCCGGTGTCGCTCTACCCTGCCCTCAAGTGGTGGAACCAGCCGGGCATTGGCGCCAAGTGGATGTTCATGGGTGATGGTGTTGGCGCCAGCAACCAGTTTGAAGCCGGTGGCTTTATTCGCTCACGCGAAGAGTTCGAATGGCCAAATATTCAATATCACTTCTTGCCCGTGGCGATTAACTACAACGGCAGCAATGCGGTCAGCGAGCATGGTTTCCAGGCGCATGTGGGTTCCATGCGTTCACCAAGCCGTGGCCGTGTGCGCGCCAAGTCTAAAGATCCACGCCAGCACCCAAGCATCCTGTTCAACTACATGGCGCACGAGCAAGACTGGCAAGAATTCCGCGACGGCATTCGCATCACCCGCGAGATCATGGCGCAAGTTGCGCTAGACCCGTACCGTGGCCGCGAAATCAGTCCTGGTGCCGATATCACCAGCGACGCGCAACTGGACAACTTTATCCGTGAACATGCCGAGACCGCATTCCATCCATCCTGCTCCTGCAAGATGGGTGAAGACGAGATGGCAGTGGTTGACGGCCAGGGCCGAGTGCATGGCCTGCAGGGCTTGCGCGTAGTCGATGCCTCGATCATGCCGCTGATCACCACCGGTAACCTGAACGCCCCAACCATCATGATGGCCGAGAAAATCGCCGATAAAATTCGCGGCCGCGAGCCTCTACCGCGCAGTACCGCCCCTTACTTTGTTGCCAATGGCGCGGCGGTGCGCGGGCCAGCCATGCGTACAACGGCAACCGCTCGATAAGCCGGCAAACAGCAGGCCGCGACAACGCGAAGCTTGTCCAGCGGCGTTCAATCAATAGCCGCAGGTTTGTCCTGTGGCTGGACACTGCTCGCGTATCTGCGAACAACGCTGGATAACGCTTTCTTCGGCAGTGAAGATTCGCTCTTTGGCTGATCGTTAGCGGGCTTATGTGCATGGTCGGCAAGCTTCGCGTTGCACAGCCTGCTCGTTGTCCCCACACCGTAAGCCGAACCCTCTAGCCCGCTGCATTGCTCAGCAAGGGTTCACAGATTGCATTACAGTTGTAAGGATCTGCTGTGACCGAGGTTCTCTATGCTGCCGCTTGACGCACGCACAGCCCGCCTGCTGCCCTGGATTGTTGCCATCGCGTTTTTCATGCAACCGCTCGATGGCACCATTCTCAATACTGCCCTGCCGAGCATGGCCCATGACCTGGCCGAAGACCCCTTGCGCATGCAATCGGTGGTCATCGCCTATATGCTCACCGTGGCCCTGCTCATTCCTGCGTCCGGCTGGATTGCCGACCGTTTTGGCACCCGGCGAATATTCTTTGGCGCAATCTTGTTGTTCAGCCTCGGTTCGCTGCTGTGCGCACTCTCGCAATCACTCAACATGCTGATCGGTGCCCGGGTCATCCAGGGCCTTGGCGGCGCCCTGATGATGCCGGTCGGGCGTCTGGTGGTGCTGCGAGCCTACCCGCGTAGCGATCTGGTGAGGATCATGAGTTTCATCACCCTGCCGGGCTTGCTGGGGCCCCTGATTGGCCCAACCCTGGGCGGTTGGCTGGTTGAATACACCAGTTGGCACTGGATTTTCCTGATCAATCTACCGGTGGGCGCACTGGGTTGCTGGGCAGCATTCAAGCTGATGCCTGATCTGCGCGGGCCGCACCGCACACGCTTTGATGCCATAGGTTTCATCCTGTTCGGCACCTCAATGGTGCTGATCACCATTGCCCTCGAAGGCTTGGGTGAGTTGGGCATGGCCCATGTCCGAGTGATGTTGCTGCTACTTGGCGGACTCGCCTGCCTGGCCGCTTACTGGCTCAGGGCCGGGCGCACGGAAAACGCGCTGTTTTCGCCCAAACTGTTTAACACCCGCACATTCGCCGTCGGGATACTGGGCAATATGTTCGCTCGACTGGGCAGCGGCTCGTTGCCGTTTTTGACGCCGTTATTGTTGCAACTGGCCATGGGTTACTCACCGTCTCAAGCGGGCATGAGCATGATCCCGCTGGCGCTCGCGGCGATGCTTATGAAGCCGCTGGCCAAACCATTGATTGATCGCCTCGGCTACCGCCGCATCCTCACGGGCAACACCTTGCTGCTCGGCGCGCTTATCGCCAGCATGGCCCTGGTTGATGGCAATAGCTCGCCACTACAGCTCATCGTCCAGTTGTCGCTCATTGGTGCCTTCAACTCACTGCAATTCACCGCCATGAATACCGTGACCCTGATCGATCTGCGCGACGATGAAGCAAGCAGTGGCAACAGCTTGCTGTCGGTGGTAGTGCAACTGTCGATGAGTATCGGGATTGCAGCGGCGGCGGCGTTATTGAGTGGTTTCAGTGCAGAAAACAAAGGTAATCCCGATGCGGTTGCCTGGGCGTTCCAAGCCACCTACCTGTGCATCGGTCTACTCTCGATGTTCGCGGCCGCGATCTTCCTGCAACTTTCCCCGGCCGAAGGACGCAGCCCAAGGCGGGCCAACCCTGAAGTCGACCCACAGGACTAGCCAGCCTGGCTCGCGAAATGCTGTGGCATGCGCAGGCGGCGACCTGTAACCCAGGGCGCGGCTTCAGCTGTAGAGCAAAATAACCACCAGCGGCCCAAGTGCGGTAAGCAACACGTTGGCAATCGCATAGGGTACGGTAAAGCCCAGTACCGGCAAGGTGCTGCCAGCGGCGTCAGATGCAGCAATCATCGCCGCGTCCTGGGTTTGCGAGCCTGCCAGCGAGCCGACCAGAATCACTGTCGGAATCGCCAGCACGAAGCGACCAAAAAACAAGCCGACCAACAGCGGGATAAACGTCACCAAGGCGCCACAGCCGAGCACCAACAAGCCCTGGCTTTGCAATGCGGCGTAGGCTTGCGGGCCTGCAGATAGGCCCACCGCGGCGCAAAACAGGGCCAACCCCAAATCCCAAAAGACGCGCCCAGCCGGTGCGGGCATGGCGGCATTGCGTGGTGAGCGCGCGTTCCACCAGCCAATCACCAAGCCGGCAACCAAAGCACCACCGCCACTGCCCAAAGTCACCGCCACGCCGCCGATAGTCACCGCGGCCAAACCAAACACCGTGCCGACACCCAAGCCAAGGCCCAGCCAGACCAGATCCGTGCGCTCATCACGCGACACAATCGGGCCAATCATCTGCTGGATCCGGGCGATATCTTCCGGCAATCCCGAGAGCACCAATACATCACCGTTAAGCAGCACCAAATCCTGATGCATGGGCAACTCACGCCCTGAGCGGGTGACACGCTCAAGAAAAACCCCACGCGCCATCTCGCCTGCGCGCAGGGCGATCTCATGCACGGGCAGGTTGTGGTATTGATGGTTACTGAACACCAGCTCAATGGTTTCGATGGTCGCGCCCAGCAGCTCGGGTTCCTGAACCTCGCGTCCGACTAAACGCCGGGCCTGGATAAGATCTTCCCGGCGCCCGACCATCAGCAATAAATCGCCGCGCTGCAAAACCACCCGGCCAACGGTTTCTATCCAGGCATTGCCGCGTTTAATCCGCTCGCAGGACGCGCGCCCCGGAAGCATGGCTTCGAATTCAGCAATGGTTCTACCCGCCAGGCGCCTTACTTTGTAGACCCTGCGCTCCACCGGCCGCAGATTCAAGCCGATGGTGTCGCCCTCGATATGCTGCGCCTCATAGCGTCGCGCATCTTCAGCCAGGTCGACCCCAAGCAGGCGCGGGCCGATTTGCGAACAGAACAGGACCACGCCCACGGTGCCGAGAATATAGGTCAGGGCATAAGCCACCGCGGCATTGCCCTCCATCAGCATCAGCTCATCATGACTGATTGGCAGCGAAGCCAATGCGCCATACCCCGTACCGAGCATGGCGGTCTGGGTCATGCCGCCTGCCGCCAACCCCAAAGTGGTGCCGATATCCAGCTGGAAATACCAGGACAACAGCATCGCTGTGCTCAAGCCGGTTGCGGCAATAACCAGGGTCACCACGGCCTGCTTCAAAGTTCCAAGGCCAAGGGATGCAAAAAACTCAGGCCCACCCCGGTAACCGACGGCAAATACAAAGAGTGAAAAGGCCAAGGTCTTGATTTGCCCCGACAAGGCAAAGCCATCGTCACCACCGAGCAGGCTGCTCAACACCGCAGACACCAACAGCACCCCGGCGGCATTGCCCAGGCTGAAGCCAAACAGCTGTATCCGGCCCAGGCCTACACCCAGGGCCAGGCTGAAAAACAGCATCACTTCGGGATGCTCACCCAGCCACTGGATTAAGACGTCCATTACAACCTCCTGTTGGCAAGCCAGCGGTACCCTGCGCGAAAGTTTCCGGATTCAAGGCTACTGTTCCAAAGCATAGGCGCAGATTTAAAAATCCCCTTGCCGGCATCCAACTATTTTCCGGTGCTTCGGTCGGCCCGAGCACAGTGCCGGGCGCCGCACCTGTTACACTGCGCGCCATTTCGTTTTTGCAGGTCTTTACCGTGACTAACACCGCCTTTTCATCTTTGCCACTTTCGCCCGCCATGCTGGCGAATCTAGAATCGCTCGGCTATGCGCAGATGACCCCGATTCAAGCGCAAAGCCTGCCGGTGATACTCAAGGGCATGGACCTGATCGCCCAGGCAAAACCCGGCAGTGGTAAACCCGCCGCCTTTGGTATTGGCCTGCTCAACCCGCTGAATCCTAGATTCTTCGGTTGCCAGGCACTGGTGATGTGCCCGACTCGCGAGCTGGCAGACCAGGTGGCCAAGGAAATCCGTCGTCTGGCGCGTGGTGCTGACAACATCAAGGTATTGACCTTGTGCGGCGGCGTGCCGTTTGGCCCGCAGATCGGCTCGCTTGAGCACGGCGCACAGATCATCGTTGGCACGCCGGGGCGTATTCAGCAGCACCTGGCCAAAGGCACGCTCAAGCTCGACGGCCTCAACACGCTGATTCTCGATGAAGCCGATCGCATGCTCGACATGGGGTTCTACGACAGCATCGCCGAGATCATCAGCCACACCCCGGATCGCCGCCAGACGCTGTTGTTCTCGGCCACCTATCCGAGTGCCATCAAGCAGTTGTCGGCCTCGTTCATGCGCGACCCGCAGCGGGTAAAAGCCGAAGCCCTGCACGATGACACGCAAATCGAGCAGCGTTTCTATGAGATCTCCCCGGAGGAACGCATGGATGCCGTGGTCAAGGTGCTGGCAAGCGCTCGCCCGGAATCAGCCGTAGCCTTCTGCTTCACCAAGCAGCAATGCCAGGAAGTGGTTGACCACCTGAGCGCCAATGGTATTTCCGCCGGTGCGCTCAATGGCGACCTTGAGCAGCGCGACCGTGACCAGGTGCTGGCGATGTTTGCCAACCGCAGCCTGAGCGTACTGGTGGCAACCGATGTGGCAGCGCGTGGCCTGGATATCGATGCCCTCGACATGGTGATCAACGTAGAGCTGGCCCGCGATTCGGAAACCCATATCCACCGCGTTGGCCGTACCGGTCGCGCAGGAGCCAAGGGTGTGGCCGTAAGCCTGGTTGCGCCACCTGAAGCGCACCGCGCCCAAGCGATTGAAAAGCTCCAGCAAGGCGCCCTCAACTGGCAGCCCCTGAGCAGCCTCAAGCCCCTGGTCGGCGAACCCTTGCAGCCACCGATGATTACCCTGTGCATTGGCGCCGGACGCAAGGACAAGCTGCGTCCCGGCGACATTCTCGGTGCACTGACTGGCGATGCCGGTATTGCTGGCACCCAGGTCGGCAAGATCGCCATTTTCGACTTCCAGGCTTACGTGGCAGTCGAGCGCGGTGTTGCCAAGCAGGCCCTCAAACGCCTCAACGACGGCAAGATCAAAGGCCGCAGCCTGCGCGTTAGAGCGCTTTAGGCCCGTCGACCCAGCAGTTTGCCAGTCAAGCGCTGAAACAAAACGGCCAGCGCTCGCTCTATTGCCTTGATGGACTCTCCAATCAAGGCAGGAGCAGCACATGAACGCTCGCAAATTATTTACCAGCCTGATCCTGATGGCGGTCAGCTCGATGAGGGCTGCAGCCGAAGGACTGGTTAGGCTTAAAAGCCCCTACGATGTCAGCCAGACGATGCAACGTGTCGAGCATGCAGTCGGCACCCGTGAGCTGACGGTTTTTGCCAAGGTCGATCATGCTGCCGGCGCGGCGAAGGTCGGCTTGCCCCTGCGGCCGACCCAACTGCTGATTTTCGGCAACCCCAAAGGTGGCACGCCGCTGATGGAGTGCGCGCAGACCTCGGCAATCGATTTACCGCTCAAGGTGCTGGTCTGGCAGGATGCCTCGGAACAAGTCTGGGTCGGTTACAACGATCCGGCGTACATAGGCGCGCGGCACAGTGCCGGCGACTGCCCGGTGATTGGCAAGCTGCAAGCCGCTCTGCAGGCCATCGCCGATGAGAGCGTCGCGCCTCAAGCACCCTGATCCGGCGATACGCGGCTGGCGCCTTCGGGTAATATGCCCGCACTTTGTGCCTGGGTTGAGGAAGTTGCTGTGCTCGCTGCGAATGTTGTGATCATCGGTGCCGGCGCCGCCGGACTTATGTGCGCCCTGACTGCGGCGGGGCGGGGGGCCGGACTTATGTGCGCCCTGACTGCGGCGGGTCGGGGTCGTAGTGTTCTGTTGCTTGACCACGCCAACAAAGGGGGCAAGAAGATCCTTATGTCTGGCGGTTGGCGCTGCAACTTCAACAACATGTATTGCGAGCCGGCCAACTTCCTTTCGGGCAACCCGCACTTCTGCAAATCAGCCCTGGCGCGCTACAGCCAGTGGGACTTTATCGGCCTGGTCGCCAAGCATGGCGTGCCCTATCACGAAAAAAAGCTCGGCCAGCTGTTTTGCGACAACAAGTCCAGTGACATCCTGCAAATGCTCTTGGCTGAATGCGCGGAAGCTGGCGTTGACCTGCGCCTGGATACCTCGTTCAAAACCATCAGCAAGCAAGAAAGCGGCTACAACCTTTAAACCACCCTTGGCCCGGTGCAATGCCAGTCGCTGGTCATTGCCACGGGCGGGCTTTCCATCCCGACCCTGGGCGCCACTGGCTTTGGTTATCAGGTCGCCAGGCAGTTTGGCCATGAGCTGCTGCCAACCCGCGCAGGCCTGGTGCCATTTACCATTACCGACCCGCAACTCAAAACCCTGTGCACGGAACTGTCCGGCACTTCGGTTGAAGACTGCATGGTCAGTTGCAACGGCACCAGCTTCCGCGAAAACATCCTGTTTACCCACCGTGGACTGAGTGGCCCGGCCATCCTGCAGATTTCCTCGTACTGGCAACCTGGCGACAGCATCGCAATCGACCTGCTGCCCCATATCGATCTTCCCCAATGGCTGGCCACCCAGCAACTTGAACGCCCTAACTCCGAACTCAAGACCCTGCTCGCGGAGCTTTTCACCAAGAAAATGGCAGCTTTGCTTGCCGACAGCTGGTTTGCCTCCAAACCCATGAAGCAGTACACACCGGGCGAACTGAAGACTATTGCCGAGGCGCTATCCAACTGGCAATTGGTGCCCTCAGGCACCGAAGGCTACCGCACGGCGGAAGTCACCCTGGGCGGAGTCGACACCCGCGAGGTTTCATCGAAAACCCTTGAGTCGTTGAAGTCCCCAGGGCTGTACTTTATCGGCGAAGTACTGGATGTCACCGGCCACCTGGGCGGGTTCAACTTCCAGTGGGCCTGGGCATCAGGCTATGCAGCCGCCCAATATGTCTAACCACTGAGCCGGGACCAAACCGACCTGAATAGACGGCTCGGCAGCCCAGAACTCTGGCGCAAATTAATCCTGGCATGGAACTGCCGCTTGGCTGTGTGATCTGCTTTATTAGATAGAGTATTTGTAGCACGAGTGTCTCGCTGACAGTTTTCCGACCCTGCACAGGATTATCCGCTACATGACTCAAGACCAAGGATTGATCTTTGCCATTCTCGCCATCACCATGGGCTTGTTTATCTGGGGTCGCTGGCGACACGACATAGTCTCGCTCGGCGCATTGCTTGCCTGTGTTATCTGCGGCCTGGTGCCCGACCGGGACGCCTTCGCCGGCTTCGGCCACCCTGCGGTAATCACGGTCGCCTGCGTGCTCGTGCTCAGTCACGGCCTGCAGATTACCGGCGCGGTGGATGCCTTGGCGCAGCGGGTTATCCCCAAGAAAGCCGGGCCATTGCTCACCATGGCCGCACTGACCATTCTCGGCGCCATGTTGTCGGCCTTTATGAACAACGTCGGCGCGCTCGCCTTGCTGATGCCGATCGCCTTGCAGGTCGCCAACAAGCAATCGATGCCGCCAGGCCGCGTCCTGATGCCGCTCGCCTTCGGCACCATCCTTGGCGGCATGACCACCTTGATCGGTACGCCACCCAACTTGATAGTCTCCAGCTTCCGCGCGAAAACCGATGCGGGTCCATTTAGCATGTTTGACTTCAGCATGGTCGGCGTCGCTGTCGCCCTGATCGGCATTGCCTTTATCTTGCTGATTGGCTGGCGCCTGGTGCCAAAACGTCAGGTCGGCAATGCGGCCAGCTTCGAAACCGGCACCTACCTCACCGAAGCACGCGTACTCAAGGGCGGCAAGGCCGTTGGCCAGAGCATTCGAGAAGTCGAGCAATCGCTGGAGGAAGCCGACGCACAGATTGTAGCCATGGTGCGCAACAAAATGCGTCTTTCCGCGCCCAACCCGCGCCGGGTGCTTGAGATTGACGACGTGCTGGTGATCGAGGCCGAACCCGAATCATTGGGCAGCGTCTTGAGTAATCTCGGGCTGACCCTGGAAGCCAGTGACTCGGCGAAAAAGAACAAGGAAGCAGACCCGAAAAATGAACGCGAGCCCAGTACCGGCGAAGACCAGCCCGAGGCCGAGGATTCGGACAAGAAGGACAATGGTGAAGCCAGCGTGCTGCAGGAGCTATTGGTCAGGCCTGATGCCCAGCTGATCGGCCGCACGGCCAGCGGCACCAGGTTGCGCAGCCGGTACTCCATCAACCTGCTGGCCATTTCCAGGCAAAGCCACCGCTCTGTCAAACGCCTGCGCTCGACACAAATCCAGAGCGCCGATGTATTGCTGATGCAGGGTTCATTGGATGACATTGCCGAGTTTGCCGCAGACTATGGCTGCGTGCCCCTGGCTGATCGCGCAATCAGCATTCCCAACCCGGGTCAGGCCGGGCTGGCCATTGGTGTAATGGTCTGCGCTATTGCCCTGTCTGCGTTCGGGCTGTTGTCTGCTGCGGTTGCCTTTGCCTGCGGGGTACTGGTGTTTATGGTGATGCGCGTGGTGCCGTTGCGTTCGCTGTACGAGTCGATCGACTGGCCGGTGATTGTCTTTCTCGGCGCCTTGATCCCCGTGGCTGGCGCCATGTCCAGCAGCGGCGCGGCGGACTTGCTGGCCCGGCTGCTGATGGAAAACATCGCGCAGGGGCAACCTGTCGTGGTGCTTGCGGTATTGCTGATCGTCACCATGACCCTGTCAGACTTTATGAATAACGCCGCTACCGCCGCCGTGATGTGCCCGATTGCGTTGAGCCTGGCGACTCAGCTTGAGGTCAACTCAGACCCCTTGCTGATGGCGGTGGCCATTGGTGCATCCTGCTCCTTCCTCACCCCAATCGGCCACCAGAACAACACTTTGATCCTCAGCCCTGGCGGGTTTCGCTTTGGCGATTACTGGCGCCTCGGTTTGCCGCTGGAAATTGTCGTGGTGTTGGTCAGCGTGCCAATGCTGCTGTGGGCCTTGCCGCTGTAACGACCAGGCCCGCAAGCAACTCAGAGCTGTTCAAGCATGCCGGTTGCGCTGTGATACTCCAAGCCATGGGCTTCTGCCACACTGGAGCAGGTCAGCCTGCCCTTGGCAACGCTGAGGCCGTTGCACAGGTGCTGGTTTTCTTCGAGGGCACGACGTGGCCCCTTTTGCGCCAACTCGATAACAAAAGGCAGGGTTGCGTTATTGAGCGCCAGTGTCGAGGTGCGCGCCACAGCGCCCGGCATATTGGCCACGCAGTAATGCACCACATCATCGACTACATATGTTGGCTCTGCATGGGTTGTGGCTTTGGATGTTTCAGCGCAACCGCCCTGGTCAATGGCAACATCCACGAGTACGGCACCTGACTGCATCTGCTTGACCATTTCGGCACTGATCAACTTCGGTGCAGCAGCCCCTGGAATCAGCACCCCGCCGATTACCAGGTCGGCCGCCAGGATCTGCTCACGCAAGGTCGAACCCGTCGAATACAGGGTAGTGATGCGGTTACCGTATAACGAGTCGAGTCGACGCAGGGCATCGACGCTTTTATCCAGCACAGTGACATCAGCCCCCAGGCCAACGGCCATGGCCAAGGCATGACTGCCAACCACACCGCCGCCGAGAATCACCACTTTACCTGGCGCCACGCCAGGCACCCCGCCGAGCAGCACGCCACGGCCGCCCTTGGCTTTTTCCAGGCAATTGGCGCCGGCCTGGATCGACATGCGCCCCGCCACCTCGGACATGGGCGCCAGCAAGGGCAAGCGACCATGGGCATCGGTCACGGTTTCATAGGCGACGCAGGTGGCACCGCTGTTGATCAGGTCATCGTTTTGCGGGCGGTCCGGGGCCAGGTGCAAATAGGTGAACAGGGCCTGCTCCGGGCGAAGCCGGGCACGCTCTTGGGCCAGCGGTTCCTTGACCTTGACGATCAGTTGCGCGTCAGCGAAGAGCGCCTCGACGCTGGTCATTATTTGCGCCCCGGCGGCCACGTAATCGGCATCGCTAAAACCGATTGCAGCACCAGCCTGTGTTTCGACCAGCAACTCATGGCCCAATGCAGATAATTCAGCAACAGAGTGAGGTGTCAGGCCGACACGGTATTCATGGTTCTTGATTTCTTTGGGTACGCCAATACGCATAGCCACCTCCGGCAGGTCAGGTATGTCAGTGTTGTATTTCCTAAGTTTAGGAAAACTGACGTACAAGCCCGTCTGAAATAACCACTGATTTCAGTTAAAACGCCTGAAATCCAGAGTAATTCGGCACTAATCAGGCGCTTGATCAGGCAACAAGCACATCGCGGGTCAGTTGCCTTGGCCAAACAACAACTTGCGCGCCTGCGCCGAAACCAGGGCATCCGGGTCCGGGTTTATCTGATCGACCAGGGCATAGGCGCGCTGCACTGCAGGTCGCTCGGCAACACGCTCCAGCCAGGCAGCCATATTGGGAAAGTCAGCAAGATCCTGCTTCTGCCCTTCCCAGCCCCTGGCCCAGGGGTAGATGGCCATATCGGCAATCGAGTAGTCACCGGCAACGTAGTCGCGCCCCTCAAGCTGTCGGTTGAGAACGCCATACAGACGCGCCGTTTCCTTCACGTAACGCTCGATTGCGTAAGGGACAGGCTCAGGCGCATAACGATTGAAATGGTGATTCTGCCCGGCCATTGGGCCGAGCCCACCCATCTCCCAATGCAGCCATTGCAAAACCTCGGTACGGGCGCGCAACGAGCGCGGCAAAAACTGCCCGCTCTTGTCACCCAGGTATTCAAGGATCGCGCCCGACTCGAACACGGCAAGCGGTTCACCGCCATCGGCGGGCTCATGATCGACAATGGCCGGGATACGGTTGTTCGGCGCTATCTTCAGGAAGTCAGCGGCAAATTGTTCCCCTTTACCGATATGCACTGCACGAACCTGGTAGCTCAACCCCGATTCCTCAAGGAAGATACTGATCTTGTGGCCGTTGGGCGTTGTCCAGTAATACAGGTCGATCATGGCTTACCTCCGATCAATTCAAGCCGCGCGTTTTACCACCCCGAACTCAGCCTCATAGCGCTTTAGGATGCGCTGGAACCAAGCGTCGACTGCCGATTCGGCAGGCCATGGCTGCTCGCCAAGGCACCAGGCCCAGAAGAACAGACCTGCGACCAGATAGTCGGTGCCTGCAGGTTGCTCGCCATCCAGATACGGCTGTGTCTTGAGCCAGGCTTCAAGCGGGCCAACCGCCAGTACAAATGAGTCCAGGCCAAGCTGCCTGTCGGCAAAGGCTTCCAAGGTCATGCCAAGGGCTTTCTCACGGCTAGTGCGGAAATAGTCCTTGTCCGCGTCATCAATTGCAGCGTACACCCGGGGTACCAAGAGCTTCAGCAGTGGCATGCGCAATGCGGTAAAGGTCAGCTTTTCCAGCAATCGCGCGCGGTTGGCAGCCAGGCTGTCGCCGAGCAAGGGTTGCTGTGGATAAGTTGCGTCCAGGTACTCGAATATGGCGACACTGTCGTTCACCACGGTTTCACCATCGCGAATGACCGGAACCAGGTTTTGCCCCGAGCACGCCAAGGGCTCTTTGTCGGTAAAGCGCAAGGGGCTCGCAGTAAATGGCAAGCCCTTGTGCGCCAGTGCCAAGCGCACCCGCCAGCAATAGGGCGAAAACAGAATCTCTGGGTCAGCGCCCCGCAGTTCGAATAGCTCCAGCATGCATGCCTCCTTTTTTAGGACTGATCAGTCCATATTTTGCTAAAAATTACCTTAACTGGCTCATCACCAGGTCCACGGTGGATGCGATTCGCTGCGCCGACACCCCCGACTTTACTTGCGTGCGCAAACCACTGATCACGGCTTGCAGGTAAAACCCCAAGGCTTCGGTGTCAGCCTGCGCACTCAATTCCCCCACGACCTGGGCGCGCTTGAGCGCAGCGCCCAAGACCTGGGAAAAACCTTCTGTGGCCTGTTTGGTCAGGCTCAGGATCTCGGGTTGATTGAGCGAGAACTCATTGGCCACATTGACCAGCATGCAGCCGCGCGGTATGCCATCAAGGCCATCGTCGTCGAGCACGCCCAGCAAGCGACCGCGAATGTACTCAAGGGGCGAGCTTGCTTGCTCGAGTGACTCGATCAACAGTGCCTGGCGGTGCTGGCAATAACGCGTAAAGGCCGCCTCGAACCAGGCCTGTTTGCTCGGGTAGGTTTGATACAGGCTGCTTTTCGACAAGCCGGTAGCCGCAAGCAGATCTTGCAGCGACGTGGCTTCGTAGCCGCGCTGCCAGAACACCTGCATGGCGCTTTCAAGGGCTTGCTCAGGGCAAAATGATTTAGGGCGTCCGCGATTCATTGGCACATTTAGAACCGATCGGTTCCAAATATCAAGCCCGAGGTTCAACCCGTTCATTGGCGGCTGCCCGCAGCCTCGCATGTATCGCCTGACCGGTAGCACTCGTCATAACTGATCCGTTAATCTGCAAGCACTCATGCAGCAAGGACTGATCCGTTAATCTGCAAGCACTCATGCAGAAAGCCCAGCCGATGACTCGTCCTTCATTACGCCAATCTTTGCGCCGTCTCTGGGCGTTGGACAAATTCAGCTACAGCCTGCGCGTCTTTATCGCACTGAGCGGCAGCCTGATCCTGTGCTGGTCGCAGGACCAGATGCACGCGCTGATCCCACTCTTCCTCGGAGTTATCGCCAGCGCCCTGGCCGAGACCGATGACAGCTGGCAAGGTCGCCTGACGGCGCTCTTGGTGACACTGTGTTGTTTCAGTGCCGCTGCGCTGACTGTGGAGTGGGTCTTTGGCTACCCTTGGCTATTTGCCGCTGCGCTGGCCGCCTCGGCCTTCTCACTGACCATGCTTGGCGCACTGGGCGAGCGCTACGCAACACTGGGCTCGGCGACACTGATCCTGGCGATCTACAGCATGATCGGCGTAGAGCAGCGTGGCGGCACCAGTGGTTCGCTTGTGCAGCCCATGCTGTTGGTTGCGGGCGCCGCTTGGTATGGCTTGCTGTCGGTAGTCTGGCATGCGCTGTTTTCCAATCAGCCGGTCCAGTTGAGCCTGGCCCGGTTGTTCCGTGAACTGGGCCGCTACCTGAAGCTCAAGGCGGCCCTGTTCGAGCCGCTGCGCCAACTGGATGTCGAGGAGCGCAGGCTGGCACTGGCGAAACAGAATGGCCAGGTGGTCGCCGCGCTCAATGCCACCAAGGAAATAATCCTGCATCGCGTCGGCAACGGTCGGCCTGGACGCAAAGTCAGTCGTTACTTGAAGCTGTATTTCCTGGCCCAAGACATTCATGAACGCGCCAGCTCATCGCACTACCCGTACAACGAACTGGCTGAAGCCTTCTTCCACAGCGATGTGATGTTTCGCTGCCAGCGCCTGTTGCGGCTACATGGCGAAGCCTGTGAGCGGCTGGCTGAGGCGGTCGAGTTACGTCAACCCTTTATGTTTCGCGAGCTGTGCAGCCAGGCCCTGGCCGATCTGCATGACTCGCTCGACTATCTGCGCCAGCAAGCCAGCCCCACGCAGCGTCATCTACTGCGCTCACTCAATGCCCTGGCCAACAACCTGGGCACCCTGGACAACCTGTTCAGCAATGCCAGCAACCCCGATGCGCTGGCGGACGAAAAAGACAGCAGCCTGCTCGATCGCGAACCACAGTCGTTCAAAGAAGTTCTTAACCGCTTCCGCGCCCAGCTCACACCCAGCTCATTCCTGTTTCGCCACGCATTGCGCCTGGCGATTGCGCTGACAGTCGGCTATGCCGTGCTCAACTGGATTCATCCGGCGCAAGGCTACTGGATATTGCTGACCACGGTGTTTGTCTGCCAACCCAATTACGGCGCGACACGGCGCAAGCTGGTCCAGCGGGTGAGCGGCACGGTACTTGGCCTGCTGATTGGATGGGCATTGTTTGACCTGTTCCCAATCCCGCTGATCCAGTCGCTGTTCGCCGTAGCAGCCGGGGTTGCATTCTTCGCCACGCGCACCAGCCGCTACACCCTGGCCACCGCCGCTATCACCTTGCTGGTGCTGTTCTGTTTCAACCAGGTGGGCAATGGTTACGGGCTGTTTATACCGCGCCTGGTCGATACCTTGCTCGGCAGCTTGATTGCAGGGCTGGCTGTGTTCCTGATCCTGCCAGACTGGCAAGGCCGCAGCCTCAACCGCATGGTCGCCACAACCCTGAGTTGCAACAGCACTTATCTGCGACAGATCATTGAGCAATACGCCCAGGGCAAGCGTGACGACCTCCGCTACCGGCTGGGGCGGCGCAATGCCCACAACGCCGATGCTGCGCTGTCGACCACGCTGGCCAACATGCTCATGGAGCCAGGCCATTTCCGCAAGGAGTCGGACATTGGTTTTCGCTTCCTGGTGCTGTCGCACACCTTGCTCAGCTATCTATCCGGCCTAGGCGCGCATCGCGGTGAAATCCAGCTGGATGAAACCCAGCAACACCTGCTGACCAGTGCCGAGCAACTGGCGGCCAGTCTCGGTGAAATCGCCAGGGGCCTGATTGATAAAAGCGGGGTGGAGATTCACAGCGACGCAGAAGAACAGCTTGCCCTTGAACTGGAACAGGTTCCCGATGAACTGGACGACCAGCAGCGCCTGGTGCAAACCCAGCTGGCGCTAATTTGTCGGCAGTTGGGCCCTATTCGCACGGCCTCGGCGCACTTGCTCAAAGGCGCAGCCCCCGACTAGGCCCGTGCACGCCGCCAATAGCAGGCTCAGGCCAGTCGCGCCTTGGCCGCCTGCGCCCGGCGTCGAATGGTCAGGTCGATCTTCAGGCAAATGGCCGCCAGCGCCAGAAAACCAATACCCAGCGAGGCGCGGGTGACATCCGTGCCGAACAGCTCGGATAACCACTGCGCGATTCCCGAGGGATTACTCGCCAACAGAGCCCCCAGCGGCACTACTATTCCCAGGAAGCAAAAGCCAATTGCACGTAACAGGTCCATCAAAGATCCTCCGGCCGGGCCTAACCAGCGCAGTATTTTCAGCAGTGACCAACTATCGTCCAAGCACTGACTTGGCAACACTAGACCTTGGTGCAAGACAGTTGCAACGTTCCCGCAACTCGGTCATTTCAGTTACCCTGCGCGCCAGCTCCCACCCAGTAGCCACTGCCCATGGATAAATCACTGCTGCAACAACTCGTACTGACCCGCCTTGAGGCAGACCTGCAGGCTGCGACGCACGCTGCGCAAGTCGCGCACGAAAGCGCAACCCATGAAGAGAACATCGCCGAGAACAAATACGACACCCTGGGCCTGGAAGCGGCCTACCTGGCAACCGGCCAGGCGCGCAGGGTCGAGGCAATCCGTCAGGCAATCACCCTGTGGCGTCAGTTGCAGCTGCGCCCTTTCACAGAAGAGTCCGGCATCGCCCTGGGCGCATTGATTTGCCTGGCGGATGAAGATGCAAGCGAGCAGTTGTTTCTGCTCGGCCCAAACGGTGCGAGCATGAAGCTGCACCATGGCGAGCGGAGCATTCAGGTAATCAGTCATGAGGCCCCGCTGGGCAAAGCCATGCTCGGCAAGACCCTTGGCGATGAAGTGATCTTGAAAATTGCCAATGGTACGCAACACTTCGAGGTTCTATGGGTCAACTAACCTAAGATTAGAAGGCTGAGCAACACTAGGTTGCAACAGCCACATCATCGACGGAGAGCCCCATGGAACAGCCTGTTCATGATCTACCCAGCTTGTTTGCCCAACTCGGCTTAGCCAACGACCCCGCAAGCATCGACGCATTTATCAGCACCCATTCGCCACTGCCTCAAGACTGTGTACTGGCCGAAGCCAGCTTCTGGAACAAGGCCCAGGCCGCTTTCCTGCGTGAAGAAATACGCGAGGATGCCGACTGGGCGGAAATCGTCGACCAGTTGAACCTGATGCTACGCGGTTGACGCACCTCAAATAGCAGCCAGGCACTAACGGCCAGCCCGATGCTGGTCTAGGCTCATACAGCCATCACTTTAGATTGTTGGAGCCTGTATGAGAGTCCTTCGCCTTACGCGACTGTGCTTGCCCCTGTGCTTAGCTGTAGTTGGCCCATCGGCGCTGGCCGCCGAATCGAAAGAGGCCCCGGACAGCGCGGTGACCGCCGAGGCCCGGGCTGTCTATGAGCGTATGCGCACCAGCCTGCAGGCGCTCAAACGGTACTCCGTCAGCGTGCAGGCGAGCCAGGACGAGGTCCTCGACTACGGCTACAAGCTGCAACACAACCCACAGGCAACCCTCGATGTGCAAGCGCCCACGCACTTGCGAGCGCAGATCAGCGGCGAAGCGCCGCGCCTGATCGTCTACGACGGTAAAACCCTGACCCTGGCCAGCCCAGAACAGGGTTATTACGCCCAAACGCCCGCACCGGCGACCCTCAACCAACTGGTCAACGGGCTGATTGCCCATGATGTTGAAATGCCCCTGGTCGACTTTCTCAGCCAAACCCGGCAAGCGCAATTCCTCGCGGGTGTTAAGCGTGGCCTGCTGGTCGATAGCGAACAGATCGATGGGCAAACCTGTGACCACCTGGCCTTTCGCGAACCAACTATCGACTGGCAACTCTGGGTCAGCCAAGGCGCGCAGGCGTTGCCTTGCAAGCTGGTGATTACGACCCGATACACCCTCGGTGATCCGCAGTACCAGGCGACCATGAAGTGGAATACCGATCCCGGTTTTGCAGCCGATCACTTCACCTTCGTGGCCGGCAAGGATGCCAAGCGTATTCCCTTCACCCGAGACAGCGTTGCGCCCCAACAGGAGCCACAGCCATGACAGCTCAAGTACCGCAGCTCCTTGGTTATTTGGCCCTGTCATTGCTGCTAATCGGTGCGCCACTGGTTGAAGCCGCTCGCCTCGGCGGGCACGGCGCTGGTGGAGGCGTGAGGGCACACAGCTCGGTGAGCCATGCGCGTGCCGCTAGCCAGCCGCGGGTGCAACCGAACCGCAATATTCAGCGTCCGCCAGTCAGGCGCGACAATAACGTCAATATCAATAAAAACATCAACATCAACGATAACCGCAACTATCGCCACGGCGACGTCGATATAGATGTCGACCATCACGGCTGGGGCTGGGACGAAGACGTAGATATCGACGTTGACCACAATGGTCGGGGTGACTGGGATATCGACGTCGATGTCGACCATCACCACCCGGTGGCGACTGCGGCCATTGTCACTGGCAGTGTCTTGGCCATCGGCTCGATGATCAACAGCCTGCCGCCCAACTGCCAGCAGGTCTACCGCCACGGCAACGAATATTACTACTGCAATAACCAGTACTACCAGGCGCAATGGAACAACAACTCGGTGGTCTACGTTGTGGTCAACAATCCATAGGCCACCGGCGCATTCAAGCCTGCGCCTTGGGCAGTTCCAGCCAGGTCAGGTAAACACGCAGGTCGAACTCGATTTGCTGGTAGCCCGGCAGCATGTATTCGCAAAGCTTGTAGAAGGCCTTGTTGTGCTCGGACTCTTTAAGGTGCGCCAGCTCATGCACCACGATCATGTTCAGGAACTCTGGGGCTGCATCCTTGAACAGCGCAGCCACGCGAATCTCTTTCTTGGCTTTGAGCTTGCCGCCCTGCACCCGTGAAATCGCAGTGTGCAGCCCCAATGCACGATGCGTCAGGTCGAGGCGGTTATCGAATAGCACCTTGTCGATATTCGGCGCATTGCGCAGGTGCTCTTGCTTGAGCCCCATTGTGTAGCTGTACAGGGCCTTGTCGCTCTGCACACTGTGCTTGCCACTGTATCGCTGCGCCAGGTAGTCACCCAGGCGACCCTGGTCCATTAACTGGCGTACCTGATCTTGCAGTGCAGCGGGATAGGCCTGCAGGTATTTAAGCGGCGTCATGGTCACAGATTAGAGCGCAATGAGGCAGACCATTATGCCGCAATGCCTCACTCGGTCGGAATGACTTTGAGCACCCGCCCTTCAGCGTTGTCGGTAAGCAGGTAGATGTTGCCATCCGGACCGCCGAACACCCCGCGAATCCGCTCATCGAGCTCTTCGAACAGCACTTCCTGGCCCGCCAACATGCCATTTTTCATGCGGATTCGCCTGACGCTTTTTTCCGCCAGTGTCGAGGCAAACAAATCACCCTTCCAGTATTTGAAGCCTGAGCCGCTGTAGAGCATCAAGCTGGAAGGCGCAACCGAAGGTGTCCATTGCAGCAAGGGTTGCTCCAACCCAGGAAGCTCGGTGTAAGGCGAGATTTGCGCGCCGTTGTAATCGACTCCGTAGGTGATCAACGGCCAGCCATAGTTGACGCCCGGCTTGATCAGGTTCAGCTCATCGCCGCCCCGCGGGCCATGCTCGTGACTGTAGACACGCTTGAGCTGCGGCGCATAAACAATGCCTTGCACGTTGCGATGGCCGTAGCTGTATACCTCTGGCGCCGCATCTTTGACATCCACAAAAGGATTGTCCTCAGGCACGCTGCCATCGCGGTTGATTCGAACAATCTTGCCCAGGTGATTGCTCAGGTCTTGCGCCTGTTCGCGGTAGTCGAAACCATCGCCCAGGGTTAGCAACAAGCTGTTGTCCGGCAGAAAAGCTATCCGCCCGCCATAGTGAGAACTGCCAGCCTTGGCGGGCAGTGCGGTGAACAGGGTTTTCACATCCTGTAACTGTCCATCGACCAGCCGGGCACTGGCAAGGCGCGTGTTGTTGGCGCTGCGATCGCCGTAGGAATAGCTGAAGAAAATGCGCTGGTTTTGCTCGAACTCAGGGTCCAGCACCACGTCCAGCAGGCCCGCCTGGGAGGTTGCGTATATCTCGGGCAACCCGCCAACGGCTTTTTCCTGCAACTGGCCGCTGGCGGCGATGATGCGCAAACGGCCGCCACGCTCGGTCACCAACATGCGCCCATCGGGCAAAAATGCCATCGACCAGGGATACTCAAGACCTTCGGTAAAGGTCTCTATACGATAATCGGTGGTGGCTGACGCCGGGCTCAGCCAGAAGCAGGCAAGCAAGAGTACGGCGGATGGGCTACGCGCTTTTTCGATCATGGTAAAACCTTCTAGTCGGCGCAAAATTACGTTGCGGTTCGGCAACGCACGGCAAAAAACAATGCGCCAACACTACCGCTGGCCATTAATCCAAGAGTGCCCACGAACGAACGGTTGGCACCAATAAAGGTCGGCATCGGCAGCACTGCATTAACCAGCGTAAGGCCTAGGAAAATTCCCAGGGCACCCGCCAGGGCGAATAGCATCCAGCGGGCATCAGGTACCTTTTTGCTCAGCCAGGCGGCCATGGGCAGTGCGCAAGCGAAACCCAGCAACACCAGGATCGCAAATACCGGGCTAAATCCCAGAACATCCAGGCAGGTCGTTTCCACGCGCACATCGATTGGCATCGGGGCGCCCAAGGCCTGCAACTGAGCGAGGTTGTACTGTGTTTGTAGAATGCTTCCCACCAGCGTTGTCACCAACACGGCGAGGACAAACTGCAGCAAGACTCGCGAGTTGTTGGGCATAAAGGAGAACATCCTGGGCGAATTATCAGGCAAGTATGAGCCAGACCCGCGCAAGAGGGGCGTTAGGAGTTTTACATGGTTTTTCGTAAAGCCCTCGAGGGCCGTAAAACATGCGAACAGAGCGCAGCCCAGCGCTACCAAATTCAATGTTCCAGACACCAGAAAGCCCGCAATTGCGGGCTTTTTGGCTGCTGCAGAGGCTTTACTTGACCTTAGAGGCCAGTTCGCCGCTTGCATAACGTTGAAACATAGCTTCGAGTGAAACGGGCTTGATCTTTGATGCATTACCCGCTGTGCCGAAGGCTTCATAGCGCGCAATACAAATATCACGCATGGCTTCTACGGTTTTACCGAAGAACTTGCGCGGATCGAACTCGCTCGGCTGTTCAGCCATCATGCGACGCATGGCACCGGTTGATGCCAGGCGCAGGTCGGTATCGATGTTGACCTTGCGTACACCGTGCTTGATGCCTTCAACAATTTCCTCGACTGGCACGCCGTAGGTTTCCTTGATGTCGCCACCGTACTGGTTGATGATCGCCAACCACTCCTGCGGGACCGAAGATGAACCGTGCATGACCAAGTGGGTGTTGGGAATGCGCTGGTGAATCGCCTTGATACGGTCGATCGCCAGGATGTCGCCAGTTGGTGGCTTGGTGAACTTGTAGGCCCCATGGCTTGGTGAACTTGTAGGCCCCATGGCTGGTACCAATCGCGATCGCCAAGGCATCAACCTGAGTGCGCTTGACGAAGTCGGCGGCCTCTTCCGGGTCAGTCAGCATCTGGCTGTGATCCAGAATGCCTTCGGCACCGATACCATCTTCTTCGCCAGCCTGACCAGTTTCCAGGCTGCCCAGGCAACCTAACTCCCCCTCTACCGAAACACCGCAGGCATGGGCCATGGCCACGGTTTCCTGGGTGACACGCACGTTGTAGTCGTAGTCAGCCGGGGTCTTGCCGTCTTCTTTCAGTGAGCCGTCCATCATCACCGAGCTGAAGCCCAGCTGAATCGAACGCTGGCAAACCGAAGGGCTGGTGCCGTGATCCTGGTGCATGCACACGGGGATATGCGGGAATTCTTCGATTGCCGCCAGAATCAGATGGCGCAAGAACGGCGCACCGGCATATTTGCGAGCACCTGCCGAAGCCTGAACGATGACCGGTGAATCGGTCTTGTCAGCAGCTTCCATGATGGCGCGCATTTGCTCAAGGTTGTTAACGTTGAATGCTGGAACGCCGTAACCAAACTCGGCGGCGTGGTCGAGCATCTGGCGCATGCTGATAAGTGCCATATTTTCCTGTCTCCCGATTGGGCTGTTAATCATCAAAGCCTGTCGCAAGAACAGGCTTAGTTAAATAGTGCTTAACCTTAGGCTACCGCTTAAGGTGCTTTACAACCACGACCAATCAAATCGTCAGTGGCAGTACGGTAAATCAAGCCTTCGTTGCCCTTGGTATGAAAGGTCAACATGCCATCGCTGTACATGGCGCCGGAACCCGAAGGCTGGCGCTCAAGGCGATGTACGATATCGCCACCGCCGACCCGCACATCCACTGCGTCCTGGGACGAATCGACAAAGCGCCACAGCACTTCAGCCTGACTGTCACAAACCCAGCGTGTCCAGTTATCGGTCGGCGCCTCGGTCGCACATCCAGCGACAAGGCCCAAGCCTGTGAACACAACTGCAGCGCAGAGTGCCTTAACGTTCATCGCATTGCCCCATTAGCAATCGTTCATCAATTCTGGTCCCGCCGCCGGAACCTCATGCTGCAGCACATGCCGGCTAACGCCGTCACGACTGTAACGGTCGTATGTCACCGCCGGCCGTTCTGGCTGCATAAACACCATGTCGCAGTGTTGCTCCTGATCGTCTGCCGCCGAACTGCAGGCTACAACTGACAGGCAAGCGCACAGCAACATGGTCAAGGCACTTAAAGACTTCAACATCACACCAGCCGTTTACAGGTCAGCCAATCAGCAGTTGGTTTCTTCATAAGAGGTACCTGTTGGATCGCCGGTGCTCTGCGATTCGATACGCATATCCTGGTTTTCAGTCGGTGACTCGATGTTGGCAGGGCTGAATATCTTGCAGGCACGCTCATGACGCGCCTCGCTCAAGCAACCTGCCAGCAAGGTGGCAGACGCCAACAAAACCATAGTATTTCGCATCTTAACTTACTCCTTATCCATTCAGCCCAGCTCCTGCTAGGTCATTATGTGACGCCGCAAGGCCAGGTTTAGCCTTTAGCGCGCTGTTCCAACATATCCACAGCAGGCAATACCTTACCTTCAACAAACTCAAGGAAGGCGCCACCGCCAGTGGAAATGTAAGAGATCTTGTCGGCGACTGCGTATTTGTCGATTGCCGCCAGGGTATCGCCACCGCCAGCAATGGAGAATGCCGAGCTTTCGGCAATGGCCAGCGCCAGCGCCTTGGTGCCTTGGCCAAACTGGTCAAACTCGAAGACACCAACCGGTCCATTCCACAGGATAGTCTTGGAAGACTTGAGCAACTCGGCAAATTGCGCGGCGGTTTGCGGGCCGATATCGAGAATCATGTCGTCTTCAGCCACATCAGCGACCAGTTTGACCGTGGCCGCTGCTGACTCGGCGAACTCCTTGGCAACCACCACATCAACTGGCAAGGGTACATTGACCTTGGCCGCGATGGCCTTGGCAGTCGCCACCAGATCCGCTTCGTACAGCGACTTGCCGACCGGGAAACCGGCGGCGGCAAGGAAGGTATTGGCAATACCGCCACCGACGATCAACTGATCGCAAATTTCACTGAGGCTATTGAGCACATCGAGCTTGGTCGAAACCTTGGAGCCAGCAACGATTGCAGCCATTGGCTTGGCGGGATTGCCCAGGGCCTTACCCAGGGCATCCAGTTCGGCGGCCAGCAACGGGCCAGCTGCAGCCACCTTGGCGAATTTGGCTACGCCATGGGTCGAGCCCTGGGCGCGGTGCGCGGTACCGAATGCGTCCATCACGAAAACATCACACAAAGCGGCATATTGCTGCGCCAATTGATCGGTGTTCTTCTTTTCACCGGCGTTGAAACGCACGTTTTCCAGAAGCACCAGATCACCGGAGGCCAGTTCAACACCGCCCAGGTAATCCTTGATCAGCGGGACCTCGCGGCCGAGCGCCTTGCTCAGATAGTCAGCCACGGGCTTGAGGCTGTCTTCTTCTGAGTACTGGCCTTCGGTCGGGCGGCCGAGGTGCGAGCAAACCATGACCGCCGCGCCTTTCTCCAATGCCAGCTTGATGGTTGGCAAGGAGGCCAGAATGCGAGCGTCGCTTTTTACAACACCGTCTTTTACCGGCACGTTGAGATCTTCGCGAATCAGTACGCGTTTACCTTGCAGATCAAGGTCGGTCATTTTCACTACGGGTTTAAAAGCAGAGGCCATGTATTCAGTCCTTCACGGGGGCTGTTTGGGTGGAAACATTCAAATAGTGTTCGGCAACATCGAGCATGCGATTGGCAAAGCCCCATTCATTGTCGAACAAAGTCAGTATATTCACCAGCCGCGGGCCAGAGACGCGCGTTTGGCTGCCATCGACAATCGCAGAATGCGGGTCATGGTTGAAATCGCAACTGGCATGCGGCAGTTCAGTGTAGGCCAGCAAACCACGAAGCGGACCAGCTTGCGAGGCTTCACGCAACACCCGGTTGATTTCCTCGGGGCTGGTGTCACGGCCAGTCTGAATCGTGATGTCCAAGCACGACACGTTAACCGTTGGCACGCGTATAGCTTTGGCCTGAATCCGCCCGGCAAGTTCCGGCATTAACCGCTCAATGCCACGGGCAAGGCCTGTGGACACCGGAATCACTGACTGGAACGCCGAGCGGGTGCGACGCAAATCTTCATGGTGATAGGCATCAATGACCGGCTGATCGTTCATCGCCGAGTGAATCGTGGTGATCGAAACATACTCGATGCCAACCGCTTCATTGAGCACCTTCAACAAGGGCACGCCGCAGTTGGTGGTGCAGGATGCGTTGGACACCAAGCGCTCGGCACCGGTCAAGGCATGCTGGTTAACGCCAAATACGATGGTCGCGTCGATATCCGCTTCACTGGCCATGGGTTGTGACATCAACACCCGTGGCGCGCCCGCGTTGATAAAACGCTGCGCCTCGATACGCGTGGTGTATTGCCCCGAGAATTCGAGAAGCAAGTCGATATCAAGCGCCGCCCAATTGATGCTTTCCGGGGTTTCGCCGCGCAGTACCTTTACGCAATCACCATTGATATGCAGACAGTCGCCGTCGACCCGAACCTCGCCGGGGAAACGCCCGTGGGTTGAGTCAAAACGCGTCAAATATTCAATGCTCGACTGATCAGCCAGGTCGTTAAGCGCGACAATCTCAATACCCGCGCCCTCTCCGCGCTCATGCAAGGCACGCAGCACGCAGCGACCGATACGACCGTAGCCATTGAGTGCGATTCTGTAGGGACGCTTGGACATGCTGGGCTCAGCTCTCGACAAGGTGCGGGAATAGACTGCAAGTCAGCCGGCAACACCGGCCAACCTGCACGTACAGAGGTTCCTTAGCCTTCAAGCATTTCGGCAGCGGTTTCCAGAATATTCTCGACTGTGAAACCAAAATGCTCGAACAACGCAGGTGCCGGTGCAGACTCACCAAAGGTGGTCATGCCGATGACCTGGCCCTCAAGGCCGACGTACTTGTACCAGAAGTCTGCGTGAGCAGCCTCGATGGCGATACGCGCGCCCACCTGGACCGGCAATACGGACTGCTTGTAGCCGGCATCCTGTGCGTCGAAAACGCTGGTGCACGGCATCGAAACCACACGCACATTCTTGCCCTGGGCCGTCAGCTTGTCGTAGGCCTCAACCGCAAGGCCAACTTCCGAGCCGGTGGCAATCAGGATCAGCTCTGGCTCGCCAGCGCAATCTTTAAGCACATAACCACCACGGGCGATGTCGTTCAACTGGGCGACTTCACGGCCTTGGTGCGGCAGGTTCTGACGCGAGAAGAACAGCGCCGACGGGCCATCGTTACGCTCGTTTGCGTATTCCCAGCCCACTGCCGATTCGACCGCATCGGCTGGACGCCAGGTATCGAGGTTCGGCGTTGAGCGCAGGCTAGTCAATTGCTCGACCGGCTGGTGAGTCGGGCCGTCTTCGCCCAGACCGATTGAGTCATGGGTGAATACATAAAGCACGCGCTTCTTCATCAGCGCCGACATACGCACCGCATTGCGTGCGTATTCCATGAAGATCAGGAACGTCGCGCCATACGGCACGAAACCGCCGTGCAGGGCGATACCGTTCATGATCGCGCTCATGCCGAACTCGCGAACACCGTAGTACATATAGTTGCCGGATGCGTCTTCAGCCGAGACGCCCTTGCAGCCCTTCCACAAGGTCAGGTTGGAACCAGCCAGGTCAGCCGAGCCGCCAAGGAACTCAGGCAACAGCGGGCCAAAGGCATTCAGGGTGTTCTGGCTGGCCTTGCGGCTGGCAATGGTTTCGCCCTTGACCGCAACTTCAGTGATATAGGCAGCGGCTTTCTCGGAGAAATCAGCTGGCAGCTCACCGGCCATGCGGCGTTTCAGCTCGCTGGCCAACTCTGGGTGCGCGGCGGCGTAGGCAGCGAAGCGCTGATCCCACTCGGCTTCAACAGCAGCACCCGCTTGCTTGGCCTCCCACTGCGCATAGATATCGGCAGGGATTTCAAAAGGGCTGTGGTTCCACTCCAGCGCCGCGCGGGTCAGTGCGATCTCGTCATGGCCCAGTGCTGCACCGTGGCAATCTTCCTTGCCCTGCTTGTTTGGCGAACCAAAACCGATGATGGTTTTGCAGCAGATCAGCGTCGGCTGTTCGCTTTTGCGGGCAGTCTCGATGGCGATCTTGATTTCTTCGGCGTCGTGGCCGTCAACATTGCGGATCACTTCCCAGCCATAGGCTTCAAACCGCTTCGGCGTATCGTCGCTGAACCAGCCTTCAACTTCGCCGTCGATGGAAATGCCGTTGTCATCGTAGAAGGCAATCAGCTTGCCCAGGCCCAGGGTGCCCGCCAGGGAGCACACTTCGTGGGAGATGCCTTCCATCATGCAACCGTCGCCCATGAAGGCGTAGGTGTAGTGATCGACAATCTTGTGACCATCGCGGTTGAACTGCGCCGCCAGGACTTTTTCAGCGATGGCAAAGCCTACGGCGTTGGCAATCCCCTGGCCCAACGGACCGGTGGTGGTTTCAACGCCCGGGGTGTAGCCGTACTCAGGGTGACCAGGCGTGCGGCTGCCCATCTGGCGGAATTGCTTGAGGTCTTCGATACCCAGGTCATAGCCGGTCAGGTGCAGCAGCGAATAAATCAGCATCGAGCCATGGCCGTTGGACAGTACAAAACGGTCACGGTCGGCAAACTCAGGGTTATTCGGGTTGTGCTTGAGGTAATCGCGCCACAATACTTCAGCGATATCGGCCATACCCATTGGGGCACCCGGGAGGCCGCTGTTTGCTTTCTGCACGGCATCCATACTCAAAGCACGGATGGCATTGGCGCATTCACGACGGCTGGGCATCGCTGATCTCCTGAGGGACAAATTTGAAAAGGCACCCATTTTCGCCCACCAAGGCGGTGCGGGGCAATGACAGATAGTCATGCAGCGGCGAATACTTGAGGAAAAGCTGCAATCTTGTCGATTTTCAGCCGTGTAACCGGCAAATCTGCCGTCAGAGCGACATATTTGCAGTCATCTCCCGCCGAGTTCGCTCAAGCAGGCACAAGCCAGCCCGATTCGCGCTCGAACAGTTGCACCTGGAGCGATGATCGCAAGAAACACTTGGCGAAGGCTCTACCTGAAGCACTGCAACCAGGCTCAGCAACAGCAATATCAAAATATTTTGATATTGCTGTTGCTGGATGAAAATTGACCGCTTAGACTGCCCACCTTATGAACATGCGGGTGCCCCAGCTCCTTTTTGAGCCAGCCGATGAACTGGCCGCCCTGTGTAAAGCTGGCGGCGACCCATTGCGCCTCAATGTATTGCGCGCCCTGAGCAACGATTCATTTGGCGTACTGGAACTGGCGCAGATATTTGCCATTGGCCAATCAGGCATGAGCCACCACCTCAAGGTGCTGGCGCAAGCCAAGCTGGTGGCCACGCGTCGCGAAGGCAATGCGATTTTTTACCGTCGCGCCTTCGCCGACAACAAACGTTTTGGTGGCCGGCTGCACAGTGCCTTGCTTGATGAAGTTGATGCTCTAGCCTTACCCGCCGAGGTGCAGGCCCGTATTGCTGCGGTCCACGCCCAGCGTGCAAGCGCCAGCCAGGAGTTTTTTGCGCGCATGGCAGATAACTTTCAAGCCCAGCAGGACTTGATCGCAGGTCTGCCACAGTATCGCGACAGCGTGCTGGCGGTACTGGATACGCTGGGCTTTGCCGCCAGCGCCAGCGTGATTGAAGTAGGCCCCGGCGACGGCGGTTTTCTGCCTGAGCTTGCGAGTCGCTTTAGCCAGGTGACGGCGCTGGACAATAGCCAGGCGATGCTCGAAATAGCACGCCAGACATGCGACAAAAGCAGCTTGAGCAATGTGCAACTGGTGCTCGCTGATGCGTTGAATGATTCATACCCAAGCGCCGATTGCCTGGTGCTGAACATGGTGCTTCACCATTTTGCAGCGCCGGCAGAAGCCCTTAAACAGCTTGCGGCGCGGGTTAATCCCGGCGGCAGCTTGCTGGTAACCGAGTTATGCAGCCATAACCAGAGCTGGGCCAGGCAGGCCTGCGGCGATCTTTGGTTGGGCTTTGAACAGGGCGACTTGGCCCATTGGGCCATCGCCGCAGGGCTGACGCCAGGTGAAAGCCTGTATGTCGGCCTACGCAATGGATTTCAAATTCAGGTGCGGCACTTTGCCAAGCCCGATGAATACACAGGCTTCAGAGCGAATTTCCGCCCGCAGCCCATCTCACCCACCGGTATTAATTAGGAAGACCGATAGATGAGCGAATACTCCCTGTTTACCTCTGAGTCTGTGTCTGAAGGGCACCCGGACAAAATTGCTGACCAGATTTCCGATGCAGTGCTCGACGCAATCATCAGCAAAGACAAGCACGCACGCGTGGCCTGTGAAACCATGGTCAAGACCGGTGTTGCCATTATCGCCGGTGAAGTCAGCACCTCGGCCTGGGTTGACCTTGAAGACCTGGTACGTAAAGTCATTATCGACATTGGCTAAGACAGCTCGACCGTTGGTTTCGACGGCGCGACCTGCGGCGTGTTGAACATCATCGGCAAGCAGTCGGTAGACATCAACCAGGGCGTTGACCGCAGCAAGCCGGAAGACCAGGGCGCCGGCGACCAGGGCCTGATGTTCGGCTACGCCAGCAACGAAACCGACGTACTGATGCCTGCACCAATCTGCTTCTCGCACCGTTTGGTCGAGCGCCAGGCAGAAGCCCGCAAGTCTGGCCTGCTGCCTTGGCTGCGTCCCGATGCCAAATCACAAGTCACTTGCCGTTACGACAATGGCAAGGTTGTCGGCATCGACGCCATCGTATTGTCGACCCAGCACAACCCGGAAGTCAGCTACAACGACCTGCGCGAAGGCGTGATGGAGCTGATCGTCAAGCACGTGCTGCCAGCAGAATTGCTGCACAAGGACACCCAGTTCCACATCAACCCAACCGGTAACTTTGTGATTGGCGGCCCGGTTGGCGACTGTGGCCTGACCGGCCGCAAGATCATCGTCGACACCTACGGCGGCATGGCCCGCCACGGCGGCGGCGCGTTCTCCGGCAAGGACCCATCCAAGGTTGACCGCTCGGCAGCCTATGCCGGTCGTTATGTTGCCAAGAACATCGTGGCGGCTGGCTTGGCCGAGCGCTGCGAGATCCAGGTGTCCTATGCCATCGGCGTGGCGCAACCGACCTCTATCTCGCTGAACACCTTCGGCACCGGCAAGATCAGCGATGACAAGATCATCCAGCTGGTTCGCGAGCACTTCGATCTGCGCCCATACGCAATCACCAAGATGCTCGATCTGCTGCACCCGATGTACCAGCCGACAGCTGCCTACGGCCACTTCGGGCGCAAACCTTATGAAATGACCTATGACGGTGACACCTTCACCGCATTCACCTGGGAACGCACCGACAAGGCTGCGGACCTGCGCGCTGCCGCTGGCTTGTAATTCAAGCAAGACCCTAAGCCCCGCCAAGTGCGGGGCTTTTTTTGGGCTGAAATTTATAAATCAGCCAGGCCCCGTTAAAAGTCGGGCTGCTGCCAGTGCCTTGGACAACTAGGCTGAGCGGGGTATCAAGGCAACGCAAGGATGCGCATGAACAACCCACTGCTATTACTCATAGCGGTCGCGACTATTGCCCTGCACAGCGAACCTGGCCTCAGCGCTGATTGTCCGCAATGGCCTGCACAGCAGGCACGGGCTGAGATCAGCCAACTGAGCAGGCAAATTGCCGAATGGGACGACGCCTACCATCGCCAGGGCATCTCCCTGATCGCCGACGAACTCTATGATCAAGCCCTGGCCAAGCAGCAACGCTGGCAACGCTGTTTTCCCTTCGCAGCACAAGACTCGGGGCAACCATTGGCCACCAGTCGCGGCACGATCAAACACCCGATCGCCCAGACCGGCCTGAACAAACTGGCCAGTACCCAGGAGCTGGATGCCTGGATCAGCACACGACAGGACATCTGGGTGCAACCCAAGGTCGACGGCGTGGCGGTTAGCCTGATCTATGACAAAGGCCAGCTTCAGCAGATGATCAGCCGGGGCGACGGCCTGCACGGCCAAGACTGGACATCGCAAGCATTGCTGATAACCGCCATTCCCAAGCGGATTGCCTCTCAAGACCCGCTCGTTCTCCAGGGCGAGCTGTATTGGCGACTGGAAAATCACATTCAAGCCAAAGCAGGTGGCGTCGGCGCGCGCAGCAAGGTCGCAGGCCTGCTCGCTCGCAAACAGCTCGACATTGAATTGGCTGATCGCGTGGGACTGTTTGTCTGGGACTGGCCACAAGGCCCAGCCGATATGAGTGAACGCCTGCAGCGCTTGGATGAACTGGGATTTCGCGATAGCAAGGACTTCAGCCAGCCCATTCAAAATGCTCGACAAGCCCAGGACTGGCGCACCACCTGGTATACCAGCGCCCTGCCCTTTGCCACCGATGGCATTGTCTTGCGCCAAAATGCCCGCCAGGCAGCGCAACACTGGCAGGCCAGGCCACCCTCCTGGGCCGTGGCCTGGAAATACCCGGTTAGCCAGGCGCTGGCGGAGGTGCGTGAAGTCAGGTTCAAGATCGGTCGCAGCGGACGCATCATCCCGATACTGAGGCTCCCCGCCACAAAACTGGATGACCGCATCATCCAGTATGTCAGCGTCGCAAGCATGCAACGTTGGCAGGCAATGGATATCCGCCCCGGTGACCATGTTGCGATCCGGCTATCAGGCCTGACGATTCCGACGCTTGAAAGCGTGGTCATGCGCAGCAGCATTCGCCAACCGCTTACAGCCCCCGATACGGCAACCTACAACCGCTTGAGCTGTTGGCAATATTCAGCAGCCTGCGCCCAGCAATTTATCGCCCGTCTCAGCTGGCTTGGCGGCAAAGGCGGCTTGGACATGCAAGGCGTTGGCGTAGGCACATGGCGCAAGCTTATCGACGCACGGCATCTTGTCGGTTTACTTGACTGGCTCGACCTGAGCCGCGAACAGCTTGAACAAACCGCAGGACTCGGCGACCGCAGCGCCGCTCAGTTAAGCCAGCGCTTTAATGCAGCCCGCCAGCGACCATTCGCGACCTGGCTGGCCGCCCTCGGAGCACCGCCCGGACTGCGCCTGCAGCCTGGCGACAACTGGCAACGGCTAGCCCGGCGAGACGCTCGTGCCTGGCGGCAACAACCAGGGATCGGCGAGGTTCGCGCCAAACAGCTTCAAGCATTCTTTGCCCATCCGCAGGTCGTCAGGCTCCAGGAGAAGCTGCACGCGGCTGGAGTTAATGGCTTTTAGCTGTGGTTTCGGCGCCCAGCAAGCGCAGCGCGCGGAAAACTTTAGCGAACAACCGCAGTCAAAATCAGTTCGCAAAAATAATAAAACGGAGCGAACAGCATGCTTAAGCGACCAACACTTATTTTCCTACTCAGCGGCGCCGCACTATTAACCAATGCCGTGATCACGGCCCAAGCCAGCGACCCGCTAAAAAACTGCATCAGTAAACGCCAGGAACTCAGAGACAAAACCGAAGAAGTTGGCAAACTCGGCGATGCAACCCGGCTGGCGAATATCCAGCAAGAACTGGGCAAGCTGGAAGCACAATGCGCAAAACTAGGCTTGCACTCAACCCAAGGCACAGAAGTGTCCGAAGCCCAGTTAAAGGTCAGCGCCCGCAAGAAAAACCTGGTTGCAGCACTCGGCGCGGGCGATGCCAACAGCATCGCCGAAAGCCAGAAACTACTGAGCAAGGCCCGCAAAACCCTTGAGCAAGTGGAGTCCCAATCTACGCGCAGCTAGGAAAGCCTTGGGAAGCTCTGAAAAAAGGAAGCGAGCGAAGACAGGACAAAGCGCAACGGGAGTAATAGCCAAGGGCCAGCGCAGCCGTTCCAGGGGCTCCTCAGTGGTTGCGGAACTCCTGATGGCAGGCCTTGCAACTGTCTTCAACAGCCTGCACCGGCGCAACAAGGTCCGTGCTTTTCAATGGCTTGGCAGTGGTTGCCACCACCAGTGCAGCAGTGTTGGCCTCAAGCTCATCTGCTAGCTGCTTGAACCGCGCCTGACGCTTCCAGACATCATCACGGGCATTGGTAGCATCTTGCTCCTTGACCTGCGGAAAGTGCTGCCATGGCGTTTTCGACAATGCATCCAGCTTGGCAGCCCCCTCAATAAACCGCTGCTGGTCAAAAACGATACGCCCGCGCATCATGCCGCCAAGGTCTTCGCTGGTCTTGAGCATCTGCTTGAAAATAGCCTGGCGCTGACCCAGCGGTGAATTGGGATCAACACCCCCACAGGCGACGAGGGTCAGACTGGCCAACAGAACAAGTAAAACATTTCTCAGCTTCATAACACCTTCGCGCCGCAATCAGGCTCAACAAGCCCGACAGTATCCATGCTCCGACCGCGCCGGCCAAGCGCGGTAATTTGCCGCATGCAGCGACTGCCACGGGATTTGTCGCATAAATACCTGGTCGCCCAACTGCCGCATAGCCCCTTAGGCTCAGGCCGCAACCACAAACAAGCTGATAATCAGGCCCATATTGATAAACCACATGAGCGAACGCACGGGCGCAAGATCGGCAAGGTAACAGGCGGTGTAGAGGATCCGGCTGATGATAAAAGCAATCGCCAGCTGATCAATTACGCTTTGCTGGGCACCACCTGCCAGGTGGGCGATGATCACCGCAGCAGCAAAGGCTGGGGTGACTTCAAAACCATTTAGCTGGGCATTGTTGGCACGTCTGGCGACGCCTTCAACACTGCCAAGATAGGCCCTCGGGTCATGGTTGTTTCGCGGGGGAAAGACTTTGCTAAGGCCTTTGGCCAGCACGGTCGACACATAAGGCAGGAAGATCGCAATCAGTACGCACCAGAAGGCAATGGTCATAACAGCTCCGCTGTAAGTCAGATAGGCCCTACAGCTTGAGCTGCAGGGCCCTGATCGTCCATTGTCAGAAGCGCTAACTTGAAGGCAAATCAGGCAATCATGCGGCTAATTTGCCGTTGGCTAATACACAGGCGAGCGACGTCGCGACCCGCTCAGACCTTTACCCCCCAAAATTGCCAAGTAATTGCCCAAGACGACCACAGTGTTACACCCATGGCGACAGAAAGCCTTGGGCAAAACCGCCTGGCCCGCTATAATCGCCCGGTTTCACGTGACCGACACCGCTTCGGTTACGCCCGCCACCCATCCGAGGGGCGCTGCAGCAGACCCTGGTCTGTCAGGCTCGGATGGGGCGTTAACCATACGCATCAACGGCGCCCATTCGCAGACAACGAATGGAGACTCATTTTATGAGCGCTGTTATGACGCCTGAAGGTTTTACCGATTTTAAAGTGGCTGATATTTCCCTGGCTGCCTGGGGCCGCCGCGAAACCATCATCGCTGAATCCGAAATGCCAGCCCTGATGGGCCTGCGCAGCAAATATGCTGGCCTGCAACCGCTCAAAGGCGCCAAGATCATCGGCTGCATCCACATGACCATCCAGACCGCCGTGCTGATCGAAACCCTGGTGGCGCTGGGTGCAGAAGTGCGCTGGTCATCATGCAATATTTTCTCGACTCAAGACCAGGCCGCTGCTGCTATCGCCGCTGCTGGCATCCCGGTATTTGCCTGGAAGGGCGAAACCGAAGAAGAGTACGAGTGGTGCATCGAGCAGACCATTCTCAAGGATGGCCAGCCTTGGGATGCCAACATGATCCTCGACGACGGTGGCGACCTGACCGAGATCCTGCACAAGAAATACCCGGCCATGCTGGATAAAATCCACGGTGTGACCGAAGAAACCACCACTGGCGTACACCGCCTGCTGGATATGCTGGCCAAGGGCGAGCTGAAAATCCCGGCAATCAACGTCAATGACTCTGTCACCAAGAGCAAGAACGACAACAAGTACGGTTGCCGTCACAGCCTTAACGACGCCATCAAGCGCGGTACCGATCACTTGCTCTCGGGCAAGCAAGCGCTGGTAATTGGCTACGGTGACGTGGGCAAGGGTTCCTCGCAGTCGCTGCGCCAGGAAGGCATGATCGTCAAGGTCTCCGAGATCGACCCAATCTGTGCCATGCAAGCCTGCATGGACGGTTTCGAACTGGTTTCGCCCTACATCGACGGCCTCAACGACGGCACCGACGCCTGCATCGACAAGGCCCTGCTGGGCAAGATCGACCTGATCGTGACCACCACCGGCAACGCCAATGTGTGTGACGCAGGCATGCTCAAGGCCCTGAAAAAGCGTGCCGTTGTCTGCAACATCGGTCACTTCGACAACGAAATCGACACCGCTTTCATGCGCAAGAACTGGGCATGGGAAGAAGTCAAACCGCAGGTACACAAGATCCACCGTACCGGCACTGGCAGCTTCGACGCGCACAACGATGACTACCTGATCCTGCTGGCCGAAGGTCGCCTGGTCAACCTGGGTAACGCCACTGGTCACCCAAGCCGCATCATGGATGGCTCGTTCGCCAACCAGGTTCTGGCGCAGATCTTCCTGTTCGCGCAAAAGTACGCCGACCTGACTGCCGAGCAAAAAGCTGAGCGCCTGACGGTTGAAGTCTTGCCGAAGAAACTCGACGAAGAAGTGGCACTGGAAATGGTCAAGGGCTTTGGCGGCGTAGTCACTCGCCTGACCCAAACCCAAGCTGATTACATCGGCGTAACCGTTGAAGGCCCTTTCAAGCCGGATGCTTACCGCTACTAAGTAGCCGACTGGCCGCATGCCTGCACACAGTTGTGCGGCCAGTGCTCACAAGGACATCGTCATGAGTCAAGAACGCCGTTTCAGCTTCGAGTTTTTCCCGACCAAAACCGAAGCCGGACACGAAAAGCTGATGGCCACCGCGCGCCAGTTAGCAACCTACAACCCGGACTTTTTCTCCTGCACCTATGGCGCAGGCGGCTCTACCCGCGATCGCACCGTCAATACCGTCTTGCAGCTTGATGGCGAGGTCAAGGTTTCGACCGCGCCACACCTTTCCTGTGTCGGTGACAGCAAGGCCGAGCTGCGCGAACTGCTGGACCTCTACAAGAGCAACGGCATCAAGCGCATCGTCGCCCTGCGTGGTGACTTGCCGTCAGGGATGGGGATGGCCAGTGGCGAGTTGCGCTATGCCAATGAACTGGTCGGCTTTATCCGCGAAGAAACAGGTGATCACTTCCACATCGAAATTGCTGCATACCCGGAAATGCATCCGCAAGCACGCAACTTTGAAGATGACCTGGCCAACTTCGTGCGCAAGGCCAAAGCCGGTGCCGACAGCGCCATTACCCAGTACTTCTTCAATGCCGACAGCTACTTCTACTTCGTCGAGCGCGTGCGCAAGATGGGCATCGAGATTCCGATTGTGCCGGGCATCATGCCAATCACCAACTACAGCAAGCTGGCGCGTTTTTCGGATGCCTGTGGCGCCGAGATCCCACGCTGGGTGCGCAAGCAACTGGAAGCCTACGGCGATGACATCGACAGCATCCAGGCTTTCGGCCAGCAAGTGATTACAGAAATGTGCGAGCAACTGCTGCAAGGTGGTGCGCCAGGTCTGCACTTCTATACGCTGAACCAGTCCGAGCCTAGCCTGGCGATCTGGAACAACCTGAAGCTGCCGCGCTGACCAATGCTTCAAGGCCGTTGTTACACAGATTGAAGCCTTGGGCCTGTGCTCTGCCGCAGGCCCAAGGCAGTGCTATAAATACCCCTGTATGCAGCAATTTCAGCGCCATTAAGCAGGCAACTACTGCGCAACGGCCAAGCTCTGTTATACTCGGGACTTCCCGCCAGGCTTGCGCCCGGATGCTAGCCCCTCCCAGAGGCAGCAGTACCGGACGGGATTGCGCGCCCCACGTGCGATTCAAGCCAGGCAATACACCATAGGGCTACGCCCTCACTAGACAGGATTTCACATGTCCTTTGCTTCCCTCGGTCTCTCCGAGGCTTTGGTTCGTGCGGTCGAGTCCGCCGGCTACACCCAGCCAACTCCGGTGCAACAGCGGGCTATTCCCGCCGCGTTGCAAGGTCGCGACCTGATGGTAGCGGCACAGACTGGCACGGGTAAAACAGGCGGTTTCGCCCTACCAATCCTTGAGCGCTTGTTCCCCAACGGTCACCCGGACCGCGAACAACGTCACGGCCCGAAACAACCACGCGTACTGGTGCTGACACCAACCCGTGAACTGGCCGCCCAGGTGCATGACAGCTTCAAGCTGTATGCCCGCGATTTGAAATTCGTCAGCGCCTGCATCTTTGGCGGCGTTGGCATGAACCCACAGGTCCAGGCACTGGCCAAGGGCGTTGACGTTCTCGTCGCCTGCCCCGGCCGCCTGCTCGACCTTGCCGGCCAAGGCAGCATCGACCTGTCGCACGTCGAGATCCTGGTGCTCGACGAAGCCGACCGCATGCTCGACATGGGCTTTATCCATGACGTCAAAAAGGTCCTGGCCCGCCTTCCGGCCAAGCGCCAGAATCTGTTGTTCTCGGCAACATTCTCCAAGGACATTACCGACCTTGCAGGCAAGTTGCTGCACAACCCCGAGCGCATTGAGGTCACGCCGCCGAACACCACGGTAGAGCGTATCGAGCAGCGCGTATTCCGCCTGCAGGCCAGCCACAAACGCGCACTGCTGGCTCATCTGGTAACCGCCGGTGCCTGGGAACAAGTGCTGGTCTTTACCCGCACCAAACATGGCGCCAACCGCCTGGCCGAATACCTCGACCAGCGCGGCCTGCCCGCAGTTGCGATTCACGGCAACAAGAGCCAGAACGCTCGCACCAAGGCTTTGGCTGACTTCAAGGCCAACAAGGTCCGCATTCTGGTTGCCACGGATATCGCCGCTCGCGGCCTGGATATCGACCAACTGCCGCACGTGGTCAACTTCGAACTGCCTAACGTTGAAGAAGATTACGTGCATCGCATTGGCCGTACAGGCCGTGCGGGTCGCAGCGGTGAAGCGATCTCGCTGGTAGCGCCAGACGAAGAAAAGCTGCTGCGCGGCATCGAACGCATGACCAAGCAGAAGATTGCCGATGGCGACATGATGGGCTTCGACCCCAGCACTGTTGAAGCTGAGCGCCCGGAAGTCCGTGAACCACGTCAACCGCGCCAACAGCGTGCCCCGCGCCCGGCTACACCGGATGGCGAGCGCCATGGTGGCGGACGCAAAGACAAGGGCAAGGACACCGGTCGTGCAACCAAGCCTGCTGGCAGCCGTGATGGCCGTGGGCGCAAGCCTAGACCGCAAGGTGAACGCAGCAATCGCCCGGAAGTAGCGGCCATTCCTGTATTGCCTCCCGACCGGGCTCCTGACGAGTTCCGCGACGACGAAATTGATAACTTTGGTAACCGTGTAGACTACGTCAGCCCGAACCAGAGCAAGCCACAGAACCGTGGCCGTCGCCCCGCAGCCGCCGCAGCACAGCCAGCAGGTCAACCACGCAGCCAGGGCCGCGGCCCACGCAACAATGGCAGCGCTGAGGGCGCTAAAAAGCCACGCGGTAGCGGCCAAGGCAAGCGCCAGGCAGGCCAGGGACGCAATGGCTCCGGCGCCAATCGTTCGCGTCCGCCACGCGACCGTGAACGCAGCACCTCACTCAATCGTGACGAACTGCCACGTAGCGAGAGAAGTGCAAGCAAGGCGACAGAGAAACAACCTGTCATCATGCATAAAAGCTCGCGCCTTGATCGGTTCCCGACCCCGGAACAACTCGATCAGCTACCAAGCAGCCGCCCACGCGGCGAAAAGCCAGCCCTGCTAACGCGTAACCGCGACGAGTAACCTGGCATTGGCTGCACCCAACAACGCCAGCCGAGTGCTGGCGTTGTTGTATCTGCAGGTCACGAACTGCAGATGCGTCGCCCATAAAAACGCCGGCACTAGGCCGGCGTTTTTATGGGCAGCCAGCAATTACTGACGAACACCTTCGAACGAAATGATCAGCTCAACTTCTTGCGAAGCAGGGCCCAGGTCTTTTTCGATGTTGAAGTCTTTCATCTTGATCGTGGTGGTGCCTTCAAAACCCGCGCGGTAGCCGCCCCATGGATCATCACCTTCACCCACGAACTTGGCCTTGACGACAACAGGCTTGGTCACGCCATTGAGGGTCAGGTTGCCGGTCACGTCGGCAGTGCCATCGCCAGTCGATTTAACCGAGGTCGACTCGAAGGTGGCAGTCGGGTTTTTGCTGACGTTGAGGAAATCGCCGCTGCGGATGTGCTTATCGCGCTCGGCGTGGTTGGTATCAACGCTTTCGGTCTTGAGGGTTACTTTAACTTTGCTGGCTTCTGGCGCTTTGGCGTCGTAGCTGAAGCTGCCATCGAACTCTTTAAAGGTGCCGTACAGCCAGCTGTAGCCCAAGTGGTTGATCTTGAAGTTAACAAAGGCGTGCTGGCCTTTGGTGTCGATCACGTAATCGGCAGCAGAAGCCTGACCCGCGCCGATCAAAGCAGTACCTAGTGCAAGTGCAGCAAGCGTTTTTTTCAACATGGAATCGTCCTTTCAAAGTGATCTTGCAAAAATCATGGTGCAAGGTTTCAGGGATGCGCGGAGCAGGCCGCGCGATTCAACAACTAAGGAACCTCTGAATTTATTCGCGACCGAGCATGCGTTTCAGCGTGCTGTCACGGTCAATAAAGTGGTGCTTGAGCGCCGCCAAGCCGTGCAGACCGGCAAATATGACGATGGCCCAGGCCAGATATTCGTGGACCAACCCGGCCCAATCCTCTTGATCAGGAATGCTGGTCAAGGTCGCCGGCACTTCGAACCAACCAAAAACGCTGATACCACGGCCATCCGCGGTTGAAATCAGGTAGCCGGCGATCATCAACAAAAACAAGCCGATATACAAAAACGCGTGGCCCCATGTGGTGGCCAACTGCGTCATGCGGCCATGGCTTTGCAAATGCCCCGGTGGCGGGCTGATCCAGCGCCAGGTCAGCCGCAGAAGCATGGCGACAAACAGCAAAATACCGATACTTTTGTGGACCATCGGAGCAACGGTGTAAACGCTGCTGTAGTAATCAAGGTCGACCATCCAGAAGCCGAGGCCGAACAAACCAAATACCGTCACTGCCACCAGCCAATGCATCAAAATACTGATCACGCCATAACGTGATGAAGAGTTGCGCCACTGCATCAATATGTTCCACAAAACCATGACTATTTAAGTTGGGCCAAGATTAGCAACAAAACTATCGATATAAAGCGTAAATTTTCGCTTTGAAATATCGGGAAATACGATAGCTAATCATGCCCCGCTGTTTTCACACTGAACCTCTGTGAATCTAGAGCCTAATGACCGGCCTGCGTTACAACAAGGCTGCGCAGTGACCAGGGCATCAGGGGCGTCCGTCTCATCGGCTCGCCAAGCCTGGCGGCTTGAAACCCAATCATCAATTGAGCCCAAGCCCGGCATTGCCATCTGGTAGGCTGTGCCTAAAGATTTGGAGAACCCAATGAGCCTGAACGATCAATGGATGCAACGCGACCTCGCCGTAGTTTGGCATCCTTGCACGCAGATGAAAGACCACGAGCAACTGCCCCTTGTACCGATCAAGCGCGGCGAAGGCGTATGGCTCGAAGACTTCGATGGCAAGCGCTACCTTGATGCGGTCAGCTCCTGGTGGGTCAATGTCTTTGGCCACTGCAACCCGCGAATCAATCAACGCATCAAGGATCAGGTCGACCAACTTGAACATGTGATCCTCGCCGGGTGCAGCCACCAACCCGTCATTGAATTATCCGAGCGCCTGGTCAAGCTGACCCCGGACGGGCTCGACCGGGTGTTTTATGCCGACAACGGCTCGTCGTGCATCGAAATCGCCCTGAAGATGAGCTTTCATTACTGGCTCAATATCGGCCAACCTGCGAAGAAGCGCTTCATCACCCTGAGCAACAGCTACCACGGCGGAACCGTCGCAACCATGTCGGTCGGGGATGTCGCCCTGTTCACCGACACCTATAAAGCCCTGCTGCTCGACACGATCAAAGTCCCCAGCCCGGACTGCTACAACCGTCCGGAAGGCGTCAGTTGGGAAGAACATTCGCGCCTAATGTTCACCCATATGGAGCAAGCCCTCGCCGAGCATCATCACGAGGTTTCAGCCGTCATCGTCGAGCCGCTGATCCAGGGCGCGGGCGGTATGCGCATGTATCACCCGGTCTACCTGACGCTGCTGCGAGAGGCCTGTGACCGTTATGGCGTGCACCTGATCCTGGATGAGATAGCCGTTGGCTTTGGTCGCACCGGCACCATGTTTGCCTGCGAGCAGGCTGGGATTCGCCCGGATTTTCTATGCCTGTCCAAAGCACTGACAGGCGGCTATCTACCGCTGGCCGCCTGCCTGACCACCGACACCATTTATCAAGCCTTCTACGACGACTACTCCACCTTGCGCGCGTTTCTGCACTCCCATAGCTACACAGGCAACCCGCTGGCGTGCGCTGCGGCGTTGGCGACACTGGATATCTTCGAGCAGGACAATGTCATCGAAGCCAACCGTGCACTGAGCCAACGCATGGGCGATGCGACTGCTCATCTGGCAGACCACCCAAACGTTGCCGAAGTCCGTCAGACCGGCATGGCCCTGGCAATCGAAATGGTCGCTGACAAAGGCAGCAAGACCCCGTACCCCTGGCAGGAACGGCGCGGCCTGAAAGTCTACCAGCACGCCCTGGAACGCGGCGCATTGCTGCGTCCACTGGGCAGCGTTGTGTACTTCCTGCCGCCGTATGTAATCACCCCGGAGCAGATCGACTTTCTCGCAGAAGTGGCGAGCGAAGGGATTGATATTGCCACCCGCACCTCGGTCAGCGTGGCCCAGGGCAATAGCAACTATCCCGGCTTTCGTGATCCGGGCTAAGCGATTCAGGTGTGAATTTCAGGCTGCTAATGCCAAATATGGGAATGGAGAACGAAAGATGGAGTGGGTGTCATTAGCCCTATCGGCCAGCGCGCTGATAATTGTGGTGCTGTATGTCGGTGTTGCCAGCCCTGGGGCAAAGAGAAAACGGCTCAAGCGGGCACTCAAGGCTGTGCCTGAGTTTGATCGAGGCCAATACCTGTTCAAGCGCCGTTACCCGCACTTTGAATATGGCACCGGCAGCTATGGCGTGCCTGACGTGAAGTTCATACACGAAGGCACGACCCTGAAAATTGGCGCCTACTGCTCAATTGCCAAGGGCGTCTTGATCCTGCTTGGGGGCAACCACCGCACCGACTGGGTGAGCACCTACCCTTTCCCAGCCATGTTGAAACAAGCCCGCCATATCAAGGATTACGAAGAATCACGAGGCGATGTGCTTATCGGCAGCGATGTCTGGTTGTGCGCCAACAGCACGATTTTATCCGGCGTCACCATCGGCCATGGAGCTGTGGTGGCGGCCGGGGCGCTGGTTTGCAAGGATGTCGCACCCTTTTCGATTGTCGCGGGCAATCCCGCTCGAGTAATTGGCTGGCGTTTTGATGAGCAAACCCGTGAAGCACTGTTAGCCAGCGAGTGGTGGAACTGGCCACAAGAAGAAGTCGCCAGCGTTGTCGAGCGCCTGTGCTCTGAAGATACGGCAGATTGCCTTGAGTACCCCCCCAGCCGCAAACCAGCACCTTGAGTTTTTGTTTAATACTCGACCCTTTTGCAAACCCAAACCCCTGAGGCAGCCGCTTGCATCAACCGCGTGAGGCCTTGGTCTTTCTGGCCGGTACTCGCGAGCGCTGATGGCCCGAAGGCGTTTATTTCCAGCTCCCGAAAGAGCCGGTATCACCGGCGTCGGTGCCTTTTAATCAGGAGTTCGACACCGAGCTATACTGCCTGAGCCCACAATTGAGATGCAATTTTCTGAATTTTACCTCTGACCCCAAGTCCTAATAAGAACAATGCTGAATCTAGAGGTTCTCGCTATGGTAATGCACTACGAAACAACCGATGGTCAAGTTGCATGCGGTCGAGACAACGACAATTTGGATTCCACCAGCAAAGCAAACAAAGTGACCTGTAAAACCTGCCTTGGCTCGCATGTAATGCAGGACATTGCTGGAGCCGCGAAACCCAAGAAAAAAGCCAAGAAGCCGGCAAAGAAACAACCCAAGAAAAAAACTGTACCGAGTTCAACATTCGACTGGAAATACGAATGGGCGGTCATGTGCCATGACCTTCGACCTAATGATCGACTTCCACGCGGTTTCGAGTCGATTGAAGTCTGACGCTGAAGTGATCAAATGAGATCAAGGGCTGTCTCTTTCTACCGGATGGATAAACAGGAACAGCCCGACACTGCGTTACTTGGCTTCTTTAATCACGGTTCCCAAAGAGGCATCTTTTACCAAATAGCGGCCCTCTAACTCACTGAGAGAAACCAAGCTGTTTCGTGCCATTAAAAAGCCTACTTCGACATTTTGTTTAACATACTGGATTTCACCTGCTTTGACATTCACGACCAACTCGGCCCAGTTTTCAGCCTTCGAGCTTAGTGTGTGCTGACCAGGCTCAACATAGAAATAGATATACTCATTGGCACGTGTATATCCCATTTCGGAGTCTGACTCCTGATCATCAAGAAACACGTTAAAACGTACCAGCCCGCCAGCCAAGCTAGGGCGGACAATATAAAGCAGCCCTTTATCGGCAACCGCCTCTTTCGGCAATGTGTACCCAGCCAGCTCTGCTTGCATCTTGTCTGGTGAAGGCGTCGAGGCACATCCATAAAGAAGGCTCATGCACACAAGTGAAAGTATTTTAATTATTTTCGCAGTCATTTTTAGCTCCCTGGCTACGTGCGCCATTATCGTTATGTTAAGAGTTGCTATCACCTCAGCCTCTCAGCAAAACCGATGACCCGCCTTGTCGGTGTGCGGCGTGAGAACTCTTGGAGGGTGGGCATGGTGCGCCGAACACTAGCGGACAACACAATGCACAAGCCAAATAAAGGCAAAAAGCCATCATTCAGATTGTGCGCGCGACACTAGCACGATGCGGAAGCTTTGCTACAGGCGAATTGATGGATATGTGACAGAGGTTTTGCCCTACTGCACGAGAGCCATCAAAAAGTCAGGCCACAGTTTCAACAATCAGCTGTCACCGGTAGAGTTTGAAAAGCGTTACGCAGCGAGCTTGGAGAGTGTCTAGAAAATCCGGGGCGATTCACTCCGAGCTTTATTGAGCCGGTACAAGCTCGGACGGGGAATACTGTTTAGATGATCTCTTACCACTAAACTCCAGATAAAAAATTGGCTCTGCCCTTTTGTGGTGCCACTCAATATCAATAATCAAACCGACCTTTCCAGTCCGAACGACCTTCGCCTCATCTAAAAATCCAAAGCTGGGGCATTGCACGGCAACATAGAGATCAGGCCTTACAAAAATCTCCTGATCCCTATACCTCAAAATTAAATATCCATTAGAAAAACCTGAGCAATTAAATAGCTTTCCATACATCCTAATGGACTTGGCCACACCCAGAGAGCCGGGGGCGACCAAATCATCGCCCAGCTCGGGAAACCACGGATAAACCCCCCAAGAACCAGCCAAGTCAGTCCGCATAGGGTTTGTACCCCTGAAAGTCTTTACTGAAGTACTTTTCCGGGATATTGCCAAAGGTGTTCTTTGCAGCCTCCAGCGACCCGGTGCCTGGCTTAAAGTGGCCTGATGCGTTATCCACCGAGTAGATCTTGCCGGCCCTTATCTCAACAATGCCAGCTCCCAGAACCTGAGGATTCTCACCTCTGATAAGTGTTGGATGAGGCGTTTTCTGACCAGAGCGCGTACCCAATATCAGATTACCTTTCTGGTCGACTACATACATGAATTGACCATTTGTAGTTTTACTTCCCACCCGCCCTGAGTCAGTCAGTAACAATAAGGGGCATAACAATAGGAGACAGACCACGTTTAATTCAAATCTCAGCCAGAAAACGTGGTCTGTCCCCTATTTACCGCTCCTCAAGCTGCTGCGTCCCTGCAGTATGACGATTCTGCTTCTGGCTTATTTTTGTTGAGACCTCAGGAAAGTCTTTGGGTGTAAGTAGTCCTTTTGGACCAACTTATTCGTGAGAAGCTAAAGTCTTAGTCGCCTGATGCAAAGCCGTCATAAAGTCCTCAAGTTTGAAGTTCCATCTACCTCCCTCAATAGGGGGATAAATTTCTATCTCAATTGGTCTTCCTGGCTCATGTGATACCTCAGCCAACTGATTCGCCCCCGCCCAAATCTCGAATACACAATTCTCTCGATCTGGGGGGCTTGTTATCACAGTAGATAAAATATTCATGGCTTCGGCGGCTCCAATAAACCAATAAATTTTCCATTTGAATCGTAGCGAAGCCCACGGCCATCGGGGGCAATCACGTCCAGAATAATAGGGGACAGACCACGTATAATTCAAAATCTCAGCTAGAAAAACGTGGTCTGTCCCCTATTTACGACCTGCATGAGTCTCGGAAGTTTGTTTGTTTGGCGACTACCAAACTGCCCGAATCATGCAGGCGCTTTCAAGCTATCCAGCTGATGCAAAAGGGAATTTTGTGGGGATTCCTCAGGGTCTGCCCCCTATTTACAGTCCCCTATTTACGCCAACTAATCAGGCAACACGACCAAAGAACTCCACAATGGGGGGAGGCCAAGCTCCTCCATGCAAGTACCAAAGTCTACGAAAGACTCGACTCCCACAGCCTCAGCCGAAAACCATGTAGCCTCACACTCTTGGCAAACATACACCAATTCCCCATTAGACTTAATCTGAGCCTTGCAAACATCACCCTGCTCACATCTTGGACAAAGCATTTTTCACCTCTATTTGACAGAAACAATGGGGGACAGACCACGTTTAATTCAAAATCTCAGCCAGAAAACGTGGTCTGCCCCCTATTTACTCCCGCCATTTAACTATCTATGTATGGAGATGACTTTAGTATTTCATCAATATCCAGCTTTGCTAGCTCCGCCCACTCATGCCTTATCTGACCGAGCAGTTGTATAAATTTAAAAAAATAAAGCCTTCTTGTATCGCAATTGCCCGCTCTATTTTCAAGCTCATACTTAACCGCCATCTGCCGCACGGCTCTGGCCAAAATCCAATAAAGTAACTCATCCAAGGAACTGGTCGACTTACGATATATTTCATATCCTCGCTCAGAAGACACATAGCTAAAGCTATTTTCGTGAATCTCGACGTAAGGTGCTCCATCATCTGCGGGGGTAGTCAGGACGATCAATAACGGTTTTGGCGCATCAATTTTTGCTCCAAGCTCGGCTACCATAGATTGTAATTCACGAATAGAAGTGACCACTTTTACCTAACCTCTTTTATAAAGTGATTATCAATAAGCCATTGCACGTTAACTCTCTCAGAAAGGTCTGGCAGAATCTGCACTCCACCACCTGGCTCATTGAATGCGGGGGCAACTATCCCTTGAATCAGGAAACAATAGGGCGAACAATAGGGGACAGACCACGTTTTAATCTAAACCCTGAGTGCGTCTCGGCCTACCAGGCGTCCCGGCAACCACCGTCCTCCCCAAAGCATTCGCCACTTCTACCGCAAATTTTGGACTGCCTAGCGCATAATTACTATTAGTAGCTGAGCGGATTTGATCGACCAAACCCGGATCCAACTCATAGCGAAAAAGCTCACGGTAGGCACTAGCCCTCTGCTCACAGTCCTCACCCAGCCTACTGAACAACAAATGCGGCTTGATCAAAGACGAAGACTCGCCTTGGGCGTTCACTCGATAACTCGACCATCGATACTCGGCAGGATGATCAACCATGCCCGCTCGAACCGGATTCATCTCAATATACCGATAGCAGGCAAGCACATAGCTTTCCTCGTTCAGTAAACAGGAGCGATAACGGCCTTCCCAGAGTGTGCCACTACGACGATATGTTCGATTGATGTACTGCACATAACGCTGACCAAGCCCCTTCATCAGCCGCCCAACGCTTTCGACTGTGCTTGGGGTTATGAGCAAGTGAACGTGATTGGTCATCAGGCACCAAGCATGGACTGCGCAGCCATGCTTTTGCGCCTGATCTGCTAAGTGCTCTAAATAGAATTGATAGTCTTCATCCCTATAGAAACAAACCGAGCGGTTGTTTCCCCTCTGAATCAGATGCAGAGACATCCCAGGCAACAGTAGTCTTGCTCGACGTGGCATTGGAAACTCCTTTTCCATTCGCAACAGTCTGAGACTAGGGTAGAGTAAATCAATAGTCAGGTCGAAGGTAAACTAGAGACGGATCTATTGCCGTTCCGACTTAAAAACGTGGTCTGTCCCCTATTTAGTCGTCCCCTATTTACGATCCTGAGATGCATCAGACCAAGAAAGGTAATCAGTATTTCTTCGGGATGAAGGCCCATATTGGCGCCGATGCAGAGTCGGGATTGGTTCATCACGTCCATGGTACCGCCGCCAATGTGGCCGATGTCACACAGGTCGCCGAGTTACTGCATGGCGAAGAAAACGCGGTTTATGCGGACGCTGGATACACCGGTGTCGAGAAGCGTGAAGAGCATGAAAATCGTGAAGTGATCTGGCAAATCGCAGCGCGCCGCAGCACCTATTCCAAGTTGAATAAACGCAGCCTGCTGTACAAAGCCAAGCGCAAGATCGAGTACTGCAAAGCTCAGACACGGGCCAAGGTTGAACATCCGTTTCGGGTGATCAAGCGGCAGTTTGGTTACGTTAAAGTGCGCTTTCGTGGATTGATGAAAAACACAGCTCAGTTGACCACGCTGTTCGCCCTGTCAAACCTGTGGATGGCTCGAAAACAGCTGATGGGTATGGACGAGTTGCGTGCTTAACACGGAAGACCAGACGAAATAGCCCTCAATACACGAAGCATCGGTCGTTTTTTGGCAAATAGCGGTGCGTCCCGAGGAAATTTCGACTTGCCGCCGCCGTGCGGCAAGTTGATCGGAGCATCCCTAGCGCCCGCTCAGGCCGAGCAGAAACTTAACGTCGTGTCCGGAATTAGTTGACCACTACAGAGTAGTCCAACTACGAGTAGTTTTATCAAAGCTTAGCTTTACCGCTCCGCCATTAGCTTTTGGACCATTAACTCACAGAAATAAAGCCCAAACCCTCACTAATCATTATTTCTTCTGGGATCTCGCCATAGACAAAAAGCTCATCCCCTAAATTTAAAATGGATAGGCGCGCGCCGTTATCAAATGAGAGCGCAATGCCTATCACTGCATCCTCCGCCGAGGACTGTACAAGCGAAGCTGAAACCAATCTCCTTCCCACAATATTGGAAAAACAAGGCTCATCAGAGATACGAAAAACATCTTGCCTACCGTATTCACCTAAGTCGCAACCAACAATAGGATCCAAAGAAAAACATAGCGAAGCTCCATCGCTCCCACAATAGAGCTTCCCAAGCTCCGCAACATTAAATTGAAGGCCAACCTCTTGAGGAGAAGAATCCCTCTCTGAAGCAAAGATATGGAATAGAGCATTTACTGAAAGCAGTTTCGTCCCCAGCACTGTCAGCAACCAGGAAATCATCAGCTCAGGAAGCCTCATTATCTGCCGCCTCCCTTCAGTGCGTTCTGCACAGATGTATTCTGAGTCACTCCATCCTTCAGGATCGTAACGAACGTCCCATCAGGTTTAGTAACAACTACATCATTACCCTTAATCCTGAAGAACACATCACCCCGTGCGCCATTTGCTCCTTGCCCTGCAAAAGTTCCAGGAATGACCTTTTCAGGGCTATTACCAACATCATGAATTTTATCGAGCACCATTTTACGGTCTGTAGGGCTGCCTGCATTGCCCCCAAAATCCTCAACGTGCTTACCAAGCTTCTTACCTAACTGCTTCGAGTCAACCTTAAATGAATAATAGGGGACAGACCACGTTTAATTCAAAATCCCAGCTAGAAAAACGTGGTCTGTCCCCTATTTACGCTCAGTAAGATTTGGAGCACTTACTGCTGCTTTTGCACCATCAAACCTTCGGCACTATTGAAAACAAGGCTCCACTCATTGAGTAACTGCCTATATAGCTCCTTGCCTTCTCTGAACTTCTTTTCAAGAAGGCAGAGTCCAACTCTCCAGGCTCTTGATCGCAATACCAATTGTCATAGGTCTGTTCGGGATACTCGTCAACCAGTTGATATACATCCCCTCCGAGCACTGGGAATCCTAAAGCTTCAAGCTCGTTAATGGCACGTACGGCTTCATCACGCTCCAAGGCCCAGTTCTTTACTCCCACACAACTCAGAGAAACCCCACAGTTTAGGATGGAGTCAATCTGCTCTGACCATATAACACTCATAGCTCACTGCCCCGGATTCGGCTTAAACAGACGATGATTAATTGTTCCATCCGGCTCCTTTATGAACTCAACAATAGGGGACAGACCACGTTTTAATCTAAACCCTGAGTGCGTCTCGGCCTACCAGGCTTTCCGGCAACCACCCTCCTCCCCAAAGCATTCGCCACTTCTGCCGCAAATCTTGGACTGCCTAGCGCATAATTACTATTCGTAGTGAAATAATAGGGGACAGACCACATTTAATCCAAAATCTCAGCCAGAAAACGTGGTCTTTACTCTATTCCCTTATGCCGACTGCCTCAGGCACCTGTAGCGATGCTCAAAGCGGCACTAGTGCCTGCGCACAACACGGGCGTCAAACAGGCTAAACTGCGCGTCCCTGCATTCAGTTAATAGTTTGCCCATGCGCCTATCTCGCTTTTTTATCGATGCCCCGCTCTCCATTGGCCAGCATGCGCTGCCTGAGGCGCAGGCTCATTACATCAGCCGCGTGCTGCGCCATGGCGTTGGCGATGCGGTGCAATTGTTCGATGGCAGCGGCAATGAGTTTCTTGGCGAGTTGATCGAGGTGGGCAAAAAGGCCGTCAGTGTTGAGCTGCGCCAGTGCATCGCAGGTCAGCCGGAGTCGCCGCTGAGCATTCATCTGGGTCAGGGGTTGTCCCGTGGCGAGCGAATGGATTGGGCGATCCAGAAAGCCACGGAGCTGGGTGCAACCGAGATCAGCCCGATCGTCAGCGAGCGGTGTGAAGTCAGGCTCAAGGATGAACGTGCTGACAAGCGCATGGCGCATTGGCGGCAAGTGGCGATTAGCGCTTGTGAGCAGTGCGGTCGCTCGGTGGTGCCGCTGATCCATCCACCCATCAGCCTGAATGACTGGCTGGCGCAGATAGATGCACAGCTGAAACTGGTGCTGCACCCGGTTGCAGAACCGCTGGAAAGCCACGCCAAGCCCCAGTCGCTGGCATTCCTGATCGGCCCTGAAGGCGGCTTGAACGACGCCGAGGTCGAGCAGGCTAAAGCCCAGGGCTTCCATGCGGCGCGTTTAGGTCCACGGGTATTGCGCACTGAAACGGCGCCTGTGGTGGCACTGAGTGTGGCGCAGCAATTGTGGGGCGATTTTTAAGCCCAGCGGCCCCAACGCAAAACGCCAGCTTGCGCTGGCGCCTGCAACGACCACTCAACCTAGATCAGGCCTGCGTCTTCCAGTAACTGCTCAAGTGCAATCAGGTCGGGGATCTTCAGCACATCATCGCCAATTTGCACCGCATCCAACTCCAGCGTGGCCAGGCTGGCGCCGGGCACTGTCACCAGGTCGTTGGCGACCTTTACCGAGCGCGGAATCCCCTGCACCAGCAGGGCGATAAACTTAACCTTGTCCCGGCCGCCGGCTGCGTTGATCACAGCCACCCGGGCGTTGCCGCCGATTTGCGCCTGGCCGTCACTGGCCGCTTCGAATGACAACAGCGGCAGACGCAGATCCCGCCAGTTGATCTGCCCCAAGAACCATGCTGGCATGCCTGCGCTGGTTTGGGGTGCGCGATAGGGGATCAACTCGGCAACCACTACGTTAGGCAATAGCAGCGTGCGGTCTGCCAGCGGGATAGCCAGGCATGTGAGGCTGGCGATGCTGTTTTCGATGGTTTGGCTCATGGATAGGTCCTGATCAGGCATTCGAATGGCGGCACTGCTCTGCCAGATGATTAACCAGCCCGAGCGCTAGTTCGCGCGGGTCGGCGCTGTAGTCGCTATACCCTCCCTCACGCAGGCTATCGGGCATGCTTGGGCACAGGCAAGTGTCGGCGCGCTGGGTCCAGACAAGTGCATTCTGGCGCTTGACGTATGCAGCGGCTGCACTGCCGTCGCTGCCCATGCCGCTAAAGACGATCACGCCGCACTGGTTGCCAAACTGCTGGGCCAGATTCAACATCATCTGGTCAATCGAAGGGCTGTAAGGCTCGGGCCAGGCACGCTGGGTAATGTGCATGGCGCCGTCGCCATCAAACTCAAGTTCACGGCTGATCGGCACAACTATCACTTCCCCGCAACGCACAGTGTCACCGTCCCGTGCCGGGTTGACATGCCATTGGCTGTGCTCCGTGGGGGTGGCCCCGCCCACCCGCCTGCGGCAATACCGACTCAAAACTGGCATCGATGTGCTGTGCGTATATGAATCCAATTGGCAAGCCGCCGGGTAGCGCATCCAGAAAAGCCTTCACCGCTGCCGGGCCACCCATTGATGCAGCCAACAGCCAGACCTGCCGCGCAGGCTCGCCAACAACCAGTTGCGTATTTGCCAGCGCTTGCGGCAGTTCCAGGCGTGTTGGACGCTGCGCCTCGGCCAGTAGCGCCTCAAGCGTAGGCCCGACCGCTTTTGACGGATCGCCCACCAGCTTCTTGAGCTTGGCAAACAGGCTGCGCTCCCAGCGCGGATAGTTCTCGGAGTGGCGCTCAGGCGCATGGCCTTCCCCAAACAGCACCGGAGCAGAGGTGGTTTCGAGCAGGTTATCGACCAATGGCGAGTCGTCCGACTGGGCCAGGTCCACCAGCCACAGGTCAGCCTCGCAGGCCTGCAACGCCTCTTCGTCAAGGCGCGCTGGATCACTGTTCATCACCACTTCATAGCCACTGCCCGCCAGCGCCTGCTGCAGCACATGGCGCTGCAGGGATGTATCGGCAATAACGGCGATGCGAGCGGTGGCTTTCTCGGGCATGTGCGCTTAACCAGCTGATTGATGCCAATAACGGCGATGCGAGCGGTGGCTTTCTCGGTCATGTGCGCTTAACCAGCTGATTGATGCTCTCAAGCAAGAGCGACTCTTGGTAAGGCTTGCCCAAGTACTCGTTGACCCCGATGCTCAGTGCCCGCTCACGGTGTTTTTCACCGGTACGCGAGGTGATCATGATGATCGGCAAGTCCTTGAGACGTGAGTCGTGGCGGACCAGGGTCGCCACCTCAAAACCATCCATGCGCGGCATTTCGATATCCAGCAGCATGATGTCCGGCTTGTGCTCTTGCAGCAGCGAGATGGCATCGACACCATCCTTGGCGGTCAGCACGTTCATACCGTTACGCTCAAGCAAGCGGCTGGTTACTTTACGCACGGTTACCGAGTCATCGACCACCATCACCAGCGTTGGCCGATCAGCTTCAATCTCCGCCTCGCTGGCTTTGTGGCTGACCAGGCGAGGTTGCATCTGGTTAAGCAGGTGGGCGTGCAACACACGGATGGTGGCCAGCAGGTCGAGAATAACCACCACGCGGCCGTCCCCAAGGATGGTCGCACCGGAAATACCGTGAACACCGGCAAATTGCGGACCGAGGCTTTTCACCACGATCTCACGGGAACCGGCCAGCGAATCAACCTGCACCGCGACCGTATGCTCGCTGGAGCGCACCAGGATCACCGGCAGCGGCAGGCTTTGCCCAACCAGTTTGGGTTGCTGGCCGTTGTTGAGCAGGTCACCGAGATAACGCAATTCGTAAGCCTGGCCCGCGTACTCGAAGCGTGGTGCATCCGGTGCGTAATAGGCCTCAAGTTCGTATGGCGAAACGCGCACGATACCTTCGATGGTGTTCAGCGGAATCGCGTAGAGATCCTCGCCGGAATACACCATCAATGCACGGTTGACCGACACGGTAAATGGCAGGCGAATCAGGAAGCTGGTGCCCACGCCCGGCGTCGAGTCGATACTCATCGAACCGCCGAGTTGCTTGACCTCCGAATGCACCACATCCATGCCGACGCCACGACCCGAGACTTGCGTAACCTTCTCAGCGGTGGAGAAACCCGCCTCGAGGATGAACTGCAAGACTTCGTAATCGCTAAGGTCGGAATCCGCATCCATCAGGCCGCGTTCGATGGCCTTACGACGCACCGCGTCGCGGTTGATCCCGCCACCATCATCGGTCAGGGTCAAGGCGATATCACCGCCTTCACGGCCCAGGTTCAGGCGAATGGTGCCTTGCGCGGGCTTGCCAGCTGCGCGGCGCGCATCGGCTGACTCGATACCGTGGTCCACGGCGTTACGCAACATGTGCTCAAGCGGCGCGACAATGCGTTCGAGAACGGTACGGTCCATCTCGCCATCGGCATTACCGACCACGAACTCAACCTGCTTGCCCAACTCGCCCGCTACCTGACGAACGATCCGCCGCAGACGCGGTATCAAGCGCTCGAATGGCACCATGCGCGTACGCATCAGGCCTTCTTGGAGCTCGGTATTGACCCGTGCCTGTTGCAGCAGCAGTGTCTCTGCGTCGCGGTTACGGGCGGCCAGGGTTTCTTTGAGGTCAAGCAAGTCAGACGCCGACTCGAACAAGGCACGCGACAAGGTTTGCAGCTGTGAGTGACGGTCCATTTCCAGCGGGTCGAAATCCTCGTAGCCGGAACGCTCAGCCTCGGCCTGATAACTGCTGAGGATTTGCGCCTGGGTTTCGGTATCCAGACGTCGCAACTGGTCACGCACCCGGTCAATGGTCGCTTCCATCTCGCTGAGGGTGAAACCAAAGTCACTGACCTGCTGCTCTACCCGGCCACGGAAAATCGAGGTCTCACCCGCCAGGTTAACCAGCCCCTCAAGCAGCTCGGCTGGCACCTTGACCAACTCCTGCGGAGCACGACGCGATGCGGCCTCCTGCGCAGCTTCCTGGGCGCGGCGAACAAAAGGCAAGACCTTGTTCACCAGTTCCTGGGCCGGCATGGCACTGGCAGCGACAATAGGCGCGGACAGGTTTGCCTGGTAATCCGCCACAGGTGCAGACGGCGCAGCCTCAACCGGAGCATCAAGGTGCTCATTGGCCAGGCGCTCACGCAACAGCTCGACTTCGTTGACCAGCCCTTCGTAACCCGACTGCACATCGAGGAAAATACTTTCTGGCCAAGGCGCAGGTTGTTGTTGCGCTTCGCTCAGATGCTGCTCGAGGTCGTGCGCCTGGTCGCCCAAGCGCTTCTGGCCCGCCAGGCGAGCACCGCCCTTGAGGGTGTGCAGGACACGCAGGATGTCATCAATGGCGCTGGAATCGTCACGGTTGACATCCCAATGGCCCACTGCAACTTCCATGGCTTCGAGCAGGTCGTCGGCTTCCTCGAGGAAGATATCGAGGATGTCCGACTCCTCTGCGGCATCGCTGGAGTCCTCAACCGCCTGCAGGTGAACGCTGGACGGCATGCTCAGCTGTTGGCCCGGATTGTTGCGGAACTGCTTGATGGCCTCGATCAACGCCTCGCCATTGGGCACGGGGCGCTGATCACGAACCGCTTCAAGCATGGCCGCCAGGCTGTCGTGGGCAAGTTGCAGCAAGGCAAATAGCTCAGGGCTCGCACGCAGGCGCCCGTCGCTCAGGCCTTCATAAAGAAATTCAAGCTCATGGGCAAGATCACCAACCTCTGCAATCTCGGACATCCGCGCGCCCCCCTTGAGGGTGTGCAGATCGCGCTGCAGAGATTCCAGCTCAAGGCTGTTATCGACATCGTTGATCCAACGCTGAAAGGCCGCAGCCGAACTGTCGAGCAGATCAAAACCTTCCTCAAGGAAAATCTCGACCAGCTCCTGGTCACGTTCGTCATTGAGCGGTGTTGGCAACACGGGCTCAGCGACGGGCTCGGCTGACATGCTCAGTTCAGGTAGCGGCTCGCCTTCATCCGGCACGGCATCAAGTGCTTCGAAATCCGCTTGTTCAGCCGCGACGTCCTCGCCTTGCGGCACTTGAGCATCAACTGGCTCGGCGTCGAGGGCCTGCTCAAGTGCTGGAGCTTCATCTTCTGGCTGATCGATCGCAGGCTGTTCAAACTCTTCGTCAAGTTCAGCCAACGGCATTTCGTTTTCAGGCTCGGCAGCTTCGCGGTCGTCGCCCACAGGCTCATCGAGCGGCTGGTTATCCGCGTTCGCCTGGTCACCACGAATAAAGGCGGCAATGGCAGCAATCAAGTCATCAGCCGGAGCGATATTGGCTCGGGCTTGCATTTGTTCGACTTGCACGGCCAACCGGTCGTGACTTTGCTGGAGCAAGCCGGTGAGTTCCGGTGCAACATCCAGCCGACCATCGAGCAGACGCTCATAAAGGGTCTCAAGCTCATGACCAAGATCGCCCACCGGCTTGATATTGGCCATGCGCGCGCCACCCTTGAGGGTATGCAGGTCACGATATAGCGCTTGCAGCGGCGTCTTGTCCTCAGGATTGGCCAGCCACTGGTCGAGCGAAACACTGGCGCTCTCCAGCAGGTCGACCGCTTCCTCCAGGAAGATCTCGACCATTTCACTGTCCAGGGCCTCATAGGCATTGGCATCGGCTGATTGCTCATCAAGCTCCTGCCCGGACGCTGTTTCAGCTGTGCTTGCAGGCAACTCGGTGTCTTCCGCCGGGTCGACAAAGCCGTCTTCAGCCGCGGCCTCATCTGCCTGCGACTGCAGCGCGGCAGTGGCGGCATCCAGTTCGACAATATCAATACCGTTGTTATCGGGGCTCGACAACAATGCCAGCTTGGACGGGTCTAGCGCCTCGCCAAGCAGGAGCCGCAGGGCTTCGACACGTTGCGGCTCGGCACTGACCTGCAATCCCGCTGCAACCTGGTCCATCATTCCGATCAGCGCTTCATGGGCAAGTTCTGCCTCGCTGAAGAAACGCTCGCTAACCGCCAGGCTGCCTTCCTCGACTGCGCCATACAGATCAAGCAATGCCTCGCACAGCTCATCGATTTGCGGCAACTCGGCCATTTCAGCGCCACGCCCGAGCATGGTCAGCTCATCAAGCAAGGCGCTGAGCTCCTGACGCTCGAACGGATGCTCGCGCCAGTTGCGCAACAGCTTCTCGGCATCGAGCAGGATGTCCATGCCTTCAGCCAGGAAAATGCTGATCAACTGGGGATCGCGCACCTCGCCCAACTCACTTTTGCGATTGCTTTCGGCCGTATCCAGGCGTTCCTGGTGCAGCTTTTGTACATCGTCGAGAAAGGCTTGCGCACCCGGCAGCACCGCCAGCGGATGTTCTTCAAGCTGGGCAAGCGCGAGGCGGAACAACTGTTCGGCGCGACGCAACAGGTCTGCCTCGGAGATATCCAGGGCGATCAGGTTGGTCTTGAATTCCTTGACCAGCTTTTCCAGCGGCGCTGCGATCTCGGCGACCGGCAAAATGCCCGCCATGTAGGCGCTGCCTTTAAGCGTGTGCAAGGCTCGCTGCAAATCATCGGTAACCGGCTGCGGCAACTCGCGCTCGCAATCCGCCAGGAAACGCAGCAAGGTCTCGAGGTGGGTTTCAGCTTCGCTGCGGAAGATATCCAGCAACTGCGGGTCGAGCATCTCATCGCGCTCGCCCGAGGCCGGCAGGACATCCGCTGCTGCAACGGATTCAGCGGGAGCCGTGGCCACGGACGGGCTAATACGTTGCCCCTTGGCCAGGGCATGGGCAGTCATTGCCAGCAGGTCGACATCATCACGCTGGCGCTGCGCCTTATTGGCATATTCGCTGACCAGTTCGGGGATCAGCTTGATCACCTCGCTGATTACCTGCTGCACATCCGCATCGGCTTCGATGCTGCCGTCCAACACTCGATTGAGCAGGTTTTCTACCGACCAGGCCAACTCGCCAATCACCAGAGCACGGACCATCCGGCCACTGCCCTTGAGCGTGTGAAAGGCCCGGCGAACCTCAATCAGGGCTTCCTTGTTCTGTGTATCGGCGCACCATTGCGGATAATACTCGGCGATGGTTTCGAGCACTTCACCGGTTTCTTCAATGAAGACTTCAGCCAGCTCGTCATCGAATGGCTCTTCATCGGCAGGTGGCGGCAACAAGCTCGGCGGCACATCGTGCGCAGGCGGATTAACCACCTGTGCGGGAGCTGCCATGACATCCGCGATGGACAGCGGTTTTTCAGCCTCGTCGCCTGAGGCTTGTTCAGGCTCGCTCAGGCTCGGCAGCTCAACGTCCGGCAGGCCCAATGCGGCGATATCTTCATCATTCCAGCTGGCTTGCGGCTCCAGGGAGTCGAGACTAAAGGCCTCAAGCTGCAAGTCTGGGTCATCCAGTGAAAATGCCGGGCTTTCATCCAACTGCATTGTTGGCAGTTGTTCATCGGCAGGCGCATCGGCTGGTTCGAACTCCAGCTCGCCAAAGTCAAAGTCGACCAACTCGATATCGTTTTCGCTGTTGTCCTCGACCGGCGTGATCTCGGCCAGGTCGAAGTTCAGCTCATCATTACTGGCCGATTCGAGATCAGCAAAGTCAGCATTCAAGTCGTCAGGCGCTGGCTCAGACTTTGGCGTTTCGGCATCGAGTTGCTGCTCGAGCGCCGTCTCGAAGCTGTCACTCGACAGGTCGATATCCAAGGGCACGTCTGGCTCGGCAATCGAATCAGCGCTGATTACCTCGATATCGTCCAGCGGGTTGGCCAAGGGCTCGAAATCAGTTTCGCCAAGGTCCAGGTCAAAATTTGGCAACGCGGATTGCGGGTCGGCTTCAGTGCTGGCATCGAGTTCAGGTGATGCTTGTGACTCGGGTTCTGCAAACGCCTGCGGCGCATCAGCCTCCTGAGGCTGGTCAAGAATCGACGCCTTTTCGTGCAGCGGATAACCCAGGCTCTCAAGGCTTTCTTCAGCCACGTCGAGAATCAAGTTGCCCTGGCTGGCGTGATCATCGCCCAAGCGCTCAAGGTAGTACTCGACGCTGGTAATCGCATCGGCCAAGGTGTCGAGGCTTTGCCAGTTAGGTACGGCCTTGCGCGCCAGCAGTTGTTCCTGAATGTAGCGGTTGCAGGCATTGAGCAGTTGCGCGGCGCGCTCCAGTGGAATCATCGCCAAGCCGCCGCGCACTTGCGTCAGCAGCTCAGGCACGCGGGCCAGGTGATCGTGATTCCACTGCGAGGCAATGAATTCGATAATCGCATCCTTGGCTTGCTCGAGGCCGGTACGCGCCTCCTTGATCACCAACTGGTGGATTTGCCCAACGTCGGTCGTTGGAAAATGGTTTTCTTCACTGGTGCCCTCTTCCGAGGGGCCAACCATGCCGGCCAGCGTCGCCTCGACATAGAGCAGCGCGCCCGCCACATCCATCAACACGGCATCGCTCGGCTCGCGCAAGCCTTGGGCCAAGCCTTGCACCACGGCAATCTGGTCGATAATGACCTTGCGCGGCTGGGCAAAGCCCAACACCGCCAAGGTGTCCGAGATCTGCTTGAGCGGCGCAAGCAGGGATTCCAGCTCGACAATTTGTACGCGGTCGCTGCGCACAAACAGATCAAGACTGTCTTTGACCCGAACCAACTCCTCACACAGCGCACCGACTACCGAACGCATGGCATTGCGATCCGGTCCTGCCAGGTTGGCACGTTCGGCGTCTACCGTTTCATCGTCTGGCAAGGCTTCATCCAGGCGATATTGTTCCTTCAACGCGGCTATGCGCGGGGTCTGGTTGTTGGCCTTGGCGACGTAGAACAGCAGGTTCTTGATCAACTCATCCGGCGCAGGCTGGTTGAACCCCTCCGCGCCCTGGCTCATCAAGCGCTTGAGTTCTTTATCGACCTCACGCAACAGGCCGCGTACCGAACTGCCATTGGCGATACTGCCGCTGGCCAGGCCTTCAACGACACCCGAAGCGGTCTGCCACAACGCGCCGAGCGGGGCGTCCTTGCACAAGGCTTCGAGGCGGGCAAATACCCGCGCCATGTAACCCAGGTTGGTTGGCAGGTCTTGGTTACGCAGCACCCCCACCAAGGCCATCTGCAGCATTTGCCGCAGCTTGCGCAGCAGGCCCGGCAACTCGGCGTTGTAGCGCTGGGCCAGCGACTCAATCGACAGCGCAGGCGCCCGCGAGGACATGTCCGGGGTGAACAGGCTGGTTTCCGAGAGCAGCTTTTCACCGCGCGCCGAACGCAGGTCATTGAGCAGAGGCAGCACGACCATTGGCAGGTCGCGACGCGCAGTCTGGATTCGGTCCAGATAAACCGGCATTTGCAAGATAGCCTGCATCAGCACTTCCAGGGCTTCACCCTGGTTGCCGACACGACCTTCCATCAACGCTTGCGAGAGGTGTTCCATCTCTTCCGCGAGCAGAGCCGCGCCGTGGAATTCAACCATCTGCAAGGTACCGTGCACCTGATGCACGTAGGTCAAGCAAAACCGCATGCGCGTTGGGTCTTGAGGGTTCTCTACGAACGACTCAAGCGCCTGACGTGCCTGCTTCAGGGTTTCTGCTACTTCGCCTTTGACCCACTCCAGGGCGACATAGTCGTGCCGATCACCCATAGTCACTCCGCTCATAACTTGCCCTTACGGGTAAACGCCAGAACTCGCTCGTCGGCGACCGGTATCAAATCCGGATGCTGCCAACCCGCCACTTCGCCAACTCCAATAACCAGCAGACCACCCGGTGCAAGGCGCTCTGCCAGGCAATTGAGGATCTCACGGCGACGCCAGCGACGAAAATAAATCAACAAGTTCTGACAAAAAATAACGTCCATACCGGCCATTGGCCCCTTTTCCAACTCCAGTACATTGAGCTTGGCGCAACATACTTGCGACGCCAGTTCCGGTAATACCTTGAAGCCGCCATCGGGCTCAGCGGAAAAATAACGCTGAGCTATATGCGCCTCTAACTGCTCAAGCTTGCGCGCCGCAAAACGCCCTTCACGGGCCTTGCTCAACGCGTTGAGGCTGATATCGGTGCCGGTCACCGCATAATGTGCAGGCAATCCGGCATCCTCCAGCACCTGGGCGGCAGTGATGGCCAATGAATACGGCTCCTCACCACTGGAGCAACCCCCGCTCCACAATTCCCATGGCTTCTTCAGCGGCTGCTGCAACCGAGATTGCAGGTAACGCTCAAGCACATCAAATGAGGCACGATGACGAAAAAACCGGGTCTCCTGAACCGTTAACCGATCCAGCAGCACAGACCACTCAACCGCGCCACGCGGGCCATCAGTCACCTGACGATAGTAGTCGGCGTATTCATTGACACCCAGCTCCCGCATGCGCGAACTCAGGTTGGTCTGCAAAAACGCCTTGCGCTGCTCCTGAATCACGACACCAGTACGATCTTCGAGCAGAACCTGCCAGCTGTGGAATTCGTCGTTAGACATTTCCAGGACTGGCTGCAAGGCCCACGCACCATGCGGGTTGTCGTGACGTTCGGTCATAATCCTGGGACTCCGGGCAGCGACCTTTGCAAGCCGCTGCGCAGCCATCGATTAAGCCTGCTCCCCTTCCGGCAAGGTAAAGCCGGATACCGACTTACGCATCTCACTGGCCATTTTCGCCAAGTTACCAATGCTCTTGGCGGTTGCGGTAGTACCGGACGACGTTTGCGAGGTGATCTCCTGAATCACGTTCATGGTGTTGGAGATGTGGCCGGCAGACGATGCCTGTTGGCGTGCGGCGTTGGAGATGTTCTGGATCAAGGCCGCGAGGGTCTTGGATACTTTCTCGATCTCTTCCAGTGCAACCCCGGCGTCCTGCGCCAGGCGTGCACCGCGCACCACTTCAGAGGTGGTCTGTTCCATCGAAATAACAGCTTCGTTGGTGTCAGTCTGAATCGTCTTAACCAGCGCCTCGATCTGCTTGGTTGCAGCAGATGAACGTTCTGCCAGACGCTGTACCTCGTCCGCTACCACGGCGAAGCCTCGGCCTGCGTCACCAGCCATGGAGGCCTGGATTGCAGCGTTAAGGGCGAGGATGTTGGTCTGGTCGGCAATGTCGTTAATCAGGCTAACGATGTCACCAATCTCCTGGGACGACTCACCAAGGCGCTTGATCCGCTTCGAGGTGTCCTGGATCTGCTCACGGATGTTATCCATGCCGGTGATGGTGTTGTGCACCACCTCGTTACCCTTGTTGGCAATGGCTACAGAAAGCTCCGCTACCGCAGAGGATTCAGAGGCGTTCGCCGATACCTGGTCAATCGACACCGCCATTTCGTTGATGGCCGCCGAAGCACCGGCAATTTCTTGCGCCTTGTGCTCGGAAGCCTCGGCCAGGTGCATTGCCGTTGCCTGGGTTTCCTGGGCCGCGCCTGCCACCTGTACGGCGGTCAGGTTAATGGTCGCAACCAGGTCACGCAGTTGGTCGATGGAGTAGTTGATGGAGTCAGCAATCGCACCGGTGAAGTCCTCGGTTACCGTTGCCGCCACCGTCAAGTCACCGTCGGCGAGGTCGGCAATTTCGTCGAGCAGTCGCAAAATCGCCGTTTGGTTACGATCATTCTTTTCAGCCGTTTCAGCCAGTCGGCGGTTGGTCGAACGGACCATCACGATACCAATCAGGATGATCGAAGCCAGTACCAGCAAACCCAGTACATAGCCCACCAGGGTATTGACCTGGCGGCTGTCGGCCAGGCCTTCAAAACCCAGAGACAGGTCCGAGGCTTTGTCGAGCAGGGTTTGCGAAACCGTAAAGATGGAGTTGGCCGACTCACGAACCTGGAACAGCTCTGGCGAGGTCTCGAGAATCTCGTCCACCGAACCCGATACGAATTCGAACAGCTCGGAAATCTCACCCAGACGATCCAGAGCTTCGCTGTCTTCCACCTTGGTGATTTCCATGGCGGCGTTGCCTTCGAGCATCGCATTCAATACGCGACCGAAGAGGCTGGCGTCACGACCGAAGGTGTCGGCGGCCTGCACCGAGTCCGTGTCACCGGCAAGTACCTTGTTCACCGAACCCAGGATACGTTCTGCCAACAGAGACTGGCGCTGGGCAACCGAAACCTGAGCAGCGGGCGCGCCACTTTCCAACAGGATGTCGACGACTTCTTCGTACTCGACCTGCAACTGTGGAATGGTTTCAGCCAGAGTCGCAGCTACCTGGTGCAGCGACAGAACCGTTTGCTCGCTGGCCAGGATGGAGTCGGTGTTTTTACGCAAGCTGTCCCAGTCCTTCTGCACAGCCGCCATTTGCGGCTGCACCAGCTCTGGAGCGGATGGCAAACCGCTTTCAGGGTTGCCATCGGTCAGGATTGCCCAGCGCTTCTGGAAGTCGTTGCGTGCATCACGCAACAAACCAAAGGCCTCGGGCGTACCCGTTGCTGCTTCCGTGGCGTTTTTCGCAATACGCTGGGACAGAACACGCAGCTCACCGGAGTGGCTGATGTATTCAGTATCGTAGTTGGACTGGGTGTTGATATAAGCAAAGTTAGCGAACAGCAATAAAACTGACACGATCAGGACGATAAACAGCCCCAAAATCAGTGTACTGCTCCGCGTACCCGCGAATAATTTGCCTGCATTTAGTTTTTTCATTATCTGGCCCCCGCCTGGACCGACCGCACTACGGTTCCCATATAACGCCAAAAGGCCGGCAAAGCCGACCCAACCGAAAATCTTATTAAAATGCTACCGCTAGAAAGTCTGGGTTCTGTGCCAGCGCAAATGGGCTGAACACCAACCAAGCTTGCTCACGTTGAAAGACGCCATGAATAAACGGCGCTACCGATGTTTCCAGTGGAGGCAGATCTTCGGAGAATGTATCCACCGAAAAGTGCTGCATACCAAAGACTTCATCGACCGTCAGGCCGGCAAAGATCTCTTGATGGTCCACCACCAACACCCGCCGCTGCTTGCGCAGTGGCGACAACTCATTACCCAGGAAACCACACAGGTCCATGACCGGAAGCAAGCGACCACGCACGTTTGCCACACCCTTGACCCAGCTCTTCACGCCTGGCAACAAGGTATAACGTGGTTCATGCAATACCTCACCGACCTCACCCATCGGTGCCACGAACAAACGCTCCCCCATCCGGAACCCGATACCACTCCACGTCTGCTGCGCGGTTTGCTGCATAGGCAAGCCAGCCGCAAGCGCACGACAGCGCTGGTCGATCTCGAGAAGTTTTTCAAAGGGTGTTTGTGCGTCGGACATGCCCACTGCAGCCTTTTGGTTAGAGTTTGCCTACTGGCGCGGAATTAACCGGCCAGCACAGCGTTCAGCGTTTTCAGCAGCGTGTCTTCATCAATCGGCTTGGTCAGGTAGTCTTTAGCGCCTTGGCGCTTACCCCAGACCTTGTCAGTTTCCTGATCCTTGGTGGTGACGATGATCACTGGAATGTGATTGGTGTCCGCATCCTTGGTCAATTGACGTGTCGCCTGGAAGCCGTTCAGCCCGGGCATCACGATATCCATCAATACCGCGTCTGGTTTTTCCTGGCGAGCCAGGGCAACGCCATCGGCGCCATTTTCCGCCTTCAATACTTCATGACCGTGCTTTTCCAGCATTGCGGTCAGCTTGTACATCTCGGTCGGCGAGTCATCAACAATCAGAATTCGAGCCATGGTGCGTCTCACTACTTAAAGGACATCGGTACGTATACGGATGTCAGGATGCTTGTTCCACCGGCATAAAGTCAGGCACATGGTTTTTGATCGCACCGAGCAACTCTTCCTTACTGAAGGGTTTGGTCAGGTATTGATCGGAGCCCACGATTCGCCCTTTGGCTTTATCGAACAGCCCATCCTTCGAGGACAGCATGATCACCGGCGTGGATTTGAAAGCGCTATTATTCTTGATCAGGGCGCACGTCTGATAACCATCAAGACGCGGCATCATGATATCGACAAAAATAATGTTCGGATGGGTATCGGCAATTTTTGCCAAGGCATCGAAACCATCTACTGCAGTAATTACATCGCAACCCACTTTCTTGAGCAGGGTTTCTGCGGTTCGACGAATCGTTTTCGAATCGTCAATGACCATTACTCTCAAACCCTCGGAATGCTGTTCCATGTTTGCCCTACCATCGCCTCGGTGAGTCATTATTTTTTCTGCTGGAGCCAGTTCAGCTCGACCGCCCATCTAATGATGTCGCGTCAAAACACAATAATCTTCAACCGCCCCGTCACCCTGATTTTGTCGGTGCCAGGCGGTTTATCGCGTGTGAGCAGTGCGGACACAGCCTTTGAACAGGCTCCTTAGATTGACGCCTGAACATCTGACGCCAATAGATTGTTACCCTGATCATTCGGCCTTTTTAGCACACTCTCCAGATGCAAGCTATAAGCTACCGACGCCTAAGGTTTTTTCCTTGAACGACTACACAATCAGCGCCAATTAAAGGCTCGTGTATAGTCTCCAACATCTTATTAACAGCTCACATTGTGACTTTACGGAGAAAAATACATGACCGTTCGTGTCGGCATCGTCATGGATCCTATCGCGCAGATATCTTTCAAGAAGGACAGCTCCCTGGCCATGCTCCTCGCAGCCCAGGCCCGTGACTGGTCGCTGTTCTACATGGAGGTCAAGGATCTGTACCAGGCCAAAGGCCAGGCCCGCGCCCGTGTTTGCCCGCTCAAGGTGTTTTACGACCCCGAGCACTGGTTTGAACTCGGCGCGGAACAAGACATGCTGCTGTCGGACCTGGATTTAATCCTGATGCGAAGGGACCCGCCGTTCGACAATGAATTCGTCTATGCGACCTATCTGCTGGAACAGGCCGAGAATGCTGGCAGCCTGGTGGTAAACCGCCCGCAAAGCCTGCGCGACTGCAACGAAAAGCTCTTTGCCACCCAATTCCCGCAGTTCACCCCGGAAACCATCGTCAGCCGGCGCGCCGACATCCTGCGCGAGTTTGCCCGCGAACAAGGCGACGTCATCCTCAAGCCCCTCGACGGCATGGGCGGCTCGATGATTTTCCGTCATCGCCAGGGCGACCCAAACCTGTCGGTAATCCTGGAAACGCTGACCGCACACGACACCCAGCAAATCATGGCGCAAGGCTATCTGCCTGCCATTGTCGATGGTGACAAGCGCATTCTGATGATCGACGGCGAACCGGTGCCCTACTGCCTGGCGCGAATTCCCGCAGCGGGCGAAACCCGTGGCAACCTGGCCGCAGGTGGACGCGGCGAGGCGCGCCCATTGAGCGCACGGGACCTGGAAATTGCCCAGGGCATCGGCCCTACCTTGCGTGAAAAAGGCTTGCTGTTCGTGGGCCTGGATGTAATTGGCGACAACCTGACCGAAATCAACGTCACCAGTCCAACCTGCATCCGTGAAATCGATGCAGCCTATGACACCAAGATCGCTGAACGGCTAATGGATGTCATTTCCGACAAACTCAAGGCCGGCAAATAACTTGAGCAACAAGCCCTGAATCGACGCACGCACCACCAGGATTCAGGGCTTGGGGGCCTTTTGGCACTGCCTCGCCTAGGCGTAAATTAAGTAGCACCAGCCAGGACACAAGTTTGAAGCAGGTAGCAGCTTTGCACTTGAAACTTGCAGGCCATGGCCTCTAGTCGGCAGACTGCGCGGCATTCCGAGCTGAACCTTATTTCATGAAATCACCAGCCAAGACCACAAACACACCTTCTTCTGCAGTCAAGCCAGCAGATCGACTGGGCTTCACGCTGTTCCTGGCAGCCGTGCTGCATATCGCGTTGATTCTTGGCTTGAGCTTCAGCCTGGCTGACCCGGTAACCATCAGCAAGACCCTGGAAATCACCCTGTCGACCTTCAAAAGTGAAGAAAAGCCCAAAGAGGCGGACTTCCTGGCCCAGGACAATCAGCAGGGCAGCGGCACGCTCGACCACAAGGCGGCACCGAAAACCACCGAACAGGCCCCCTTCCAGGACACCCAAGTCAAGCACGTGACACCCCCAGCGGCACCACAACCACCCCCAGTGCCCAAGCAAGAACCGAAAAAGGTCGTGGCCACCAAGAAGCCACAACCGCAGAAGGTCCAGGCCAAGCAGGAAAAGGTCAAGCAAGTCGAACCCACCCGCGAGGCGCCGACCTTCGACCGCGAGCAACTGAGCAGCGAAATCGCCAGCCTTGAAGCCGAGCTGGCACAAGAAGTCCAGCAATATGCCAAGCGACCCAAGATTGTGCGCCTCAACGCAGCCTCGACCATGCGCGACAAGGGTGCCTGGTACAAGGACGAGTGGCGCAAGAAGGTTGAACGCATCGGCAACCTCAACTACCCGGACGACGCCCGGCGCAAGCAAATCTACGGCAGCCTGCGCATGCTGGTATCGATCAACCGTGACGGCAGCCTGCATGAAGTGCTGGTACTGGAGTCGTCCGGCCAGCCACTGCTCGACAAAGCGGCGCTGCGAATTGTGCGACTGGCAGCGCCCTATGCGCCCTTCAGCGGTGACCTGGCAGATGTCGACCGCCTGGAAATCATCCGCACCTGGCGCTTTGAGCGCGGCGACCGTTTGTCGAGCAACTAGCCCTGGCAGGACTATTTACTCCATCTGCTGGTTTTTTATCGCCAGCCCATTGAGTAAATCCCTGTTTTGGCTTCCCGGCTCAGGTCGCAGGCTTTAAGCTAGCGCTCATGAAAGATGCCAGCCCTAGCTACCTCAAACATCAGTTGCTCATTGCCATGCCGCACATGGCCGATGAGCACTTTGCACAAACCGTCACCTATATCGTTGATCACAACGAGCAAGGCGCCATGGGCTTGGTGATAAACCGCCCAAATGGCCTTAACCTGGCGGACGTCCTCGAACAACTCAGCGAAGACAGCGAGCCACCGGCTATCTGCGAGAGCCTGCCGATCTTCAGCGGCGGCCCGGTACAGACTGACCGCGGTTTTGTCCTGCATCCTGCTGGCGACAGCTACCAAGCCACCCTTGAGCTTGGCGAACTGGGCCTGACCACTTCACAGGATGTGCTTTTTGCAATCGCCGCCGGTACCGGCCCTGACAAATACCTGATCACCCTCGGCTATGCCGGCTGGGATGCAGGCCAACTGGAAGCTGAAATCGCCGATAACGCCTGGCTGACCTGCCCGGCGACGCAGAACATCCTGTTCGACCTGCCCTATGACCAGCGCCTCAATGCCGCCGCATCGCAGCTTGGCATCAATTTGAGCCTGCTGACCTCACAAGCAGGCCATGCTTGATGGAGCCAACCTGTGACTAGCCCGAACGCGCTGCGTTTATTACTCGGTTTCGATTACGGCACCAAGCAGATTGGTGTGGCTGTCGGCCAGGTAGTTACTGGCCAGGCCCGCGAATTGTGCATTCTCAAGGCACAGAACGGCGTACCCGACTGGCAAAAAGTCGAAGCCCTGGTACGCGAATGGCAGCCCGATGCAATAGTGGTCGGCTTGCCACTGAACATGGATGGCAGCCCGAGCGACATGAGCGAGCGTGCTCAGAAGTTCGCGCGCCGCCTCCATGGTCGCTTTAATCTGCCGGTCCACACCCACGACGAACGCCTGACGACCTATGCGGCCAAGGGCGAACGCTTGCAGCAAGGCCAAAATAGCGGTTACCGCGAGCGCCCAGTGGATGCATTGGCGGCGGCACTGCTGCTCGAAGGATGGCTGCAAGAACATATTTCAGGCTGAGCCCGGCTCAGTGTCCAAGGAGCTTGTGATGAACCTACCCGATCCCGCCCAACTGCTGCCCGAAATGGCCAGCGCGCTAATCAGCCACCTGAATAAACGGCAGATCAGCACACCGCGCTTCATTGGTATCCGCACTGGCGGCGTGTGGGTTGCGCAGGCATTGCTTGAAACCCTCGGCAATGAAGAGCCACTGGGCATTCTTGATGTTTCGTTCTACCGCGACGATTTCACCCAGAACGGCCTGCATCCACAGGTCCAGCCTTCTGAGCTACCGTTTGAGATCGAAGGCCAGCACATTGTGTTGATAGACGACGTGCTGATGAGCGGGCGGACCATGCGCGCCGCCATGAACGAGCTGTTCGACTACGGTCGCCCGGCCAGTATCAGCCTGGTCAGCCTGCTCGACCTGGATGCTCGCGACTTGCCGATTCGCCCGGATGTGGTCGGCGCAACCCTGTCACTGCCTGGCGAGCAACGGGTAAAATTATCAGGACCGACTCCGCTCACTCTTGAGCTGCAAACGCTCACAAACTGAGACCCCTACCGCGATGACGCCGACAGAAGCCAAACGACCTCTGCAACTCAATGACCAAGGTCAGTTGCGCCATTTTCTTTCGCTTGATGACCTACCGCGTGAGCTACTGACCGAGATCCTCGACACCGCCGACTCATTCCTCGAAGTCGGTGCCAGGGCGGTGAAGAAAGTCCCACTGCTGCGCGGCAAGACCGTGTGCAACGTATTCTTCGAGAACTCCACACGCACCCGCACCACCTTCGAACTGGCGGCGCAGCGCCTGTCCGCTGACGTCATTACCCTGAACGTCTCGACTTCCTCGACCAGCAAGGGCGAGTCACTGTTCGACACCTTGCGCAACCTTGAAGCCATGGCTGCGGACATGTTCGTGGTGCGCCACGGTGACTCAGGCGCGGCGCACTTCATCGCCGAGCACGTGTGCCCGGACGTGGCCATTATCAACGGTGGCGACGGCCGTCACTCGCACCCGACCCAAGGGATGCTCGACATGATCACCATTCGTCGCCACAAAGGCAGCTTCGAGAATCTCTCGGTCGCCATTGTCGGCGATATCCTGCATTCGCGTGTCGCGCGCTCGAACATGATCGCCCTGAAGACCCTGGGCTGCCCGGATATCCGCGTAATTGCCCCGAAAACCCTGCTGCCAGTTGGCATCGAGCAATTTGGCGTGACCACCTACAGCAACATGGACGCCGGGCTCAAGGATGTCGACGTGGTGATTATGCTGCGCCTGCAACGTGAACGGATGCAGGGCGGGTTGCTGCCCAGCGAAGGTGAGTTCTACCGCCTGTTCGGCCTGACCGAACAGCGCCTGAAATTGGCCAAGCCCGATGCTCTGGTCATGCACCCAGGCCCGATCAACCGTGGCGTGGAAATCGAGTCAGCGGTGGCCGCCGGCCCGCAATCGGTGATCCTCAATCAGGTGACCTACGGCATCGCCATCCGCATGGCGGTGCTGTCCATGGCCATGAGCGGGCAAAACACTCAACGTCAACTCAACCAGGAATCCGAGGAGCAGAACTGATGCGTACCCGTATCCTCGGCGCCCGCGTAATTGATCCGAACAGCGGCCTCGACCAAGTCAGCGACCTGTTTATCGAAGGCGGCGTGATTACCGCCATTGGTGATGCGCCAGCGAATTTCAGCGCTGAACACAACCTCGACGCCAACGGCCTGGTTGCAGCGCCCGGCCTGGTCGACCTCAACGTGGCGCTGCGCGAGCCCGGCTACAGCCGCAAAGGCAGCATTGCCACAGAAACCCTGGCAGCGGCAGCCGGTGGCGTCACCAGCCTGTGCTGCCCGCCATTTACCAAGCCGGTACTCGACACACCGGCCGTGGCCGAGATGATCCTCGACCGTGCCCGTGAAGCCGGGCACACCAAGGTCTTCCCTATCGGCGCACTGAGCAAGGGCCTGGAAGGCGAGCAACTGGCCGAGTTGGTTGCATTGCGCGATGCCGGCTGCGTGGCATTCAGCAACGGCCTGGATTGCTTCCGCAACAGCCGTACGCTGCGCCGCGCCATGGAATACGCCGCCACATTCGACCTCACGGTAATATTTCACTCGCAAGACCACGACCTGGCCGAAGGCGGCCTGGCCCACGAAGGCGCAAGGGCCAGCTTCCTTGGCTTGCCCGGCATTCCCGAGACGGCCGAAACTGTCGCCCTGGCCCGCAACCTGTTGCTGGTTGAACAAACGGGCGTGCGCGCCCACTTCAGCCAATTGACCAGTGCACGTGGCGCGCAGCTGATTGCCGAGGCGCAAGCACGCGGCCTGAAGGTCACCGCCGATGTTGCGCTCTACCAGCTGATTCTTACTGACGAGGCGCTGCAAGGCTTCTCCAGCCTCTATCACGTGCAGCCGCCGCTGCGCACCGCAACGGATCGCGACGGCCTGCGCCAAGCTGTCAAGGATGGCACTATCCAGGCAATCTGCAGCCATCACCAACCGCACGAAGCCGACGCCAAGCTGGCGCCCTTCGGCGCGACAGAGCCGGGCATCAGTAGTGTCCAGCTATTGCTGCCCCTGGCCATGACCCTGGTGCAGGACGGCCTGATCGACCTGCCGACACTACTCCAGCGCCTGACCATCGGTCCTGCCACGGCCTTGCGCCTGCCGGCAGGCACCCTTGCCGTAGGCCAGGCGGCAGACATCCTGCTATTTGATCCTCAAGGGTCAACGCTGGCTGGGGAAACCTGGTTCTCGAAGGGCAGCAACAGCCCCTTTATCGGCCATTGCCTGCCGAGCGCGGTGCGCTACACCATGGTCGACGGGCATACCTGCTACCAGGCCTGACCGGTTGGCGGCTGCATGCCCGGCACATGCAGCCGCCATCACCCAACAAGCACACCAGCCTCTCGATAAAAACTGCCGCCGGGCAGTTTTTTGCTTTGTCTGCCCGACAATGCCAATAGCGGTCTAAGCTGAAACCTTATTCGAAAAACCGACTCTGATTTATTCATGGCGCAGCACGCCAGATCAATTATCGCCAAGCCAGCTTCAGGCTTCCCGGCCATGACCCGGCCAATTAATTTCCCAGCCAGCCGTAACCTTAGCCTTCAGCCAGCCTCAACAATGACCAGCCTAAACAGCGGAGACAAAAGTTGATGAGCAGCACACTAAGAGCCCTGAACCCAAAGCACACCCAAAACCAGTTGCTTGATCGCTACCTCGCCGTCAGGGGCCGTACCGAATCCTTGATCGCACCACTCAGCCATGAAGACATGGTGGTCCAATCCATGCCCGATGCCAGCCCGACAAAGTGGCACATCGCACATACAAGCTGGTTTTTCGAGACATTCCTGCTCGCCCCGCACCTGGTTAACTACGGTTTATTCGATCCCAGCTTCAGCTACCTGTTCAACTCCTATTACGAAGCCGTCGGCCCGCGCCATCCCCGCCCACAACGCGGCCTGATGACCCGCCCCAGCGCCGAGCAAGTGCTCGCCTACCGCAAGCATGTCGACCAACACATGGCCGAGCTGCTGCAAACCCCGCCGAGCCCTGCACAGCACAAGTTGATCGAACTGGGGCTGGCCCATGAAGAACAGCACCAAGAGCTGTTGTTGATGGATATTCTCCACCTGTTCAGCACCTCCTCGCTGAAACCGGTTTACGACCGGCGCTGGAATAAAACCTCCCGTGGGCGCAAGGGCCAGTTCAAGGCCCATGCCGGTGGCCTGGTCGAGATCGGCCACCAAGGCCAGGGCTTTGCTTTCGACAACGAAGGCCCCCGACACACCACCTACTTGCAGCCATTCGAGATCAGCGATCGCCTGGTGACCAATGCACAATGGCTTGAGTTCATGGACGACGGCGGCTATACACGGCCGGAGTTGTGGCTGGCTGAAGGCTGGGACACGGTACGCAGCCAGGACTGGCAATCACCGTTCTACTGGCAACCGAGCCAGGACGGCTGGAGCCAGATGACCTTGGGCGGCCTGGAGCCGGTGGATCTCGATGCGCCAGTGACCCATATCAGCTATTACGAAGCAGCTGCCTTTGCCTGCTGGGCTGGCGCCCGCCTGCCGACCGAAGCGGAATGGGAAGCTGCGGCCCAGTCGGGCCAGCTGCAACAGGTCGATGACATTGCCTGGCAGTGGACGCAAAGCCCTTACAGCCCCTATCCGGGCTTTCGTCCAGCGCCCGGCGCCGTTGGCGAATACAACGGCAAGTTCATGATCAACCAGATGGTCTTGCGTGGCGGTGCCAGTTTCACCAGCCCCGGCCATACCCGCCTGAGCTACCGCAATTTTTTCCACCCGGAAAAACGCTGGGTCCTGAGCGGACTGCGATTGGCGCGAGACAGCCACAAGCCACTGACTGACGAGCACAGCTCATTCCGGCGCGATGTACTCAACGGCCTGGCCGCAGACCACAAGAGCATACCGCCCAAATACTTCTACGATGCCGCCGGTTCAGCGCTGTTCGAGGACATCTGCAAAACCGCCGAATACTACCCAACCCGCGCAGAGACTCGTCTGCTGGGCGATGTTGCCGGTGAAATAGCCGCCACCTTTGCTCCCGGTAGCGCGCTGGTCGAATTTGGCAGCGGTGCCAGCGATAAAACCTGCCTGCTGCTTGATGCTGCCCCGCAGCTGGGTGCCTATGTGCCCATTGATATCTGCCCGGATGCCTTGCAACAAGCCGCGCAGCGCCTAGCCGAGCGCTATCCGGCCTTGCATGTCGTTCCTCAAGTCGGTGACTTCACCCGCACCCTGGCCCTGCCAGCAGCTATCAACCAACGTCCACGGATCGGTTTTTTTCCCGGCTCGACAATCGGCAATTTCAATCAGCAGCAAGCGGTAGCATTCCTCAAGTCGGCCAAAACCATATTGGGCAATGAGGCGCAATTTATTGTCGGCGTCGACATGGTCAAACCTGTCGATATCCTTGAAACGGCCTACGACGATGCGGCGGGGGGAACCCCCAGCTTCAATAAAAACCTGCTGGTGCGCATCAACCGTGAACTGGGCGCGGATTTTGACCTGAGCAACTTCGCCCACCAGGCGCTTTGGAACCCGGTAAAACAACGCATGGAAATGCACCTGCTCAGCCTGGTTCCTCAAACCGTGACCATTGCCGGCCAACGCTTCACCTTCGCCGAGGGCGAGAGCCTGCACACCGAAAACTCCCATAAATTCAGTGTCGAATCATTCACTGCAATGGCTGCAGAGGCTGGCTGGAATGTTGCCCAGCATTGGATCAGCGAAGCACCGCAGGTTGGCCTGTTCAGGCTCAGCCAAGCGGCTGGCTGAAGGCATAGAGCGCCCGATGGCAAACATCGGGCGGCTTGGCAGAGCCTGTATGGCAGGGCTCATCCTGCACCAAAAAAGATCAGCCTCCGGTAGCGCTGCCCTGGGCGGATACCTTTTGCGGCATGGCGTTTTGAGGTTCGCTTAAAACCGCCAGATACTGAATAGAATGCACGCCCATAAAATCCGGCAGCAAATGCTATTTGCCCAAGGCTCGCCCACAAACTTCGGGGCGAGCGATGCTAAAGTAGCCCGATAATTGCTTAAAAATGCCTGTACTGGCTTGAGGATGCTTTTGCCAGCGCTGGAACAACCCAAAAGGTGAATGTGTAATGAACCCAGTTTTGCGATCAGAGATTCAGGCAGCCTTGGCCATTGACCGAGGCATTATCGATGAGAGCAGCGCCAAAGCCGAAATCACTCGCCGCATCGAATTCATCAAGGGCGTACTGCGCAAATCTGGCGCCAAGGCCCTGGTACTGGGAATCAGCGGCGGCGTCGACTCTTCAACCGCCGGGCGCCTGTGCCAGCTGGCCGTCAGCGAAATGCGCGACGAGGGCCACGCCGCCAAGTTCGTCGCAGTGCGCCTGCCGTACAAGACCCAGGCAGACGAGCACGACGCCCAGGCAGCGCTGGGCTTTATCCAGCCGGACATGTCGACTGCCGTGAACATCGCCGATGCCGTCGATGGCCTGATGAACAGCATCCAGCTGGATGGCATTGAACCAAGCCCAAGCCTGAGCGACTTTGCCAAAGGCAACGTCAAGGCCCGCACTCGCATGGTCGCGCAGTACGCCATTGCCAATTTTGTCGGTGGCCTGGTTGTCGGCACCGATCACGCAGCCGAAGCGGTCATGGGCTTCTTTACCAAGTTTGGGGACGGTGCTTGTGACTTGGCGCCCTTGTCAGGCCTGACCAAGTGCCAGGTTCGCCTCCTCGCCCAACAACTGGGTGCGCCAGAATCCCTGGTGCACAAAGCGCCGACTGCGGATCTGGAAGAACTTGCGCCGGGCAAGCTCGATGAAGTTGCCTACGGCTGCACCTACATGGATATCGACAACTACCTGCTTGGCAAGCCAGTGTCTGATGCCGCCGCCGAAATCATCGAAGCGGCCTACCTGAAAACGGCGCACAAGCGCGAATTGCCGATCATCCCGACCTAAGTCCAACACTCGAGCCTCCCAATAAAGCCCGGATATTCCGGGCTTTATTGGTTTTGTCATCGACCGCGCTCGCTTTATGACGGTTTTGTTTCAATCCCCTGTTCAGCTATGCGATGCTGGCGTCATTGCCGTAAGCCAACTACAGCTTAAGTAACAACTAGAACGCGTACGGCACCGTCGGCTTGCCCATCAGGGTTTAAACAGCACAGGGAGCCAGCATGCTTACCCTGCTCAATTTATTATCTGCCGTGGCCTTGTTGATTTGGGGCACACATATAGTCCGAACCGGCATCCTGCGGGTTTACGGCTCTAACCTGCGCCGCGTAATCAGCCAGAGCATGTCCAGGCGCTGGCTGGCGTTTATCGCCGGGATAGGCGTCACCGCACTGGTCCAGAGCAGTAACGCCACCGCCATGCTGGTCACCTCCTTTGTCGGTCAAGGCCTGATGAGCCTGACCCCGGCGCTGGCAACCATGCTCGGTGCTGACGTCGGTACGGCCTTGATGGCGCGGGTGCTGACCTTTGATTTGTCATGGCTGTCGCCACTGCTGATCTTTATCGGCGTGATCTTTTTCCTGTCACGCAAGCAAACCCGGCTTGGGCAGATGGGCCGGGTCAGCATCGGGCTGGGATTGATTATTCTGGCGCTGCAATTGATCGTTGAGTCGGCGGCGCCGATCACACAGGCACAAGGTGTAAAAGTGATCTTTGCATCACTGACCGGCGACATTCTGCTCGATGCGCTGGTCGGTGCCCTGTTCGCAATGATTTCCTACTCCAGCCTTGCAGCCGTATTGCTCACCGCCACCTTGGCAGGTGCTGGCCTGATTGGCCTGCCCGTGGCCATCGGCCTGGTGATTGGCGCCAACATCGGCAGTGGCGTGCTGGCCTTTCTCAGCACCAGCATGCAGAACACGGCAGGCCGCCAGGTGGCGCTTGGCAGCCTGCTGTACAAGTTGATTGGCCTGCTACTGATTATCCCAGTGCTCGACCCGCTGGTGGCCTGGATCGACAGCCTCGACTTCAGCCATCAGGAAATCGTCATTGGCTTTCACCTGCTGTACAACACTGCGCGCTGCCTGCTGCTACTGCCCAGCGTGGGTCCAATGGCCAAGCTCTGCAGCTGGCTGCTCCCGCAAAAACCAGAAACCAATGGCGCGGCCAAGGCACGACATCTCGATCCAGCAGCGCTGGCCACCCCTAGCCTGGCGCTGGCCAATGCCGCGCGCGAAACCCTGCGCATCGGCGACTTGATCGACAATATGCTCGAAACCATGCGCGATGTGCTGCATAGCAAGCAGAGCGCTGTCAGCCAGGAGATACGCCGCCTGACCGACGACATTGACACGCTCTACAGCGCCATCAAGCTGTATCTGGCGCAGATGCCACGGGAAGACTTGAGCGACCAGGACAGCCGTCGCTGGGCAGAGACCATCGAACTGGCGATCAACCTCAAGCTCGCCAGTGACCTGATCGAGCGCATGCTGCGCAAGGTGCAGCAGCAAAAGACCTCGCAGCGCCGGTCATTTTCCGAGACAGGCCTGGAGGAGTTGGCGGGGCTGCATAGCCAGCTCATTGCCAACCTGCGCCTGGGCTTGTCGGTGTTTCTCAGCTCCGACAAGGAAAGCGCCCGCCAACTGCTTAAGGAGAAGCGCCGCTTCCGCGCCCAGGAGCGCCGCCTGGCCCACGCCCATGTCAGCCGGTTGCAACGCAAGATAGTGCAGAGCATCGAAACCAGCTCGTTGCACCTGGAGTTGATTGCCGACATGAAGCGCTTGAACTCACTGTTTTGCAGCAGCGCCTACGCCGTGCTGGAAACTGCCGATACCGGCGCGCTGGCGGTGGATGACCTTTCCGAAATCAAGCATACAACCTGAATACAGGGCCAGGCAGGTTAACGCCTGGCCCGTGCTCGTTTACTGGATATCATCTGGCTTGACGATGACCCAGTTCTTGTCCGCAGTGACCGGCAAACCTTCCTTGGCCTGCGCCTCGGCGTTGGTCTTAATCATGCCGTTGAGCTGGTTCATGTACTTGTCTTTGCGGTTGACCCAGAGGTGAATCCCGCCTTTGCTGACGTCGACGCCGTGAAACAGCATGTAGCCATCGCTGTCTGGGGTATCGCCAGCCACCAGGATTGGTTTTTTCCACTGGTCGATATAAGTCAGGATGGCGCCCTGCTTGCCTGCCATCCAAGTGGCTGGCGTCCATAGGTACGGGGTCAGTTCAAGACCGAGATTGGCCTGCTCATCATATGTGCCTGCGGCGACTTGCTTGCGTGCGGTCGTCAGCTCCTGGGTTTGACGATTCTTGAGCAGCAGCGAAACGCCGATTACGTTCTGCGGTTTGACCTTGTAGCCGTATTTTGGGTCTGAAGCGACCATGCGCACCAGCTCCTCTGATGCCGCGCTCACCACATACACCTCAATGCCGTTTTCCATCAGCTTGTTGTACAGCTCAACCTGACCGGCAAACACCTTTGGTGGCTAGACTTCAATGGTCTTGACCGTATCGCCATCGTAATAGGTGCTGGGAACGGGCTTGCCCGAGGCCATCATCTGGTCGACATAGCCCTTGAGCTCCTGCAGCGTGAAGCCGGAAAACACCTGCGCAACCCATGGATAACAAACCATGTCGTCCACTTCGCAAAGGCGATAGTAATAGCTGAACAGGCTTTCCTTGTGGTCAGCGGTGTCCTTGAACGGAATCAGCTTGAGGGAGGGATCGAGTTTTTCACGGGTGATCAGCCCTTTGTTCTCCATGAACGGCAGCAGCGACTCTTCCAGGTCGTTGCGGTAGCTGGTGTTATCCATGTCAAAGACAGCGTAGTTACCCTTGTTGGCATTCGCTGCAATCATGGCCTCAAGTTGCTTGGCTGCCGGTGCTGGCCAATGCTTGAGCTCGGTGGAGAACGCCTGGCCCGCTACGCCCAGGCTCAAACCCAGGCAAAGTGTAGCGGCCAGCAATTTTGGCGCGAGCTTCATAACGGTTCTCTCTTTTTAGTAGAAGAAACAACCGTAACAAAAAATTACCGAGAGGTTGGTGCATTAACGACCCGATGTACGCTGACGGCGCCACCTGGCCCCGTCAGCTGGGTGCAACGATCAGGCGCGGGAGGCGTTCTTCAGTGACACCTGAGTGTTGAGCGTCCAGAAATCATAGAGTACGCCGACAAAGAACAGGCCCCCGGTGAACAGGTAGATGATCCCTGTGATCCACTTACCCTGGTACATACGGTGCACACCGAAAACGCCGAGGAAGGTCAATAGAATCCAGGCGACGTTGTAATCGGTTTCGCCTGCGGTAAAACGCAGGTCAGCTTCCTTGTCCATGGCGGGGGTCAGGAACAGGTCTATGATCCAGCCGATAAACAGCAGGCCCAGGGTGAAGAACCAGATGGTTCCCGTTACAGGCTTGCCGTAATAGAAGCGATGGGCGCCAAGAAAACCGAAGATCCGTAATAGATAACCGATTGTCTTGCTGTGGGTGTCCTGTTGCTGCATAGCTGCTCGCCTCCTGCTTGCATGGAAAATATTAGGACAACCGCACGATGTGTTGAGTGCCACCGCACTGGATAAATTTTGCGCCCCCTTGCTAGCGGAAGCTGCGACCCGGGTTGTCGTCGTTGCTGACTTCCAATGACAAGCCCTGCGCCATGCTGGTCAGGTGATCGCCATCGGTTTCCGAACCGAGCTTGATCATCAGGCGCAGGTCGTTCGCCGAATCGGCATAGAGCAAGGCATCTTCGTAGGTGATTTCACCCTGGCTGTAAAGGTTGTACAGCGCCTGGTCGAAGGTCTGCATACCCTGTTCGGTTGAGCGCTTCATCAAGGCCTTGAGCTCGTGCACATCGCCTTTGCGAATCAGGTCAGCGGCCAGTGGCGTGTTGATCAGGACTTCAATTACCGCTCGCCGGCCTTTGCCGTCCGGGGTTGGAATCAATTGCTGGGCGACGATGGCCTTGAGGTTGAGCGACAAATCCATCCACACCTGGTTCTGCCGATCGGCCGGGAAGAAGTTGATGATCCGGTCCAACGCCTGGTTGGCGTTGTTGGCGTGCAAGGTGGCCAGGCACAGGTGACCGGTTTCGGCGAAGGCAACGGCATGGTCCATGGTTTCGCGGGTTCGCACCTCACCAATCAGGATCACATCCGGCGCCTGGCGCAGGGTGTTTTTCAGCGCGACCTCGAACGACTCGGTGTCGATACCTACTTCACGCTGGGTGACGATGCAGTTTTGATGCTGGTGTATGTATTCGATCGGGTCTTCGATGGAAATGATGTGGCCGCTGCTGTTTTTGTTGCGATAGCCAATCATTGCCGCCAGCGAGGTCGACTTACCGGTACCGGTCGCACCTACGAACAACACCAGGCCACGCTTGGTCATCGCCAGCTTTTTCAGGATTTCCGGCAACTGCAAGTCATCGAGCGTCGGGATATTGGTTTCGATCCGGCGCAATACCATGCCCGCCAGGTTGCGCTGGTAAAACGCACTGACCCGGAAACGGCCCACGCCACGGGCGCTAATGGCAAAGTTGCATTCGTGGTTCTCGGTAAACTCGCGACGCTGCTGTTCGTTCATCACCGCATGCACGGTTTCACGGGTTTGCTCAGGTGACATCGCGGTCTTGGTGATCGGCATGATCTTGCCGTTGACCTTCATCGACGGTGGAACGCCCGCAGTAATGAAAAGGTCAGAACCACCTTTCTCGACCATTAGGCGTAGCAGTTTTTCAAAGTCCATTGCTCTATCTCACCGTCACTGTCACGCGTGAACCCTTGATTTATATAGCAGCGCTGCGCGTGTGTCAGCACTGCTTTCGCTCTGCGCGGTACGCGCAACCCGAGCGGTTGGGCTGTTGCCAGTTAGAAGTTTTCCGGGGTTTTCGACTTCTCACGCGCGCTTTCGCGGCTGACCAAGCCTTTCGCCACCAAACCTTTAAGGCAGGCGTCGAGGGTCTGCATGCCCAGCGAGCCACCGGTCTGGATCGACGAATACATCTGCGCCACTTTGTCTTCGCGGATCAGGTTTCGAATCGCCGGGGTGCCGATCATGATCTCGTGCGCTGCCACCCGACCGCCGCCGATTTTCTTCAACAGTGTCTGGGAAATCACCGCCTGCAATGATTCCGACAGCATCGAGCGCACCATGGATTTTTCTTCAGCCGGGAACACGTCAACCACCCGGTCGATGGTTTTTGCAGCTGAGGTGGTGTGCAAGGTGCCGAACACCAAGTGTCCGGTTTCCGCGGCGGTCAGTGCCAGTCGGATGGTTTCAAGGTCACGCATCTCACCCACCAGAATGATATCCGGGTCTTCCCGCAGCGCCGAACGCAATGCTTCGGAGAAGCCCAGGGTATCGCGATGAACTTCACGCTGGTTGACCAGGCACTTCTTCGACTCATGCACGAATTCGATCGGGTCTTCGATGGTCAGGATGTGGTGATACTTGGTGGCATTGAGGTAATCGAGCATCGCCGCCAGGGTGGTCGACTTGCCCGAACCCGTTGGCCCGGTCACCAGAACCAGGCCACGCGGCACGTCGGTGATCTTGCGGAACACTTCGCCCATGCCCAGGTCTTCCATGGTCAGGACCTTGGAAGGAATCGTCCGGAACACAGCGCCAGCACCGCGATTCTGGTTGAAGGCGTTAACCCGGAAACGCGCGACACCCGGCACTTCGAACGAGAAGTCGGTTTCCAGGAACTCTTCGAAGTCCTTGCGCTGCTTGTCGTTCATGATGTCGTAGATAAGCGCATGCACCTGCTTATGGTCCAGCGCAGGCAAGTTGATGCGACGTACATCGCCATCAACACGAATCATCGGTGGCAGCCCCGAAGAAAGGTGCAAGTCCGAAGCCCCTTGCTTGGCACTGAACGCCAGCAGTTCTGTGATATCCATGTAACTCCCCAACAGGCTGCTTAAATAACGCTGCACCCGGTTATGCAGTGTTTAAATCAAATCAAACGGCTCAACCAGCACGCGTCGTTGCAGGCAGAATGACGCGCCCTGTCACGTTAGTTTTTCTCAACCAGCGGCCATTGACGTTAGAATGCCCCACACGCAGAGCGAACGGGCCACAGAGCGTAAGTAATGTCCACGATAGCAGAGAATATTGCAAAGGTCGGAACTCGGATCCGTGAGGCGGCGCAAGCCTGCGCACGTCAACCAGAGACAATTGGTTTGCTTGCAGTAAGCAAAACAAAACCAGCCAGCGCCGTTCGCCAGGCTTATGCCGCTGGTGTACATGACTTTGGTGAAAATTATCTACAAGAAGCGCTGGATAAACAGCACGAATTATCCGATTTGCCATTGATTTGGCATTTCATCGGCCCCATTCAGTCAAACAAGACCCGCGCCATCGCTGAAAACTTTGACTGGGTACATTCAGTCGACCGACTCAAGGTGGCACAACGATTATCGGCACAGCGCCCTGCGCACTTGCCCGCACTGAATATCTGCTTGCAGGTCAACGTCAGCCAGGAAGCCAGTAAATCCGGCTGCAGCCCTGAGCAATTACCGGCCCTGGCTGCGGCCGTGAAGGGGTTACCGAATTTGCAGCTAAGGGGACTGATGGCAATTCCAGAGCCAAGCGACGACCCGGCACAACAAAGCGCGGCATTTGCCTTGTTGCGCGAGCTGCAAGAAAGCCTGAATCTCGATCTCGACACATTGTCCATGGGCATGAGTCACGACCTTGAGGCGGCTATTGCCCAAGGCGCGACTTGGGTTCGAATTGGCACGGCGCTCTTTGGTGCCCGTGACTATCGTTCTGAATCAACACAGGAAACTTCGCTATGACTTCTCCTCGCATCGCCTTTATCGGCGCAGGCAACATGGCCGCCAGCCTTATTGGCGGCATGCGCGCGCAAGGCTTCGACGCCAGCGCCATCCGAGCCAGTGACCGCGGTGAAGAGCAACGCGCGAAAATTTCTGCCGAACACGGCATCAGCACTTTTGCCAGCAACGCCGAGGCCATTGAAGGTGCGGACGTCATAGTGCTGTCGATCAAACCGCAGGTGATGAAGGAAGTCTGCACAGACCTTGCCCAGCACCTGCAAGCGGGCCAACTGGTGGTTTCCATCGCCGCCGGCATCAACTGCACCAGCCTTGAAAGCTGGCTCGGCGAGCGCCCCATAGTGCGCTGCATGCCCAACACCCCGGCGCTACTGCGCCAGGGCGTCAGCGGCTTGTATGCCAATGCTCGCGTGAGCCCTGAGCAGAAAGACCAGGCCGAACAATTGCTGAAAGCCGTCGGCATGACCGTTTGGCTCGACCAGGAACAGCAAATCGATGCGGTAACCGCTGTTTCAGGCAGTGGCCCCGCGTATTTTTTCCTGTTGATCGAAGCCATGACGGCAGCGGGCGAAAAACTCGGCCCGCCGCGCGAAACAGCAGCCCAACTGACATTGCAGACAGCCTTGGGCGCCGCCCATATGGCCGTCGCCAGTGATGTAGACGCTGGCGAATTGCGGCGCCGGGTGACCTCGCCTGCTGGCACCACTGAAGCTGCAATCAAAACCTTCCAGGCTGGCCGTTTTGAAGCCCTGGTTGATGACGCATTACACGCCGCTGCTCGCCGTTCGGCCGAGCTGGCCGAACAGCTGGGCAAATAAGGAGCAAATAATGATTGGTCTGAACACCGCGGGCGTCTATATCCTGCAAACCATCGGCAGTTTCTACCTGTTGATCGTATTGCTGCGATTCATCCTGCAATTGGTCCGCGCCGATTTCTACAACCCGCTCAGCCAGTTTATCGTGCGCGCGACCCAGCCTTTGCTCAAGCCCATGCGCAAACTGATCCCGAGCATCTTCGGCCTCGACACCTCCTCGTTGATACTCGCCGTGATCGTCCAGTTCGTGCTGATGGAGCTAACCCTGATGCTGATGGGCTACGGCTTTGGCGCACCGCTGCTGGTATTGGTCTGGTCGATCATTGGCGTCACCGCGTTGTTTATCAAGGTGTTCTTCTTTGCCTTGATCATCAGCGTGATTCTGTCGTGGGTCGCCCAGGGTAGCCATAATCCTGCGGTTGAACTGGTGAACCAGATTTGCGAACCCCTGCTGATGCCTTTCCGGAGAATCCTGCCAAACCTTGGCGGCCTCGACCTTTCGCCTATCCTGGCATTCCTGGTGCTCAACCTGATCGACATGCTGGTTATCCACAACCTGGCGATCCAGACCGGCATGCTCTCGGGCCTCAGCCTGGCAATCTGACCCAGTCCATGCCCGTCCAACCGGCCTCATCCGCCCGGTTGGACGGGCAAAACGACCGTTTATAAATAGGCTAATTGACGATTCTTACAGTCCAGGCATAATGCCATCACTGCAAGGATTCAATACAAGTGAGTCGGCTTTCACATATCAGCTGAAAATGCCCGGCCTGGCTTGTAAAAATAGTCATAATGAATTGATAGCAAAGCCTACAGCTCGATGCGGGACGTGCTAGATGCTTCGATTCGTTAAAGGATGGAGTCAATGAGCATGGAACGTCTCACCCAGCAGATCGACGCCTATGTGGCGTGGAAGCGCGAGCTTATGCGTGAAATCACGCGTTATCGCAGCTGGCTCGAAGCCAATCGTTTAAACTCGGATAGCGTTGCCGCCAAACTTGAGCGCGCACTTCGGGTTTTGCGTACCGATCACATCACCCTGGCATTTGTTGGCGAGTTCTCACGCGGCAAGACCGAGCTCATAAACAGCCTGTTCTTCTCTTCTTATGGCCAGCGCATGCTGCCATCGCACGCCGGGCGCACCACCATGTGCCCAACCGAGCTGTTCTTCGACCCACGCTCCGAACATTCCTACATTCGGCTGCTGCCGATAGAAACCCGCGTCTCGGAAGCCAGCGTTGCCCAGTTCAAGCGCGCCCCGCGACATTGGGTGAACATCCCGCTGGATGTTACTGACCCGGGCAACATGATTGCAGCGTTCAACCAGGTGTCGAAAACCAAGCCGATGAAGGTTGAAGACGCCATCCAGCTGGGCTTCCATCCAGATACCCTGGAAAACAGTGACAAACCCGGCGTGGTCATGGTGCCGGCCTGGCGTCATGCCCTGGTCAATTTTGACCATCCACTGCTGCGCCAAGGCTTGCGCATTCTCGACACGCCCGGGCTGAATGCACTGGGCTGCGAACCAGAACTGACCCTGTCGATGCTACCCAGCGCCCAGGCAATCCTGTTCCTGCTGTCTGCCGACACGGGCGTAACCGCAAGCGACATGGCGGCCTGGCAACAACATATCCACCCGCTTGAAGAAGACAGCCACGCCAGCTTGTTCGCCGTGTTGAACAAGATCGACGTGCTCTGGGATGACCTGGCCGGCGAGACATTCGTGCAGAACAGCATCCGCCAGATCCAGACCATTACCGCCAGGCAACTTGGCATCAAGCCGGACGATATATTGCCGCTTTCGGCCAAGCAGGCGCTGTTGGCGAAAGTGCGCAAGGACCCGGCACTGCTTGCGCGTAGTCAAATGCATAACCTGGAAACATTGCTCTGCGAGCGCATCGTCAAGCAAAAAGAACGCCTGATCGAAGATCATGTGGTTAACCAGGTGCTGGGCCTGGTGCAAAACAGCCAGCACGTACTCAACTTGCGCCTTGAACAAGTGACCCAGCAGCAAGCCCTGCTTAACGCCCACCAGCAAGATAACGGCCAGATGCTGTTTGAGCTGACCGCCAAGACCAAGGAAGATCACAGCCAGCACCACAAGCGCCTGCTGGGCCTGAAAACCAATCAGCGACTGCTCAAGCGCCAGGGCGATATGCTTCGCGCTGCAGTGCGGCCCGAGCAGCTTGAAAAGCACATGGAGCGCGCGCGCAAGGAGCTGACCAGTTGCTGGACAACCCTTGGCATCAACCAGGCCATCCTGCATTTTTTCAGCTCAATCCAGAACGACCTGCACAGCCTGAGCTATGAAGTCGAAACCGCCAACACCATGGTCGCAGCGGTTTATCGCCGGCACAACGAAGAAAACCCGCTCAATGGCGTAGATGCACCGCAATTCAATGTTGAGCGCTATTGCCGTGAACTCAAGCAACTGCAGGTCAAGGCAGACCAGTTCCGCCTGCACTTGAAGTCCTTGTTGACCGAGCAGAAAAGCCTGGCGAGACGCTTTTTTGCCACGCTGGCCCAGGAAGTGGTCGGAATGCACCAGCGCCTGCGCCAGGATGCGGACCAGTGGGCCAACGATGCCTTGATGCCCCTGATGCAGCATACGCTGGAACACAAGCAGCTCCTTGAAACGCACATGTTGCGACTCAAGGCTCTGGCCCAGGAAAACCAGAAAACCCGCCAGCGCACTCAACAACTGGCCCGCTACCGCGCAGACCTGAGCGCACAGCTCAATGAAGCGGCGGACATGCTGCGCAACCTGCGCCGTCCTGCCCCCATCCAACGGCACAGCAAGGTCGTCAACCTCCCGCTTGCGGCACGCAGCATGAGCGCCAACGAATAAAGCGCCCCGCACCGGTTGACCGGTGCTCCAGGACGCACATCCACTTTTGTATCCGGGCTTTACTCAAAAGCTCATCGCACCGCCCCATCGCTTGCCGCAGGGGGCGGCGCTCTTTAGACTGCATGACTTTCTTTTCCAACTCTCAACTTTGCGAGCAGGGTCGATGTCGACTGCCTTTCCACAAGATTCTGTTGGCTTGGTGACACCCCAAGTACTGCATTTTGCCGAGCCGTTATCACTGGCTTCCGGGCGAACCCTTGCCAACTATGACCTGATATATGAAACCTACGGCGAACTCAACGCGGCGCGCAGTAATGCCGTGCTGATTTGCCACGCACTGTCCGGCCATCATCATGCCGCTGGCTATCACAGCGCTGAAGACCGCAAGCCCGGTTGGTGGGACAGCTGTATCGGCCCCGGCAAAGCCATTGATACCAACCGTTTCTTTTTGGTCAGCCTGAATAACCTCGGTGGCTGCAACGGTTCTACCGGCCCATCGAGCATCAATCCGGAAACTGGCAAGCCCTTCGGCGCCGATTTTCCGGTGATGACCGTCGAATGCTGGGTCCACAGCCAAGCCCGAGTGGCAGATGCGCTGGGTATCGAGCAGTGGGCGGGGGTTGTCGGCGGTAGCTTGGGCGGCATGCAAGCCATGCAATGGACCATCAGTTATCCTGAGCGCGTTCGCCATTGCGTCGCCATTGCCTCGGCGCCCAAATTGTCGGCAAAGAACATTGCTTTAAAGGAGGTCGCCTGCCAGGCCATTCTGACCGACCCTGAGTTTCATGGCGGCCACTTCCAGGAACAGGGCGTGATCCCCAAGCGCGGCCTGATGCTTGCGCGCATGGTTGGGCACATCACCTATCTGTCCGATGACGCCATGGGCGAGAAATTCGGGCGCGGCCTGAAAAGCGAAAAGCTCAATTACGATTTCCACAGCGTCGAGTTCCAGGTCGAAAGCTACCTGCGCTACCAGGGCGAAGAGTTTTCAGGACGCTTTGACGCCAACACCTATCTGCTGATGACCAAAGCGCTCGATTACTTTGACCCCGCCGCAGCAAATGACGGCGACCTGGCGAAGACCCTGGCGAAAGCGCAGGCGGACTTCTGCGTGATCTCATTCACCACTGACTGGCGCTTCTCGCCACAGCGCTCACGCGAGATAGTCGACGCCCTGACCTCCGCGCGGAAAAACCTGTGCTATCTGGAAATCGACGCGCCGCAAGGTCACGATGCGTTCCTGATGCCGATCCCGCGCTATCTGCAGGCATTTAGCAGCTATATGAATCGAATTACCTTGTGAGGCAGGCATGAGAGCCGATCTGGACATTATCCAAGACTGGATTCCCGCAGGCAGCCGCGTGCTTGACCTTGGTTGCGGCAACGGCGAGTTACTGGCCTGGCTGCGCGACAATAAGCAGGTCTTTGGCTACGGCCTGGAAATCGACCCCGACAACATTGCCGAATGCGTGGACAAGGGCGTCAATGTTATCGAGCAAGACCTCGACAAAGGCCTGGGCAACTTTGCCGATGGCAGCTTTGACGTGGTGGTCATGACTCAAGCGCTACAGGCCGTGCATTTCCCGGATCGAATACTCAAGGAAATGCTCCGCGTCGGCAAAACCTGCGTCATTACCTTTCCTAACTTTGGCCACTGGCGCTGCCGCTGGTACCTGGCCACCAAAGGCAGGATGCCGGTTTCCGACTTTTTGCCCTACACCTGGTACAACACGCCGAACATTCACTTCTGCACCTTTGAAGACTTCGAGCGCCTGTGCCTGGAACAGCAAGCGACCATTCTTGAGCGCCTGGCGGTTGATCGCGACCACCGGCACGGTTGGGCCAGTAAAATCTTGCCTAATCTGTTAGGTGAGATAGGCATCTATCGGGTCAGTGGTCATAGCGCCATGAACCGCACCAGCTGACTATTTGAAGGAGATTTCTTATGCGTCGCCTCATCGTATTACTCATGGCCCTGTGCCTGAGCCTGCCAGCCTTTGCTGAGCGCAAGAAAACCTATGGTGACCTGGACATTCTCTACAACGCCTTCAACTCCGGTTTCTTGAAGCCGGATATCGCCGCCGCCAACGGCCTGGTCCGCAGCAAAACCCAAGGTGTGGTCAACATTGCCGTGCTTAAAGCCGGCAAGGCCAGCGCCGCCAACGTAACCGGCTCGGTAAAGGACCTGCTGGGCAAGAACTACGCGCTGAGCTTCAAAAAGGTCAGCGAACCGGGCGCCATTTATTACCTGGCGCAGTTCCCTTTCGAACAGCGTGAAGTCTTGCGTTTCACCATTAATGTCACCGCAGGCGATGGCAAGGCGCACAGCTTCGATTTCAACCAGGAATTTTTCCCAGACGAATGATCCAGCTCAGTGAACTTGTACTGGCCAGCCATAACGCTGGCAAACTCAAAGAACTCCAGGCCATGCTTGGCGACGCTGTTCGTGTACGCTCTGTGGGTGAATTCAACGCCGTAGAGCCCGAAGAAACCGGCCTGTCCTTCGTCGAGAACGCCATTCTCAAGGCCCGTAATGCCGCGCGCGTATCGGGCTTGCCGGCGCTCGCCGATGACTCTGGCCTCGCCGTTGACTACCTCGGCGGCGCCCCCGGCATTTACTCGGCACGCTATGCCGACGGCCAGGGTGATGCCGCCAACAATGCCAAGTTGCTTGAGGCACTCAAGGATGTCGCTCCCGAACAACGCGGCGCCCAGTTCGTCTGTTGCCTGGCCCTGGTCCGCCACGCCGACGACCCGCTGCCGATCATCTGCGAAGGGCTGTGGCACGGGCGTATCCTGCCAGCGGCGCAAGGTGCCCATGGCTTCGGTTATGACCCCTTGTTCTGGGTGCCAGAGCGCGACTGTTCAAGCGCCGAGCTCACCCCTGCCGAGAAGAACCAACTCAGCCACCGTGCACGCGCCATGGCGCTGTTCAAGCAACGGCTGGGTCTATGACAACAGCGCCAAACGCTGGCCAGACCATCGCCAGCGACCGCAGCCATCATCGGGTTGAAGGCTTTGTATTGCCGCCACTGGCGCTGTATATCCACATTCCCTGGTGCGTTAAAAAGTGCCCCTATTGCGACTTCAACTCCCATGCAGCGGCGCCGAACCTGCCGGAGGAGGAGTACGTTGACGCCTTGCTGGCTGATCTCGACACCGACTTGCCTGCTGTGTACGGGCGAGAACTGACATCGATTTTCTTTGGCGGCGGCACACCGAGCCTGTTTTCAGCCAAGGCCCTCGGGCGTCTGCTGGAAGGCGTTGAACAGCGCATCAAGTTTGTCGACGGCATTGAGATCACCCTCGAAGCCAACCCCGGCACCTTTGAACAGGCCAAGTTCTCGGCCTACCGCAAGCTGGGGATCAACCGGCTATCGATCGGCGTGCAAAGTTTCCAGTCTGCCAAACTGCAAGCACTCGGCCGAATTCACGATGGCGATGAAGCCGTGCGCGCCGCCGATATGGCCCGAGCAGCCGGTTTCGACAACTTCAACCTCGACCTGATGCATGGCTTGCCGGATCAATCCATTGACGATGCCCTGGCTGACCTGCGCATCGCCATTGCCCAACAACCCACGCACCTATCCTGGTATCAGCTGACACTTGAGCCCAATACGGTGTTCTGGAACCAACCGCCAACCCTGCCCGAGGACGATACGCTCTGGGATATTCAGGAAGCGGGCCAGGCACTGCTTGCCGAGCACGGCTATGCACAATATGAAGTCTCAGCCTATGCCCAGCCTGGCAAGGCGGCGCGGCATAACCTGAATTACTGGAGCTTCGGCGATTTCATCGGAATTGGTGCGGGCGCTCACGGCAAGCTCAGCAGCCCCGATGGCATTATCCGGCGCACCTGGAAAACCCGCCTGCCCAAGGACTACCTCGCCCCAAACAAGCGCTTTAGTGCAGGCGAGCGCGTTCTCGTGCAGGATGAGTTGCCGTTCGAGTTTTTGATGAATGTATTGCGCCTTACCGAAGGTGTGGCCAGCGAGCTGTTCAGCCAGCGCACCGGCCTGCCGCTCAGCCTGCTAAGCGAGGCACGCAAAGAAGCGCAACAACGCGGCTTGCTGCAAGACAACCCTGATCGCCTGACTGCGACAGCAGAGGGCCAGTTGTTTCTAAATGACTTACTGCAACAGTTTTTGCCTTGATAGGCAGTTGATGAGCCTTTTGCTCTAAGGACACCGCATGGATCTGCTACTTGACCTAACCGCCACACTGTCACGCTGGAGTCGCAGCCACCTGTACGACATCTCGCTGGCGATCATGGCGACCTTGTTCGTACTCTTCGGCCCAGCCATCAATGCCTGGGTTCAGCGCAGCATTGGCGGCCTGAACTTTGTGTTCCGCACCATCATTTTCGTCATCGTCTGCGCCGTGGTGTATGGCTTGGCCATCGTATTTCTGACGCCTTACCTGAGCGCGGGCCTTGGCCAGTTCAACAACTACACACTGGCGCCAGTGCTGTTGCTGGTGTTCTTTTTGATCGGCGTGCTGGCTGACCGCAGCTAGCTGCAATGGTGGATGGAAAAACGCCATCCACCCTCCCCATGCGTTTAAAGGCGCTGCCAGCCTTCAAATACATAGGGCGGGGTTGTCTCGGTGGCAGGATGCGCCTCCCTTTAGACCACTTGCCATGCGGCGGCATCAAATTCAGGAAACCAGGCATCGCCGTCCGGGCTCAGATTGATCCGCGTCAGGTACATGCGCTGTGCCTGCTCAAGCCCCTGGGCATAGAGTTGCGCGCCGCCAATCAGCATCAACTCATCCACGCCCTGTTCGCGGGCCCAGGCATCGGCACGGGCCACCGCCGCCTCCAGCGAAGCAAAGACTTCGGCACCCTGAAGTTGCAAACCGCTTTGGCGGCTGACCACCAGGTTCAGGCGTCCCGGCAAGGGTCGGCCAAGCGAGTCCCAGGTTTTGCGTCCCATGATGATCGGCTTTCCCAGCGTCAGCGCTTTGAAGTGCTTCAGGTCAGCAGGCAAGTGCCAAGGCATTTGGTTATCGAGGCCAATCACGCGGTTATCCGCGAGCGCCGCAATCAGACAAAGAGGAAGAGTATTTTTCATGCGGGCGAGCATAGCAAAGCTTGGGCCCAGGGTGCGACAACGCGCGGCGCGTCTATAATCCAGACGGCTGTAAACAAAGGGTCACCAAGCCTGTTTCAGACTATCCTTCTAGCCTGCAACCCGTACAAGGACGACGCGCATGCCTGCACCCAACACTCTTCTCGCCGCCCACTCTCGCCTGGGCGCTTTAGCCTGCCTGCTTTGCTTGCCCTTTATGGCGGGCGCAGCGCCTGAGTCGCCCAGCCAAGAGCACACTGCCAAAGCGCAACCTTATCCGCTGGTCATCGGCCACCGCGGCGCCAGCGGCTATGTGCCCGAACACACGCTCGGCGCTTATGCATTGGCGGTCACCCTTGGCGCTGACTATATCGAGCCCGACCTGGTAATGACCAAGGACGGGCAACTGGTGGCGCGGCATGACAATGAACTGGGCTTGACCACCGATGTGGCGGATCACCCGGAATTTGCCGAACGCAAACGCAATAAAACAGTTGATGGCATCGCGCTAAATGGCTGGTTTAGTGAAGACTTTACCCTGGCTGAACTCAAGACCCTGCGCGCCATTGAGCGAATCCCCCACGTGCGTCCCGGCAATGCCCGCTTGAACGGCAGCCTGCAGATCCCGACGCTGCAGGAAATCATCGACCTGAGCAAAGACCTGCAACGCAGCCAGCAACGGCAGATTGGCCTGTATATCGAAACCAAGCACCCAAGCCACTTTCAGCAACAAGGCTTGAGCATGGAGAAACCCTTGCTGAAAATCCTCAGGGAAAACGGCTTGGATAGCGCCGAGGCACCGGTTTATATCCAGTCGTTCGAGGTCAATAATCTTAAACAGCTCAGTCGTGACAGCGATATTCGCTTGATTCAGCTATACGGCGAAGGCCAGCCCTTTGACCAGGTCAGCAGCGGCGGCAGCCTGACCTACGCGCAGATGGCAACGCCGCAGGGCTTTAAACAAGTTGCCGAATACGCAGTCGGCGTCGGTCCACACAAAAGCGCAATCATCCCGCTCGACAGCAAGGGCATGCTCGACCCAGCCAACGCCACCCGTTTTGTAGCCGATGCCCACGCCGCGAAATTGAAAGTTCATCCCTACACCTTTCGCGCTGAAAACAGCTTTCTGCCAGTGAACCTGCGCAAGGGTGATGACCCGCAAGCCCGGGGAGATATCGAGCAGGAAATAGATATATTCCTCGACACCGGTATCGACGGCCTGTTCATGGACCAGCCAGACATTGGCATCAAACTGCGCAAATAAACCTATGGAATAGTTCAAACAGCATTCAGCGGTTATGCTCAGCATTCACTCCTGAAGCGAGAAACCGCGTGACAGCTGCCCCCAATACGCTGAGCAAACTGCAAAAGCTCTGGCTCACCGAGACCATCCGCTTGCGCGAGGAGCACACCGGGCCGCTCGAAGACAGCGAAGCCAACCGCCGGGTGCAAATCAGCGGCGGTGACTTTGCCGAGCGCCTGCAACACCGTGCTTTATTGCTGGCCGAACGTGACGGCCAGCTACAAGCCTTGAGCCATTGGTACCAAGGCTCACGCCTGGCGGTCCTGGCCATGCTGGTATTGGCGGTGTTCAGCGGCATAGGTTTGAGCGTGGCAGCGCTCGGCGATGGCTTGCGCCCGGTCAACGTGTTCTGGGCGCTCGGCAGCATGCTTGGGCTTAACCTGCTGATGCTACTCGGCTGGCTGCTCGGACTTTTGCTTGCGGGCAATAGCGCCGGCGCACTGGGCCGCTTGTGGTTGTGGCTCAGCGAGAAACTGGCGCGCGATGCACAGGTGGCGCAACTGGCACCGGCCTTGCTCATTCTGCTGCAACGCCAACGACTCAGCCGCTGGGTGCTGGGCATCATGAGCAACGGATTCTGGCTGGTCGCGCTGATCAGCACGTTGTTGAGCATGTTGCTGCTGCTGGCCACACGACGCTATGGCTTTGTCTGGGAAAGCACCATTCTCGGCGGTGACACCTTTACCGCGCTGACACAAGGCATCGGCGCCCTGCCCGCGCTGTTTGGCTTCAGCTTGCCGGATGCCGAACTGATCCGCCTCAGCGGCGACAGTGCCATGCTCAGCGAAGCCGCCCGGCAAAGCTGGGCCGGCTGGCTGGTCGGCGTGCTGCTGATTTACGGCATCATTCCGCGCCTGCTGCTGACGCTTGCCTGCTGGCTACTCTGGCGCAAAGGCCGCGCCGACCTGAAACTCGACACCAACCTGCCCGGCTACAGCCTGCTGCGCGAACGGTTGCAACCAAGCAGCGAGCGCCTTGGGATAAATGACAGTGCGCCGGACGCCTTGTATCAGCCCGCGGCAGGTAACAGCATCAACACCAGCGAAGAAGCGGTGTTGATGGCCATCGAACTGGATACCCAGCGCCAATGGCCACCAACCAAGCTGCCCAAAAGCGTACGCGATGCCGGGGTGATCGACAGCCGCGAACAGCGCCAGCGCCTGCTCGATCAGCTGACGCGCTTCCCCCCGGCCCGCCTGGCGATTGCCTGCGACCCGCGCCGCTCGCCCGACCGGGGCGCCTTGAGCCTGCTCGGCGAACTAAGCCGCTGCGCGGGTGCCACACGCATCTGGCTATTACAGCCGCCAACAGGCGAGCCGCTTGACAGCAATCGCCTAAGCGACTGGCACAGGGCGCTAGACACCCTGCAACTGCAACACAGTGATTCAGCGCCGCTAAGCTGGCTGGAGAGCGGTCATGACTAAAAACAAGCCGCTGCGACTGGCCATCGTCGGTCACACCAATGTCGGCAAGACTTCACTGCTGCGCACCCTGACCCGTGACGTCGGCTTTGGCGAGGTATCACACCGCCACAGCACTACCCGCCATGTTGAGGGCGCACGCCTGTCCGTTGAAGGTGAGGCGTTGCTGGAGCTTTACGACACACCAGGGCTGGAAGACGCAATCGCCCTGCTCGACTACCTGGAACGTCTTGATCATCCCGGCGAGCGGCTCGATGGCCCGGCACGCCTGGAGCGTTTTCTGCAAAGTAGCGAAGCCCACCAGCGCTTCGAGCAGGAAGCCAAGGTACTGCGCCAGCTTCAAGCCTCCGATGCCGGTCTGTATGTGATTGATGCACGCGAGCCCGTCCTGGCCAAATACCGCGACGAACTCCAGGTGTTGAGCATGTGCGGACGCCCCTTGCTGCCGGTATTGAATTTTGTCGCCAGCACCAGCCATCGCGAACAGGAATGGCGAGAAGCACTAGCCCGCCTTGGTTTACACGCACTGGTGCGCTTCGACAGCGTGGCACCGCCCGTTGATGGAGAACGGCGCCTCTATGAAAGCCTGGGCCTGTTACTGGAAAAAGCGGCCCCTCAATTACAACGCCTGGTCGAGGATCATCAGGCCCAACGCGAAGCCCGAATACAGGCCGGCTTGCAGTTGATTGCCGACTTGCTGATTGATTGCGCGGCCTACCGGCGCAGCGTTGCGGCTGAACCGGCGCTTGAACAAGCGGCGATCCAGGCCCTGCGCGAAAGTATTTGCAAACGCGAACAGCGCTGTGTCGAAGACCTGCTCAAGCTCTATGCCTTCCGCAAAGATGACGCCAAGGCTGAAGACCTCCCTCTGCTTGACGGTCGCTGGGGCGATGACCTGTTCAACCCGCAAACCCTCAAGCAGTTGGGGATCAAGGTTGGTGGCGGCATGGCGGCAGGCGCGGCAACCGGTGCTGGGGTCGACCTGCTGGTTGGCGGCGTCACCCTGGGCGCGGCGGCGGCACTAGGCGCATTGATTGGCGGTGGGGCACAAACCTTGCGCGGTTATGGCCGACGCCTCAAGGGTAAGCTCAAAGGCGAGCGAGAACTCACAGTTGATGATGCCGTGCTGCGTCTTCTGGCCCTGCGCCAGCAACTGCTGCTGGGCGCCCTGGATGAACGCGGCCATGCGGCAATGAATGCAATCAAGCTCGCCGCGCCCCAGGACAGCACCTGGCGCCAGGGCAAACTACCCGAAGCCCTGCGCGACGCCCGCGCCTACCCGCAGTGGTCGAGCATTGATAATCGCAGTTGGCGCAACAACAGCGAACGCCGCGAGCGAGTCGAAGCACTGACCCAAGAGCTGCTTGACCAACGGATCAGCAGGGGCTGAAACAGGCAGCAGGCTACCCCAAATCGGCCCACAGCCTGTCTTGGGCGATTGGTGCGGCCCTGATCAATCGCCCAAAGCTGCCCAAGGATGTTTAACGCTCAGGCCCGCGAGGAGGTCAGGAACTAGTGATCCAGGTAAACATCCTTGAGGCGCTGCCACTCGTCACTGTTGGTGATGCGCAGGATTTCCTGGCTGATCGGCTCGCGGAACGGGCTGCCACTGGCGACGGCAAAGGCATATGACTGATTGTCAAAGGTGCCCGGCAGGTTGTCAAAACCACCGCCGTCCAACTCTGCATTGCGATACTGCAGGATCGGAAGGTCTTAGACAACCGCGTCAGTCTCACCCTCTTGCACCGAGCGCATTGCACTCAGCACATCCGGGTAGACGGTGTTGCGAATTCGTTGATTGGTCAGGTACTTCTCACCGACTGTGCCGCCGATTGTCGCTACATGCGCACGACGGAGGTCTTCAGAGCCCTTGATGCCACTTTGCAGATTACCGACGGTCAGCGCACTGGTGACCGCAGCAGTAAAGGTCGACACCATGATCAAGGCACTGAACATCCAGATGATGGCGATAACGCGTCCGCCAAGCGTCACCGGTGCTTTGTCGCCATAGCCAACCGTGGTCATGGTTACTGCTGCCCACCAGAAGCTATTGCCCAACCCTTGTGTTGTCTTGGCACCAAACTGGTCAGTGTTACGCCTACGCTCGAATATCCAGAGCAACGCACCGACCAGCAAAAACAAGCCAGCCAGGCCCAGCACCACGCTAGCAAACTGCCAGGACAGCAAGCCCTTGAGTGTTGCCCAGCCACTTTTGTCACCGCCGTGGGGCACCGCAATGGCCAACCCCGTTTGATAGATAGGGTGGGTAAAGTCAAGCTTGCTTTCGCGCTCGGCGGTCATGGTCAAGGCGCCAATAACCACATCGAGTTTACCTGCCTCAAGGCTTGGCAACAGCTCGCCAAACTGCATGGGCTCATATTCGAATCTATAGCCCAATGCCTCGGCCACATCATTCCAGAGATCGACACTTATCCCGTGCCACTCTCCATTGTCATCATGAATGACAAAGGGTGGAACCTCGCTTAGCCCCACGCGCAGAGTAGTTTTTCCAGGCTCATCCGCGACAGCTGAAAAGCTGTACAGACACAAAATAAACACTGCAACAATCCTATGCACCTCAACGCTCCATGCTTGGCAACAAAGGCAATAGGGTAACAAACTTTGGCCGCTACCCTGGCTTTGAGGCGCAATGGATCGTTTCACAGGCTTGGCTAGCATAGCCTGCAACCGCTCTGGCCCAGGCCATGACGAGCAACTACCCTTATGCGGCCTGAGTACCTGGCCAAGCACTTTCACCAAGCATTGCGGCAATGGTGCGCTCACCCAAACCCAACCCGACACTCATGCCTAGCCCGGTGTGCATCAGCACAGCCTGCACCCCTTCATCCACGCGAAGCACACTGAATGGTCCAGGCCCACGCGCGCCATAAACTCCTTGCCAACGCTCGATCACATCAATTGGCGCCCCCAAGGTATGCTCGGCCAGGCTGATCATTATTTGATCAACCGCTTCACTATTGAAGGGTTCGATGTCGCTGCCATAGACATGTGAATCACCAATGATCAGCTCGCCGTAGGGTGTCGGGCTGATCAGCAGGTGAATGCCATTGGCTTCCAGCTCCGGCTGCTGTTGGGAAATTTGCGCACGAATAGCATCCGCCTCAGGCAAGTCGGAAAATGCACCGTAATGCACACAGCTCAACCCGGTGAGTAATGCATGCTGCAACTGCAACGGTTGCTTCAAGCGCGCCCGCAACATCTGCAGGCCACACACCTGCGGCTTCAATTCACTGATTTGCTCAGCCAGCAGGGTTTGGAAATCGTGGCCTGAACAAACCACCACTCGCGGACTAGGGAAGACACCGCTGGTAGTTTTGACCATGCCAGGCTGAATATCCTGCACCAGGGTCGAAAAGTGAAACTCTACGGCATAGCGTTGTTGCAAGTGCTTAGCCAACTGCGGCATGGCTTCACGCGAATAGATCTGCTGGTCATCAAGACCATGCAAGGCTGCGCGATGATGTGCAAAGCGCCCGCCATATAAATCGCCCAGGGCCGAGCCACGCAGCAGTTCGACCTTGTACTCGTATTCGCGTGCACGGCCAGCGCAAAACGCTTCCAGCAGCGTTTCTTCGGCTTCGGTACGGGCAAAAAGCAACGAGCCTTGCTGCTTGATTGACAAGCCAGCTTCAGCCGCAAGACCGGCCCATAGGCCGCGACTCAAGCGGGCCAGATCGAGCATCGGCCCGGGGGCTTGGCCAGTCACCAGCGCTTGCCCGAAGTTACGCACTGAAGCGCCCAACGGCGTATGGCTACGCTCGAATACCTTGACCTTGAGGCCGCGTTTAGCTGCTGCATAGGCATGGGCCAGGCCCAGAATACCGGCGCCGACAACCAGCAGGTCGCAATCTTGCTGACTCATAAAAATCCTCAAACGCAGTGTTTAATTCACCCTGACTGGAAGAGCACGCCTTGCGGTCGCACCCGTCCAGCAGCGCTTTTACCCAATCAACCGCTCCACAAATCGAGCACCAGGCAGCGGCGATCTGGCTAGGCGCGCGGGCGCAGGCCACGGCCTGCCCCTGTCGCGCAACACCGCAAGAGCGTCGCTGCCGGCTGCATCACTGGGCAACAGGCTCTGATTTGCCGTCATAACGCTTGCGCCATTCTGCGAGGATCTTGTCGCGGTTCTCCGCAGCCCAGGCAAAGTCGTTCTTGATCAGGCGCTGCTCATAATCGGCAGGCAATTCCTGGAAGCGCTCAGCAATACCGGGCTGGGCAAGCACCGCGAAATTACTCTTGTACAGTTGCATGGCGTCGCTGCTGGCAGAAAAGTCAGCCAGCTTCTTGGCCGCTTCCAAGTGAGCGGTGCCTTTGATAATGCCGGTCGCCTCGATATCCCAGCCCAGGCCTTCCTTGGGCAGGACGATATCCAGCGGCGCCCCTTTGCGTTGCAATTGAACCGCCGGGTATTCGAACGAGATACCGATCGGGAACTCCCCAGCCGCCGCCAACTTGCAAGGCTTGGAACCGGAGTGGGTGTACTGGCCGATGTTTTGATGCAGGCGATCCATGTAGGCCCAGCCTTGTGGCTCACCAAAGGTCTGCAACCAGGAGCTGACATCCAGATAACCGGTACCGGATGAGGCCGGGTTGGGCATCACAATCTTGTCTTTGTAGATCGGCTTTGTCAGGTCTTCCCAGCTAACCGGTTTCGGTAGGTTCTGTTTTTCAGCCTCGACTGTATTGAAGCAAATTGTCGCGGCCCAGACGTCCATTCCGACCCAGGCTGGAGGGTTGGCCGCATCCCGGTAATTGGCGCTGATCTTGTCGAGCTGCGCGGGCGCATAGGCCTCCAGCATTTGCTGTTTGTCGAGTACAGCCAGGCTAGACGCCGCCAGCCCCCAGACAGCATCAGCCTGCGGCCGGGCTTTTTCTGCCAGCAGCTTGGCGGTGATGATGCCCGTCGAGTCACGCACCCATTTGATTTCAATGTCCGGGTTTTGCTTTTCGAACGCCTCTTTGTAGGCCTTGAGTTGTTCCACTTCGAGCGCGGTGTACACAGTCAACTCGGTCGCGGCAGTGGCGTGCAGGCTGAAACCGGCAATCAAGGCGGTCGCTAGAGCAGTACGTTTGAACATGTGAAGCTCCATTATCGAGGTTTTATGGGTTGGCAGAATCAGTTTTCATGACAGTCAGGCTGCACCGGCTAGCCTTAAAGCCGCACCAGCGGGGAGTGGCTTTGCATTGCGATCATCGGCCTTGCGCCAGGCTTGCGAACGCATCAGAACCCCCGGCGAGACAGTGGCCAAAAGCACCGACACGCCAGCCGAGGTCAGTAAAACCAGGGTCGACATCGCAGCCGCGCCGCCAACATTGCCTGCGTCATCCATGTTCAACACTGCAACGGCGGCGAGCATGCTGTCGGGGCTATACAGAAAGATTGCGGCTGACACAGTGGTCATCGCCGAGACGAACAAGTAGCGAATGATGTCGAGCAGGGCAGGCAGGCAAATCGGCAGGGTTACGCGCAGGTAATGCTTGGCCAGAGGCATTTTCAGCGACAGCGCAGCGGCTTCAAACTCACCGTCCAGTTGACGCAGTGCCGTGCTGGCGGTCATCTGCGCAGTGGTCAAGAAGTGCGCAATGGTGCACACCACGAGCAAGGTCAGGGTGCCGTACAAGCCAATGAGCGGGTTACTCGGCAGGTTGAAGAAAAATACGTAACCCAGGCAAAGTACCAACCCTGGCACCGCCATCGGAATAAAGCTGAGCATGCGCAGGATTTGCGTCAATGTGTTTTGCCGGGTTTTCTCCATCAGGTAGGCGCCAGTAAAAATCAGCAAGCTGCCAAATACCGCGCTACAGGTGGCAAGGATAAAGCTATTGCTGTACCCCGACCAACCGCCGGGCAGATCGGAAAAACTGTAGTGATCCAGCACCAGTGACAGGTTGTATGGCCAGAACTTGACCAGCGAGGAGAAAATCGCCATGCCAAATACCAGCAACAGCGCGGCGCACACCAGAATAACGATGCCCAGGAAAACGCTATCGCGCAGACGCGAGGGTTGCGGGTGATAGACCTGGGCGCGCCCGCTCATGCTGTCTCGCGAACGCCGGCGCAGCCACATGTCGACGCCAAAACTAAGCAGCGCCGGGATAAACAGGACCATGCCAATAAATGCACCACGGCCGAACTGTTGCTGGCCGACCACCGCTTTGTAGGCTTCAAGCGCCAGCACCTGGTAATCGCCACCCACCACCACTGGCACGCCAAAATCGGTAATGGTCAGGGTGAACACCAGGCAGAACGCTGCAAACACACCCTGGCGGCTGCCCGGCCAGGTGATGCTGCGAAATGCTCGCCATGGTGATGCCCCCATGCTCGATGCCGCATCAAACAGTCGGGCATCTGCCAGGGAAAGGGCCGAGATCAGGATCATCAATGCATGGGGGAAGGTATAAATCACCTCGCCCAACACTATTCCCCAGAAACCGTAGATGTTGTCGGCGAACAGCCCACGCAAGATGCCCTGGTTGCCAAACAGGTAGATCAAGGCAATGCCTGGCAGCATAGAAGGTGCCATCAGTGGCAGCAATGAAATCGCCCGCCACACGCCCTTGCCCGCTATCAGCGTGCGTTGCAGCGCATAGGCAAACAGATATGCCAGCGGTACCACGATCAGCGCCACAGTGGTCGACACGCTCAAGCTATTGAAGAGCAACCAGCGGAAGTTGGCGCTAGAAAACAGCTCATAGGCAGCGCCAAGGCCTCCCCCGTCACCACCGAAGCCGCGCCAGAGCATGGCCAGCAGGGGCAACAACACGGCAACGACCAGCAGCACCAGTAGCAAGCCTTTACCGCCCTCAATAAACAGGCGGTCAGCCCAGCCTGCATGGTTTTTGCCGACAACATGATTGCGCTGTGCAGGTGCTTGCAGATTGATATGCGGTTGCGCCGTCATGTTAAGCAAACACCTGCAGGCTGCTTGAAGGCAGCGCGACCCGAATATCCTGGCTCGCAAGGCGCGGCATGGCCTCCGGGGACAACTCGGCCTGCAGGGTCAGCCCCGGCAAATCCGTCAGCTCGAAATTCATTCGGCAACGGTTGCCCAGGAAGGTGACATCACGCATCTGTGCATGAAACTGATTGTCGATCCCTTCATGCGGGTTGATCACCACCGCTTCAGGGCGACAGAACAAACGCCCTTGTTGCAGCGCCTTAGCCTGTGGCAACTGCACCTGCAGCCCACCAACCCGGGCGCTGCCATCTTGACCGCAGGCAAATGGCAACCAGTTGCCCTGCCCCACGAACTCAGCAACAAAAGGTGTCGCGGGCTGGTTATAGATCTGTTGCGGCGTAGCGTATTGCTCGACATGCCCCTGGTTCATCACCGCGATTCGGTCGGCCATCAGCATCGCTTCATCTTGATTGTGGGTCACCATCAAGGTGGTCACGCCAAGGTTTTTCTGTAACTGACGCAGCTCGCCACACAGATGTTCACGCACCCGCGCATCCAGCGCCGACATGGGTTCGTCGAGCAACAATAGCGAAGGCTTGGGAGCCAGCGCGCGAGCCAGGGCAACGCGCTGTTGCTGGCCGCCGGAGAGCTGGCCCGGATACTTTTTCTCGCTGCCGAGCAGGCCAACCAGTTCAAGCATCTCGCTGACCCGTGCACGCACGACTTCACGGCTGTCGCCGCTTAAGCCGTAGGCGATGTTCTGCGCCACGCTGAGGTTGGGAAAGAGTGCGTAAGACTGGAACAGGATGCCGTAGTCGCGGGCTTGTGGCGGCAAGTTGGAGACGTCACGCGAGCCAATGACGATACTGCCGCGATCCTGCTTCTCCAGCCCGGCAATGCAGCGCAACAAGGTGGTTTTGCCGCAACCCGATGGTCCAAGCAGACACACCAGCTCCCCGGCCTCGACATCCAGAGAAACACCATCAAGCGCCTGGAAAGCGCCGAAACCCTTGTGGATACCGCGAACCTGCATATTGTGTTGAGTCATGTGCCACCTCACTGAGCAAATTGCTCGAATGAGGTTGATGCTAAACAAGCTATGCGAAGGCTTTATGGCAGTTAGGCAAAAGCTGCCAATAGTGGCATCGGTATATTTGGGAATGACTTGCCGTTTTCAGGATGCTGGCTGCTCAATCGCCAACAGTGGAGTGGGCCAGTGTCAGGAAAGCGGCGAGCAAGCGCGCCTGACGGCGCTCCTTGAGGCAATACAGATGCTCGCTGATCATGGGTGCCTGCTCCAGCTCGACCACCCGCAGATCAGGATGATCAGGCACTTCCTGGCGAGCAATCACACTGACACCGATATTGCGTACAACCGCTTCGCGAATCGACTCCCGATCACCAATTTCAAGCAACCTGGCAGCGCTGACATTGGCCCGCGCGAGCATTTCTTCAGTCAACACACGTGTGGTTGAACCCTGCTCGCGCATCAACAGGCAATTACTGGCCAAGGCATTCACGCTCACCCTCTGTTGTGCAGCCAGCGGGTGTTCGCGGTGCACCGCCAATACCAGCGGGTCCTGGCCAAGGGTCAGATGCGTCAGGCGAGCATCGGTGTTGAGCTGCGAAGACGCGGCCAGATCGACACGATAATCCTCCAGCGCCTCGATAACCTGCTGGGAATTGCCGATTTCCAGGCTGACTTCGACCTGCGGGTATTGCTGATGAAAGCGCTTGATCAGGTCGAGCATGTAATAGGGTGCGGTGGCGGCAAGGCGCAGTTTGCCTTGCGCCTGCCCGCAATTACGCAGGAAGAACTCGATATCGGCTTCCTCCTGCATCAGTTTCTTGACCCTTGGCAGCAGCTCTACACCTGCCTGCGTCAGGATCAAGCGCCGGCCGCCGCGATAGAACAACTCGACGTTGTACTGGCTTTCAAGGCTGCGGACTTGAGTGGTGATCGTTGGCTGGCTGAGGCCGAGCTTTTTCGCCGCCTGGGTAATGCTGCCCAGGCGGGCGACCATGTAGAAGGCCTTTAGCTCGGCGCTGTGCATCAGACCGCTACAGGCGCTTTGATATGGGGATGGGCTTCGTAACCCACCAGTTCGAAGTCTTCAAACTTGAAGGCGAACAAGTCGGTCACCTCAGGATTGAGCTTCATCTGCGGCAATGGCAGCGGCTCACGGCTAAGTTGCAGGTCAGCCTGTTCGATATGGTTGGCATACAAGTGGCAATCACCGCCGGTCCAGATGAACTCGCCGGGCTGCAAGCCACAGACCTGCGCCACCATCAAGGTCAGCAGCGCATAGCTGGCAATATTGAATGGCACGCCGAGGAAGATATCAGCCGAACGCTGGTACAACTGGCAGCTGAGCTTGCCGTCCGCGACGTAGAACTGGAACAGGGCATGGCAAGGCGGCAACGCCATCTGCTCGACCAGCGCCGGATTCCAGGCCGAAACGATCAGGCGGCGCGAATCCGGGTTGGTCTTGATCATCTCGATCAGCTTGCTGATCTGGTCAACCGATTCCCCGTTAGGCGCCGGCCAGTTACGCCACTGGTAGCCGTAGACCGGACCGAGATCGCCGTTTTCATCGGCCCACTCATCCCAGATGCGTACACCATTTTCCTTGAGATAACGGATATTGGTGTCGCCTTGCAAAAACCACAGCAGTTCGTGGATGATCGACTTGAGGTGGCACTTCTTGGTGGTCACCAGCGGGAAGCCTTCGGCCAGGTCGAAACGCATCTGATGGGCAAACAGGCTGTAGGTGCCCGTGCCGGTGCGATCACTTTTGAAGGTGCCGGTCTCGCGAACCAGACGCATCATGTCCAGATACTGTTTCATTGCACGGCTCCTTGGGCAGCTTGGCGACGGTAGGCGTATGCGATCAGCGCCATGCCGCCAATAATCATTGGCAGCGACAGAATCTGGCCCATGGTCAGCCAGCCCCAGGCCAAGTACCCCAACTGCGCATCCGGCACCCTGACAAACTCGACGATGAAGCGGAATATGCCGTAGCACATGGCGAACATCCCGGACACCGCCATGGTTGGCCGCGGTTTGCGTGAGTAGAACCACAGGATGGTGAACAGCGCCACGCCCTCAAGCGCGAATTGATACAACTGCGACGGGTGACGGGCAAGCTGCTGCGGGTCGGTCGGGAACACCATTGCCCAAGGCACGTCAGTGGCCTTGCCCCACAGTTCGGCGTTGATGAAGTTGCCGATACGCCCTGCACCCAGGCCAATCGGCACCAAGGGCGCAATAAAATCCATCAACTCGAAGAAGGTCTTGTTGTTGCGCTTGCCGAACCACCAGGCAGCCAGCATCACGCCGATAAAACCACCGTGGAACGACATGCCGCCCTTCCATACTTCAAGGATGAGCAGCGGGTTGGCAATATAAGCGGGCAAATCATAAAACAGCACGTAACCCAGGCGGCCACCCAGTATCACGCCCATGGCGCACCAGAACACCAGGTCTGAAAGTTTTTCCTTGTTCCAGGTCGGCGCAAAACGATGCAGGCGGCGCGAAGCCAACAGCCATGCACCGCCAATCCCGACCAGGTACATCAGGCCATACCAATGGATTTGCAGCGGCCCGAGGGAAATTGCAACCGGGTCGATCTGGGGGTAAGCCAGCATCAAAAAACTCCTAAGAAGGCGTTAAATCAGGAAATTCAAGCCCACGCAAAATAACAGCAGGGCAAATAAACGCTTGAGTACGACGGGTGATAAACGATGCGCCAAGCGCGCGCCCACCCGCGCAAAAAACATACTACTAACGGCAATACCGGCCAATGCAGGCAGGTAAACAAAGCCTGCGCTCCATTGTGGCAACTGCGCCTCGTTCCAGCCGATCCACATAAAGCTTATGGCACCCGCCAACGCAATGGGCAGGCCACAAGCCGATGAAGTTGCTACCGCCTGTTGCATGGGCACACTGCGCCACATCAAAAACGGCACGCTCAGCGAGCCACCGCCAATGCCGAAAATCGCCGACGCCCAGCCGATCACCACTCCCGCCACGGTTAATCCGGGCTTGCCTGGGACACCACGACTGGCCTTGGGTTTCAACCCAAGAATCATTTGCAGCGCAACGCTAATGGCAAACACCCCAATGATCTTCTGCAACAACGGCCCCTGGATCTTACTCGCAGTCAGCGCACCCAAGGCTGCGCCAAGCAATATACCCACAGCCATCCAGATAAACAGCGGCCAGCGCACGGCGCCCAGGCGATGGTGCTCGAGTACCGAGTTGATCGAGGTAAAGATGATGGTTGCCAGTGAGGTGCCCACCGCAAGGTGAGTCAAAACTTCCGGGGCAAAGCCATGGGCAGCAAAGCTGGCAACCAGCACCGGGACAATGATCAAGCCGCCACCGACACCAAACAGCCCGGCCATAACCCCTGCAGCAGCGCCAAGCACCAGATACAGCAGCAGCTCCATCACCACCCCCAAAAATAAAGGCGCATGGTAACGGATGCAGCAATTTGCCTCTACTCAAGAGCGATGGATGCCATGCCCGGCATTGCGTAAAGTGGCAGCAACATCAACCAAGGAAGAAATCATGTGCCTGATAACCCTTGCCTGGCGCCCCGGCCATGCCCAGCCACTGGTCGTTGCGGCCAATCGCGATGAGTTCTATGCGCGCCCCAGCGCAGCCCTGAGTCAATGGCACGACGCACCTGGGATATACGCCGGGCGCGACCTCGAAGCAGGCGGCACCTGGCTCGGCATTAGTGGTGATGGTCGTTTCGCCGCCCTGACCAATATTCGCAATATGCAACTGCCGGCGGGCCGGCGTTCACGGGGTGAGTTGCCCGCCAACTTCCTGCGCACCAGTCTGAGCGCCCGCGACTATATCGAAACCCTCAAGGTGAGCGCGGCGGATTATTCGGGATTCAATCTACTGGTCGGCGATGGTCAGCAGCTGTGTTATTTCAACTCGCACAGCGGCCAAGCCCAAACGCTTAGTGCCGGGGTTTACGGTTTATCCAATGCCGAGCTCGACAGCGCCTGGCCCAAGGTTGATTACGCCAAGCAGGCCCTTGCCCAGCAACTTGAGTCACCAAGACCCGAGGCTATGCTGGAGTTGCTTAGCGATAACCAGGTACCGAACGACAACGCCTTGCCTGACACCGGCGTCGGCATCGCCACCGAACGCCTGCTTGGTAGCGCATTTATTGCCAGCCAGACCTACGGCACCCGCGCCAGCACGGCATTGATCGTCCAGGCCGACGGTCATTGGCAGATGGTTGAACGCAGTTTTGGCACCCTTGGTGTGGCATTGGGCGAAGTCAGCCTGCAAGGCTGACTGTGGATAAGTGCCCAAGCCTGGCAACGGGCCAGGACTGGGTCTTATGCCTGAATATCCGAGGCGGGGTTGATCATTCGGCCCAAACCTAGGTTACGCAATGCCAGGTGCAGGGTACTGTCGATAACCTGCGGATTGTCGATGGTCATCACCTGCGCCAGCAGCTCGCGGGCCTTGGTCATGGTGATCTGGCGCAGCAGCCACTTGACCTTGGGCAAGTTGGTGGCGTTCATCGACAAGCTATCAAAGCCCATCGCCATTAGCAGCACCGCCGCGGCTGGATCACCGGCCATTTCACCGCAAATGCTCACCGGCTTGCCTTCGGCATGCGAGTCATCGACCACCTTGCGCAGCGCTTGTAAAACGGCCGGGTGGAAGAAGTCGTACAGGTCGGCAACCCGTGGATTGTTGCGATCCACAGCCAGCAAGTATTGTGTCAGGTCGTTGGAGCCGACAGAGAGGAAATCCACCTGCCGCGCCAAATCGCGGGTCTGGTACACCGCTGCCGGAATCTCAATCATCATGCCCACTGGCGGCAATGGCACATCGGTGCCTTCATCGCGCACCTCGCCCCACGCCCGATGGATCAGGTGCAGGGCCTCTTCAAGCTCCTGAACCCCCGATATCATCGGCAACAGGATCCGCAGGTTGTTCAACCCTTCGCTGGCCTTGAGCATGGCCCGGGTTTGTACCAGGAAAATCTCCGGATGATCGAGGGTCACGCGAATGCCGCGCCAGCCCAGGAATGGGTTGTCTTCCTTGATCGGAAAGTAGGACAGGCTCTTGTCACCGCCGATATCCAGGCTGCGCATGGTTACCGGCAGCGGATGGAAAGCTTCAAGTTGCTCGCGGTAGATTGCCAGTTGCTCTTTTTCGCTGGGGAAGCGCTCCTTCATCATAAAGGGCACTTCGGTACGGTACAGGCCCACACCTTCGGCACCACGCTCTTGCGCGCGGGTTACATCCGCCAGCAAGCCGGTATTGACCCACAGCGGCATTCGATGTCCATCGAGCGTCTCGCACGGCAAGGCGCGCAGCGCATCGAGCCCCTGGCTTAGCTGACGCTCTTCCTCAACCACGTCAGCGTATTGCTTGCGCAGTATTTCACTGGGGTTGGTGAACACCTCGCCATGGTAACCATCGACGATCAGCTGGATTCCGTCGATCTTCGAATAGGGTAAATCCACGGCGCCCATGACTGTCGGGATGCCCATGGCACGGGCAAAGATAGCCACATGGGAGTTACCCGAACCCAGCACCGAAACCAGCCCGACCAACTTGCCTTCCGGCACTTCGCCAAGCATCGACGGCGACAGCTCCTCACTGACCAGGATGGTGTTATCGGGATACGTCAGGTTTTGCTGGCGAGCTTTCTGCAAATACGCCAGCAAGCGCCGGCCCAGGTCCTTGATGTCCGAGGCTCGCTCACGCAGGTAGGCATCGTCCATCAATTCGAAACGGTTGACGTGATCCGTTACCACCTGGCGCAAGGCTCCCTGCGCCCACTGGCCGGTCTTGATGACCTTGACCACCTCGTTACCCAGCGAGGCGTCTTCGAGCATCATCAGGTAGACATCAAACAGCGCACACTCTTCTGGGCGCAGTTGTGTGGCCATCTTCGCCGAAAGTGCGCGCATGTCTGCACGAACGCCTTAAAGAGCCGTATTGAACAAGGCCAATTCAGCGTCGATGTTCTCAATGGTTTTATCGGGTACCACTTCCAGGTCCGCTGGTGGCAGTACCACCAGCGCAGTACCAACCGCCGCGCCTGGCGAGCCGGGCACGCCGACAAACTTGGCTTCCTGGATACCCTTGCCTTGCTTGCCCAGGCCACGAATCGAACCCGTGGCCTCGGCGTGGGCAATAACACCGGCGAGCTGGGCGCTCATGGTCACCAGGAAGGCTTCTTCACCTTCGTCGAACTGGCGGCGCTCTTTTTGCTGGATAACCAGAACGCCCATCACCCGACGGTGGTGAATGATCGGCGAGCCCAAAAATGAGGCATAGCGCTCTTCACCGGTTTCGGCAAAGTAGCGATAGCGTGGGTGAGCGGCTGCATTTTCGAGGTTCAGCGGCTCTTCGCGCGTGCCTACAAGACCGACCAGGCCTTCATTGGGCGCCATGCTTACCTTGCCAATCGAACGCTTGAGCAAGCCGTCGGTGGCCATCAGTACGAAACGGTTGGTTTCAGGGTCGAGCAGGTAAACCGAGCAAACGTGGCTGCCCATGGCCTCTTTTACGCGCTGCACGATAATGCCCAACGCCGCCTTGAGGTCTTTGGCGGCATTCACTTCCTGGACGATCTTGCGCAGCGTATTGAGCATGGCTCGACTCTAGTCTATGTCAGTCCCGCGTCAACAAACGCGGTGCGAGTTCTTTAAGGGCGCGGCGATAAACTTCACGCTTAAATGTAACGACTTGACCGAGAGGATACCAATAACTGACCCACTTCCAGCCATCAAACTCAGGTTTATTGGTGAGGTCCATGCGTACGCGCTGCTCATCGGAGGTTAGGCGCAGCAAAAACCATTTTTTCTTCTAACCAAACACCAGCGGTTGGCTTTCCGTACGCACTAACCGCTGAGGCAGACGATACCTCAACCAACCACGGGTGCAGGCGAGAATTTGAACATCGCGCCGTTCGAGCCCGACTTCTTCATTCAACTCACGATAAAGCGCGTCTTCCGGCGACTCATTATCGTTGATCCCACCTTGTGGGAATTGCCAAGCGTCCTGGTTAATCCGGCGCGCCCACAGCACCTGCCCGGCATCATTAGTCAAAATAATGCCGACGTTCGGGCGAAAACCATCGGAGTCAATCACGGCGCACAACCTCGTAAACGCATGTACTGGCATTGTTCCACAAAGCCTGCGACAGCGGCAACGCGCTAGATGGTGTAATAGGAATACCTCGCAAAAGCAGCTATTCTGCGGGCCCTTGGACTCAATCAGTAAGGTGATGTGTGCGCTTGGCTTTATTTGATCTCGACAACACCCTGCTCGGTGGTGACAGCGATCACGCGTGGGGCGACTACTTGTGTGAACGCGGCATCCTCGACGGTGTGGCCTACAAGAACCGCAATGACGAGTTCTATCAGGACTACCTGGCTGGCACCCTGAACATCACCGATTATCTGAATTTCACCCTGGACATACTCGGGCGCACCGAGATGAGCCAGTTGCAGCAGTGGCACGATGACTTTATGCGCGATTGCATAGAGCCCATTATCCTGGCCAAGGCCGAGGCCCTGCTCGAACAACACCGCCAGGCAGGTGACAAGCTGGTCATCATCACCGCGACCAACCGCTTCGTCACCGGACCTATTGCCGCCCGCCTTGGCGTGGACACCCTGCTGGCGACCGAATGCGAAATGGCCGACGGCCGCTACACCGGCCGAACAACCGATGTACCCTGCTTCAAGGAAGGCAAGGTCACCCGTCTTAATCGCTGGCTCGAGGAGACCGGATACAGCCTTGAAGACAGTTACTTCTACAGCGACTCAATGAATGACTTGCCGCTGCTTGAGCAAGTCAGCCATGCCTTCGCCGTTGACCCCGACCCACGCCTGCAAGCCGAAGCCGAAAAGCGCGGCTGGCCGGTGATATCACTGCGCTGAATCAATAGCGCCGAGACTCGGCAGGCACAAAAAAAAAGGGTTACGGCGCGCGCCTGTAACCCTTTTTGGGAGCAACCCCTTAGACCGGCTTGGCGCCCATCAGCCCCATGATCGCGATCAGCAGGATAATGATCAGCACCGCATAAGCCATGCACAAGCGCTTCAAGCCGGCTGGTGCCGGCGTCTCCCCCACCGCCAGCCAGACGCGCAGGCGCCTGGAAAGCAACAGGCCCAGGATCACCAGCAGGGCAAACAACAGGCTGCTTGCCGGAAAGCAACAGGCCCAGGATCACCAGCAGGGAAAACAACAGGCTGCTTGCAAACAACCACATCTGGCTCAGCGGCAACCCGGTCATGTCGACCATCCAGTAACCACTGAACGGCAGCGTCAGCGCCAACAGGGCCAGCACCGGCACGCTGATAAAGCGTGTGCGCTTGAGTTTACGCTGCAACACGTCGGCATCACCGCTGCGCTGGGCCTTCCAGAGCATGAACACATGGGCCAGCAAACCTAACAGCACAAGCACTGCAACGGCGCTGTGGGCGATCTTTATCAGTTGATAATGTTCCATCGTATATTGGGCCTATCCAAGGAAAAGTGTGTACGCCGGGTTCTCACTCTCATCCCAGTAGGGATAGCCGATCGCGTCAAGTGCTGCCGGGACCAGATGGCGCTCGTGTTGAGGAACTTGCAGCCCCGCCACCACACGGCCATCCGCGGCGCCATGGTTGCGGTAATGAAACATCGAGATATTCCAGCGCCCACCCAACTTATTGAGGAAGTTGAACAGAGCACCCGGACGCTCGGGAAACTCAAAGCGCAGCACGATTTCGTCACTGACCCGCTCCGCGCGACCGCCAACCATGTGGCGTATATGCAACTTGGCCAGTTCGTTGTCGGTCAGATCAAGTACCGGGAAACCCTTGTTTTGCAGGCCTTCAACCAACGCCTTGCGCGGGTCGGTTTCGGGATGCGTCTGCACGCCAACGAAGATGTGTGCCTCTTTGGCGGCATGGTAACGGTAGTTGAATTCAGTGATCTGGCGCTTGCCAAGGGCTTCGCAGAACGCCTTGAAGCTGCCAGGCTGCTCGGGAATAGTCACGGCAATGATCGCCTCGCGTTTTTCGCCCAGCTCGGAACGCTCGGCGACGTGACGCAAACGATCAAAGTTGATATTGGCTCCCGAGTCGATGCCAATAAGCACCTGATCCCGGACACCTTCACGCTCGACGTACTTCTTGATGCCGGCGACACTCAAGGCGCCAGCAGGTTCGGTGATGGAGCGCGTGTCATCGTAGATGTCCTTGATCGCCGCGCAAATTTCATCGGTGCTGACGGTAACCACTTCATCGACATAATCCTTGCAGATATCGAAGGTATGCTTGCCGATCTGGGCAACTGCCACACCATCGGCAAACAGCCCAACCTGCCCCAACACCACACGCTCACCCGCCGCCATGGCGGCTTGCAGGCAATTCGAGTCATCTGGTTCGACGCCTATGACCTTGGTTTGCGGGCATAGGTATTTGACGTAGGCCGCGATTCCCGCGATCAACCCGCCACCGCCAACAGGAACGAACACCGCATCGATCTTGCTTTGATACTGGCGCAGGATCTCCATCGCCACCGTGCCCTGGCCAGCAATGGTGTCCGGGTCATCGTAGGGATGAACATAGGTAAAGCCCTGCTCCTCGACCAGCTTCAGCGAATGAGCCAATGCCTCGGGGAAGCTATCGCCGTGCAACACTACGATTCCACCACGCGAACGCACGCCATGGACCTTGATTTCCGGCGTGGTCTTGGGCATCACGATTGTGGCCTTGATCCCAAGGTGCTTGGCAGCCATGGCCAGGCCTTGGGCGTGGTTGCCGGCCGAGGCAGTGACCACACCGCGCTCACGCTCGATATCACTGAGCTGGATCAGCTTGTTGTAGGCGCCACGAATCTTGAATGAATAAACCGGCTGCAAGTCTTCACGCTTAAGCAAAATCTTGTTGCCCAGACGCTCTGAAAGTTGAGGAGCGACTTGCAACGGCGTTTCCACCGCTACGTCATAGACGCGCGAGGTCAGGATTTTCTTAACGTAGTGTTCGAGCATGATCTCTAATCGCTGGCGGTATTCAAAGGAGCTCACGAGTCTACCCCACGGCGGCCGTGCTAGACCACACGGAATCGGGGGATTTGGCTGCGACGTCGTGACTCGATTGCAGCACATTAGTGGCAGGGTTTTCTTGCACATGCCGCTATAATTAGCCCCCACCCATCTTCAACTTAGGCTCAGAACCGTGATGACTCAGGACCAACTCAAGCAAGCTGTGGCGCAGGCTGCTGTCGACCATATCCTCCCCAAGCTCGACGCAAAGAGCATCGTGGGTTGGGGCACGGGCTCCACCGCCAACTCCTTTATTTATGCGCTGGCCAAGCACAAGATGGAGTTCGACGGTGCAGTTGCCAGCTCTGAAGCCACCGCAGCACGCCTTAAAGGCCACGGCATCCCGGTCTACGAACTGAACACGGTCAGTGACCTGGAGTTTTACGTCGATGGCGCTGATGAAAGCGATGAGCGCCTGAACCTGATCAAAGGCGGCGGCGCTGCATTGACTCGCGAAAAGATAGTCGCGGCCGTAGCCAAGACCTTTATCTGCATTGCCGGTGCCAGCAAATTGGTGCCAGTGCTTGGGGCCTTTCCCCTGCCGGTCGAGGTGAGCCCTATGGCGCGTAGCCATGTGGCCCGCGGGCGGGTCAAGCTCGGTGGCGATCCGGGATACCGCGAAGGCGTAGTTACGGATAACGGCAATGTGATTCTTGATGTATTCAATCTGCAGATCGTCAACCCAATTGAACTGGAAACGCGCATCAACGCAATCGTGGGCGTTGTCACCAACGGTCTGTTCGCGGCGCGTGGTGCCGATTTATTGCTGCTGGGAACCAGCGAAGGGGTCAAGAGTCTGACTCGATAGGAGGCTTGGGCTGGTCGGATGGCAAAGACCAGCTAGGCTTGGATTGTCCCTATCCCGACCAAGGAGGTCAAAATGGCCAGTAAATTTCACCTGAAAAAAGCCAAAGACGGTCAGTTCCACTTCAACTTGCTCGCAGGTAACGGTGAGATCATCCTCACCAGCGAGATGTACAAAGCCAAGGACTCGGCGCTTAACGGCATTGAATCGGTGAAAAAGAATTCGGCGCGCGAAGGCGCTTTCGAAATCAAGACCAGCAGCAACGACAAGCATTACTTCGTGCTCAAGGCGACAAACGGCCAGGTGGTAGGCCAAAGCCAGATGTACACCACAGCCGCAAGCTGCAAGAACGGTGTTGAATCAGTCCAGAAGAATGCGCCAGGGGCCGTGCTCAACGACGAAAGCTAAAGCCAAGGCATTGGACTCAAAAACGCCGGTGGCTTATGGAGCCCCGGCGTTTTTTATGAGCGCACTACTTGGCTTGCTTCTCGAACACATAGAACAGGTTTGGCTCACTGATCAGGTAGAGCACGCCGTTATCATCCATGGCGACACCTTCAGCCTGTGGCACCGACGCCTTCAAGCCATGCTGGCGACGCAGCAGGGATAAGGTACTGATCGGCTTGCCCTCCACATCAAGCTCGATGACAAGGCTCGACTCATCAGAGAGCGCCAACAAATGGCCCGTTTTCTCGTCAAACTGCAGGCTCGACAGGTCGCGAACAAACAAGCCCTTATCGCGCTTGATGTTATCAACCACATGCACTGAATACTTTTGTTCGGCGTTGGCTTCGGCAAAACCGGTTATTTCAAGGATTCGTACGGGGTCACGCTCTTTGGCCACATACAGGCGCTTGCCCACAGAATCATAGGCCAGGCCTTCGAACCCTTTGTTGCCGCCCCCACCCACGCTGAGTGAGAACTGCTTGGTTTGATCGGCATTGACTTGCCTGGTGCTGTCATCGATCTCTACCCGCAGCAGCCGCTGGAGCCGCTCATCGGTGATCACGAATACATTGGGGCGAATGTATTCAACCGCCTCGGGATCACCAAAGCCCACCAGATCAATACGGCGCAAAACCTGGCCATCGAGGGAGAGCTCGATCAGCTGTGGCTGCGTATTGGTGACGGTAAACAAGGTGCGCCTATCAGGGTCGAAAGTCAGCGCGGAGATATCATCATCAAGGCCTTCAATTTTCTTGGCCTCGAGGCTGACGCGATAATCCGACAGCCAGATCGCATCCGCTTGACTGCTGCTGGCAGATGTTGCGTTGAACCAGATCCGTTCGAACAAACGATACTGCTGCGCAGCGACCGCCAGCAATACCACCACCAGTACCAATAAGGCCAGCAACACACGTTTAACCGAGAACAGGGAACCCATGTTTGTACTTCTCAGAAATTGCGCATAAAAAACGCCGCCCAAGCCCAGCTTGCAGCAGCGCATCCAACATTGGGGCTGGCCCCGGATGCACTAGATCAAATGCACCCGGAATGCCAATCACAGCAAGTGTTACTTGACCAACTCCACGCGGTCGACTTCAACTTCAACACCGCTACGACCCTGATCAACTTCACCGGTCAGCTTGACGGTGGCTTTATCGTCAACGCTCTGGCTCGGCCAGTCTTCATCATCGATTTCAACTTCGACGGTGCCGGTGGCGTCCTTGAATGTGTAGTGTTCGCCGCGCAGACGCTCGACAATCTGACCTTGCAGCACAACCTGGGTATCGTCAGCAGCCTTGAGCGCTTCAGCGACTGTGGTCACCTGAACGTTGGCGCTAGGACCGTTGTAGCTTTGAGCCATGACCGCAGTCGAGAACAGTGGGGCAAGCAGCAGTGCGAGAGTAGTGCGTTTCATAGTCTGAATCTCTAATCAGTGAATGACAGGGTCAGATTAACCAGCGTAGCTGAAGCCTTGCTGAATTTTGCCTTAAGCCAAACTTAAAAGAATCCTCAGACAGCGAAGTGATGTTCCAGTGGCTAATTATACAGCACATAGAAAAGATTGGGCTCGCTGACCACATAGATATCGCCATCGGCACCGATGGTCACGCCCTCGGGCTGCTTGACGCCCCAACCCAGACCATTGAATCCACTGGCAAGACTGATAAAGCTGTGCGGCCTGGCGTTGGCATCCAGCTCAACCAATACCCGCGACTCGTCAGAGAGCAGCAGCCCATGCCCGGTCCGGGGATCAAAACTCACGGAAGAAATATCGCGGACAAAAACATCGTCGATATTAAGCTCAAGCATGCCCTGGGCCGGACCGCTCTTGCCTGGCAGTGGCAAGGTGTAAAAGCCCCGGGGATCTCGCTCTTTGGCCAACAGTATCAGCTGGCGACGACTGTCCCAGCCTAGCCCCTCAAAGCCTTTGTTAGCGGCCTTGGCAAAGCCCAGGTCAACCTGGATTTGCTGCCTGGCATTGATCTGGGTTGTGCTTGCAGTCAATGGAAAAACCGTGAGCGTGCGCTGACGCTCATCGACGATGGCCATCAAGTCGCCAGAGAGCGCTTCGACACCTTCGGGGTTTTCAAGCCCTGTCACCGGGATACGCCGCAACACATCGCCAGTCAGCGATAACTCGACCAACTCGCTATGCTTGCCCAAAATAGTAAACAGGGTGTTGCTGCTGGGCCGGTACGTCAGCCCGGAAACCTCACCCTCTTCAAGCCCGGCAATCGCCTTGCCGGCCAGGGTCACGCGGTAGCTGGGCAACCAGATGCTTGACGCTTGCATCTCGTCACTGGTTTGCAGTTCCTTGAGCAGGAACAGCGCGCGTTGATCCCAGCGCTGATAGAGCCCGACACTGACAAACACCACAAGCATTAAAACCAGCAGACTGCGAAATACAGTGCTGAACACCTTCGAGCTTTTGGGCACCGCTATTACTCAATAAAAACGATACCGCTCAAGCTAGGCGTATCCTCAGGTTCAAATACCGCTCAACGCGCATCCCTGCACATACTAAGAAAGGGGCCGGATCATTTAATTAGAGGACTTGGCTGGTGAAACTGCTCAACCCAACCAGTTCAATCTGCAATTGATCACCCTTGTTCAGAGGGCCTACTCCGACTGGAGTTCCAGTGAGAATGACATCGCCAGGTTGCAAATTGAAGTGAGCGGCCATGTTCTGGATCATTGGCACGATCGGATTGAGCATGACGCTGCTGTTACCGTCCTGGCGGACTTCACCATTGATGCACAGACGAATGCCAATGCCGGCCAAGTCAGTGATGGCATCACCACTGACAAAAGGCGCAAGCACGCAGGCGCCATCAAATGACTTGGCGATTTCCCACGGATAGCCCTTTTCCTTGAGCTTGGCCTGGACATCACGCAGGGTCAGGTCCAGGGCAGGCGCGAAACCTGAAATCGCATCCCGTACTTCTTCGCTGCTCGGTGAGCGCGACAGTGGCTTGCCTATCAGCACCGCGATCTCGGCTTCGTAGTGCACCGAGCCACGGTCGTCAGGAATGCTGAACCCAGTATTGAGTGGCACTACACAACTGCCTGGCTTGATAAACAACAGCGGCTCGGTCGGAACAGGGTTGTTTCAATCTTTGGCATGCTCGGCGTAGTTGCGACCAATGCACACCACTTTACCCATTGGGAAATGGATGAGGGTGCCGTCGATATACTGATGCTGGTAGCTCATGAATAGTCCTCAAAAGGCAATGCATGCAAAACAATGTGGGCTCGACAACAGGCCGGACATCAGTGATGTGTTGTCCAGTTCCGGCCTGGCCTGGCAATTACTCAGCGAAAATCTTACCGGGATTCATGATGCCATTGGGATCAAACACCGCCTTGATGGGCTTCATGTAGGCAATTTCAGCTTCAGAGCGGCTGTATCCCAAGTAGTCACGCTTGGTCATGCCCACGCCATGCTCAGCCGAGATCGAGCCGTTGTACTTCTGCACGATCTCGAACACCCACTTATTGACAGTGGCACACTTGGCGAAGAATTCGTCTTTGCTCAGGTTCTCGGGCTTGAGGATGTTCAGGTGCAGGTTGCCGTCCCCGATGTGACCGAACCAGACAATCTCGAAATCCGGGTAATGTTCGCCGACGATCTCGTCAATATCATGCAAAAAGGCCGGGACTTTAGAAACGGTCACCGAAATATCGTTTTTGTATGGCGTCCAGTGGGAGATGGTCTCGGAGATATATTCGCGCAGCTTCCACAGGTTCTGCAGTTGCGCCTCGCTCTGGCTCATCACGCCATCGAGTACCCAACCTTGCTCAACGCAGTGCTCAAAGGTCTCGAGTGCGGCGTTGGCCACTTCTTCGGTACTGGCTTCAAACTCAAGCAATGCGTAGAAAGGGCAATCGGTTTCGAAGGCTGGCGGCACATCGCCACGCGCCATGACCTTGGCCAGGGCCTTATCCGAGAAAAACTCGAAGGCGGTCAGGTCAAGTTTGCTTTGGAAGGCATGCAGCACCGGCATGATCGAATCGAAATCAGCGGCACCCAGCACCATTGCGGTCAGGTTCTGTGGTGCGCGATCGAGGCGCATTGTCGCCTCGACCACAAAGCCCAGTGTGCCTTCGGCACCGATAAACAGCTGGCGCAAGTCGTAGCCGGTGGCGTCCTTGATCAGGTCTTTGTTCAACTCAAGCAGCTCGCCAGTGCCGGTCACCACCTTTAGGCCAGCCACCCAGTTGCGGGTCATGCCGTAGCGAATAACCTTGATACCGCCGGCATTGGTGCCGATATTGCCGCCAATTTGACTGGATCCTGCGGAAGCGAAATCCACCGGATAATACAGGCCCTGTTCTTCAGCAAAGTTCTGCAGTTGCTCTGTAACGACACCTGGCTGGCAGACCACGGTGCGATCAAATTCGTTGAACCCAAGAATTTGATTCATGTAGTCAAACGAAACCACCACCTCGCCGTTGGCCGCGACGGCAGCAGCAGACAACCCGGTGCGGCCGCCGGAGGGTACTAAAGCGACCTTGCTCTGGTTCGCCCAGCGGACGATGGCCTGCACCTGTTCAACGCTCTTGGGAAAGACAATAGCAAGCGGTGCCGGGGCAAAGTGTTTGGTCCAGTCCTTGCCGTAGGCATCAAGGGAATCGGCATCGGTCAGCACTTTTCCGACTTCGACTAAGGACTTCAACTCATCAATCAGGGCAGGATTGGTCATCTACAGAACTCTCAAACGATTCATGGTCACCCTGAGCACGCTTCATCTGCCAGGATAGGGTGTTTCGCGGGGCACCTATGCTAGCATACGCACCCCGTTAATCAGTGCCCAGCACTAACCCACGGGCTTATCAGCAGTTGGTGCTGAGAATTTTCCTGACACTCTATTGTGGGACAACAGGTACTCCGATGAGCAAGACCTCTCTCGACAAGAGCAAGATCAAGTTCCTTCTTCTCGAAGGCGTCCACCAAAATGCCGTGGATACCCTGAAGGCTGCCGGCTACAGCAATATCGAGTACCTCACCGGCTCGTTGCCTGAAGCCGAATTGAAGGAAAAGATCGCCGAGGCCCATTTTATCGGCATCCGCTCTCGTACCCAGCTGACGGCTGAGGTATTTGATTGCGCAAACAAACTGGTTGCCGTCGGCTGTTTCTGCATTGGCACCAACCAGGTGGATCTCGATGCGGCCCGCGAGCGCGGTATCGCCGTATTCAACGCCCCCTTCTCGAACACCCGCTCGGTTGCCGAACTGGTATTGGCGCAAGCGATTCTGTTGCTGCGCGGTATCCCGGAGAAGAACGCCTCTTGCCACCGTGGCGGCTGGATCAAAAGCGCGGCCAACTCATTTGAGATCCGCGGCAAGAAACTGGGCATTGTTGGTTACGGCTCGATTGGTACGCAGCTGTCGGTGCTTGCAGAAGCGCTGGGCATGCAAGTGTTCTTCTATGACGTAGTGACCAAGCTGCCGCTGGGCAACGCCACGCAAGTCGCCAAGCTGCATGACCTGCTCGGCATGTGCGATATCATTTCGCTGCACGTTCCTGAGCTGCCATCGACTCAGTGGATGATCGGTGAAGCGGAAATCCGCGCAATCAAGCAAGGCGGCATCCTGATCAACGCTGCACGCGGCACTGTGGTTGAACTTGACCACCTGGCAACTGCGATCAAAGAAGAACGCCTGATTGGCGCGGCCATCGACGTATTCCCGGTCGAGCCTCGCTCGAACACTGAAGAGTTTGAAAGCCCGCTGCGTGGCCTTGACCGCGTAATCCTGACGCCGCACATCGGTGGTTCGACCGCCGAAGCCCAAGCCAACATTGGCCTGGAAGTGGCTGAAAAGCTGGTCAAGTACAGCGACAACGGGACCTCGGTATCGTCGGTCAACTTCCCGGAAGTGGCCTTGCCGTCACATCCTGGCAAGCACCGCTTGCTGCACATCCACGAAAACATTCCAGGTGTGATGAGCGAGATCAACCGCGTATTCGCCGAAAACGCCATCAACATCTCCGGTCAGTTCCTGCAGACCAATGAGAAGGTTGGCTACGTGGTAATCGACGTCGATGCTGAATACTCCGATCTGGCATTGGAGAAACTGCAGCAGGTAAACGGCACTATCCGCAGCCGCGTTCTGTTCTAAAACAGAACAGCTGCACTAAAAAGGGAGGCTTTTGGCCTCCCTTTTTAGTGGCTGGCATTTGGGTTTGCTTGAAACCCAATCCGGCTATTTAACCGTTACAGTGATTTTTTTCGACAGCACCGGCGGGTCAAATGGCACGTGGTTCTTGTCGCCCAGAAGCAATTGCAACGTATGCTTGCCCGGGGCGAGGGTCAGCTCGGTTTCGGTCTGGCCTTTACCGAAATGGACCACGTTTTCGGTGGCCGGTAGCGGGCCGTTCATAGCAGGCAACTGGTCGAGATCGATCAACAAGTGGTGATTACCGGTATCCGGAGCATCCACGCCCGCCGGGGCAATGCCCATCCCCTTGAGGCCAAAACGTACGGTAAAGGGTTTATCGACAGTGGCTCCGGCCTTAGGCTCGATGATATACACCGAGGCATTTTCCGGAGCGGCTGTCCGGGGCACTTCAGCGAGGGCGGCGAAACTGGCTCCGAGCATGCAAAAGCTCAGGGCGAAGGCAGGCACTAACTTATTCATCATGAACACCTTGTGGATTGATTCATGGGATTGACGCTGCAATAAACAGGTTTGTTCCCTGCAATCAGCAGCTCTAGTCTAGTTCAAGCCGAGCAAGCGCCCGGGTCGCCGCGTCCAGTTGCTCTTCGTTAAACACTGCAACGCCCGCGCGCCGCAGCAGAGCGGCAGTTACGCCTTCGCCAGCAACCTTGTTGCCACTGAAGCTGCCATCATAATTCTCAATATTTCCGCACGAGGGGCTGCGTGCCTTGAGTAAGGCGATTGCAATGTCGTGTTTCTTGACCAACGCCAGCGCCTGCTCGGCGCCCGATACGAATTGAGCGGTGAAATCTTCACCTTCAATACTGACCACGGGCAACAGGCCATCCAACACCTGGGCGCCCTGGCCACCTGGAATTTCAGCGGCAGGGCGCGGTGTTGGCAGACCACCGGCGACTTCCGGGCACAGGGCAATAACCCGGCCTTCCGCTTGCCAGCGCGCCAGCACGTCATAAGGCCCGTGCGCACCGCCGTCATAGCGCACGCGATGGCCCAACAGGCAACGGCTGACCAGGATCATTTGCATCGCTATCTCCACTCACCAGCCCTAAAGGACCGAGTCACCCCGCCGGCGAAACCAACCCGTTAACGACAGGCGCTCACGCTGGGCGGGCAACACCTCATGGGGCATATCGGCGGACAGAAAGACTGCCAGTACCCCGGCTTTCGGCGCTATATCACGCACCCCGCCCCCTGGCAGGTGCAAGCGCAACTCGCCGCCCTGCCCGGTTTCCCACTCTTGATTAAGATACAGCACTACTGACACAGCGCGTCGGTCATCGTCACGAAAGCGATCCAGATGCTTCTTATAGAATGCACCCGGCGGATACAGGGCAAAATGGCTTTCGTAGTCTTCAAGCCCCAGATATAAACCTTGATTGATGGCTTGGCGCAATGACTCAAGTTTGGCCAAGTACTGGTCACAGGCTTGCGACTGGCCCGGTTCCAACCACTGGATACGATCACCGCGAATGCCTTCCTGTACCGCCAGGCCTTGGCCACGGCCTATACTCGCAGGCACTAATGCGCCCTGCGCTGCACGTTTACGGCACTCTTGGGCCAGTTCGAGGGTCAGAGTCTGTGAGATAAATGCAGGCTGCAGTGACCAGCCCTGCTCTGCCAGGTCGTCGACGATGCTCGAAAGCTGCTCTAGGGAAGGATTTTCAGACATGCCGATATTCTATCAGCGCTGCTTCTGCTTCTCGACAAGCATTGACTGGCCAATGAAAATAGCCGCGCGCCAGACAGGAGTCATTATCCACGCCCTATTTGTTCAACTTTTTATTTTTATCAGCCTGCCGAGCCTGGCAGCGTCTTCAGTCGAATTGTACAAGGTCGCCGGTTGGCCCGAGCAGCGCGCCAACTTCAACGATGCCCTGAGCGCTGCCCAGGCGCGCTATCGCAGCACACTGCCGCCTGCGGTTTACAAGGCATTGGTCGACAAAAGCAATAAACGCTTTGCGCCACAGGCCATGGATCAGCGCGCGCAACAAGCCCTGCAGGACAATCTGGCGGACCCAGCCCCTGCCGTCAGCTTCTTCAATTCCGCATTGGGCAAGAAAATAGTGGCTGCAGAAACCCTGGCCACCCGCAAGGATCAACTTGCCCGCTACGCCAATGGCCTGCCGCAAGTTGATGCCTCAGACAGCCGGCGCCTGCTGATTGGCCATCTGGCGCAAGCCTTGCCCGCCAAGGAAGCCGGCGCCGAAGTCAGCCTGGCGCTGGCCGGTGTGGCGGCAGACAGCCTCAGCCAGATGATTCCAGGCTTGCTCGGTGGCGGCACGGCCCAGGCGCTGCTCAGCTCGCAACGGCAAAACCTGATGAACCAAATCGGCGCAGAGCTGGATAACACCTTGTTGTTTGTCTATCGCGACCTCAGCGATGCCGAGCTTGAAGAGTTTGTCAGCTTCGCCCAGTCAGATGCAGGTAAAACCTACTACCAGGCAGCACTCGCTGCGATGCGCGCAGGCTTGGCTGTCGGCCAGAACACAGCGGATCTGGCGCCAGCCCCGCAAGGCATTTAATCCCGGCGCGTCACTGGCGCCTTGCGGTTGGGCTATTTGTGCATCTGTTTGGTCAGAAATGCAAAGTACTGGTCGCGGTAGAGCTGCGACTCATTGGCCATGTGATGCCGCGCCTCGGGTAAAAGCAAAATCTTCGGCGCCTTAAATTTCTCCTTGAGCACCTGTAGATTGTGCCGCCAATCCACCGTCATATCGCTTTCACCCTGGATTATCAACGGGCTCCGCGGGCTCGGCGGCGCCATTTCGATGTGCAGCACCCAGCGGGCCAGCGAGCCAACCCATGCCGTGGGCAAGCATTGCGGCTGCAGTGAGTCGTGGGGATGGAGGAAGTCGATAAATTCAGCATCGTGCGAATTTTCGGTAAAACGTCTTGAGATCTTGCGCACGAAAGGCTTGAGCAAGTGATAGCTCAACTTCGACCACCCCCATGCACGGGGCCGTACCAGGGGTGAAAACAGGATGCTCTGGCCAATTTCAGGGCCGGGATTACCCGTGAGCAGATAATCAACCACAATCGCCCCGCCGGTGCTCTGGCCAAACAGGAGCCAGGGCTGCGGCAAGTCTAATTGCCCAACCTGCGCCAAAGCGGCCTTGAGCACGATCTGGTATTCAGCAAAATCACCGATACTGGCCCGCGCACCGCTCGATAAGCCATGCCCCGGCAGATCAAATGCAAAGACGGCGAAATCCATGCTTAACGCCCACTCAATGACATGGCGATACAGTGCCAGGTGATCGTAATAACCATGCAGCAAGACCAGGGTTGCCTTGGGCGCTTGGGGCCACCACACCTGGGCTGCGATGCGATAACCGGCGGCATCAAAGAAACCCAGGCGCACCTGGCGCGCCGCGAGCTTGTCGAGCCGATAGAACGAGCGGTACGCCTGCTCGTGTGGCAAGCTCATGGCAGCTGCGGCTATGGGTCGCAGACCGGCGACCACGCTGTCAGGGGTGAAACGCTCTGGCATTGGGCTTTCCATGATTGGTGGGCGTGTAGGGCGATTATTTCACGTCATTGCCTGCACTGCGGATATTTTGCTGCCGGGCGCATCGTGGCAAGCTATACCTCCTTGGATAGACAGCGCACCATGCCAGTTACCCGTCATAAAATCATCATTGCCAGTATTGCCGTGGTCGCAGTGATCGTTGCGCTATGGTCGGCATTTCTTTGGTTTGAAGCACGCTACCTGCGCGCATTCAGTGAGCGCACAGCCATTTTCACGGGAGCAGATATTCGCTTACCCCCTGACATAGCAGGGCCCGGCCCGATTCGACTGGTGCATTTCTGGGACCCCGCATGCCCCTGCAATGTCGGCAATCAACAACACCTTGCGGAACTGGTCGAACACTTCGCAGTGCAAGGCGTTGCGTTTTACGCGGTGCAAAAACCGGGAAGCAGCGGCCAGTTGCCCGACACCCTCAAAGCACTGAAGCCCTTGCAACAACTGCCGGGGAGCGAAAAGCTGCCAGCAAGCCCAGCCGTGGCAATTTGGGACCGAGCGGGCAATCTCGCCTACTTTGGCCCATACAGCTCGGGGCTCACCTGTAATTCGAGCAACAGCTTTATTGAGCCAATCCTTAACGCCCTGGCTGAAGGGCGCTCGGTCAGCGCCAGCAATAATATGGCGGTGGGTTGCTTCTGTGACTGGAACGCCAGCGACAAATAGCCGGAGTCAACACCGCGCTTTATGTTTTGGGGTGCAACCCTGCCAACGCCTGAACGCCCGGTAGAATGGCGACAACTCAGCAAAGCCGCAGGCCCTGGCAACATCACGCGTCGCCATGCCTTGCTCCAGCAGCGCCAGCGCACGCAGCCTGCGAACCTCATCGTGGAGCTGACGAAAACTGCTGCCTTGGGCTGCCAGATCCCGCTGCAAGGCCGCCGGTTTTAGATTCAACGCCGGCGCACAAGCCTGCAAGCTGCAGAGCTGTTGCCCCAGGTTTGCTTCCAGCCAGTTACGGACCCGGTCCAGCAAGAGGTTCTCGCTCAGTTCGGCCAGCTCGACTGTCGCCTGCTCACTAAGCAGCTTGAACAGCCGTGGGTTGGCACTGCGCGACGGCCTGGCAAGCAGTGCCTGGGGAAAGATCAAGGCATCGTGGCGCTGACCGAACTGTGGCGTAATACCAAACAGGCGCCGATGCTCACTGATGCGCCGTGGCGCCGGATGCCGGAACTCGACTGCACTCAAGCAGAACTCATCGTCGGTCACACTGCTGAGTTGTTTCTGCCAAAGCAGGGCCAGGCATTCGATTTGCTGACGCAACGAGCCGACTCCTCGGTAATTGAGGTCGATAATCAGCCGTACGCTGTCGCGCTGTTCCTCAAGCCGTGCAGCAAAGCCACCCGAGAGAATGTGCTGGAAGCGAACAAAGCTTTCCAGCGCCTGGCGCAAATCACAACTGGCCAATAGCAGGTAGCCCACCACGTCCATCGGTCGCGGCTTCATCACCTCGCCCAGGTGCAGGCCGATATCCACATCGCCGGTCAACTGCTCGAGTGCCTGCCAAAAGCGCGGTGCACTGTCATGTTCCTGGCGAGTGTCAATCAATGGCGGCGACAAACGTGCACCGTCATAGGCGCGTCGGTATGTATCCGTTGGATCAAAGCCAAGGCTGCTCAATCCTTCATACAGCAAGCGGCGCATGGTCGCCGAGTGAGTCAGGCTGATGGTGGGTAACTGTTGTTCGCTGATCATCTGTACTTCGCGACCCATTGATTGACCAGATAATTTCACTGCAAATGCATTTGGTCAATGCTGTATAGCTGTCTATTCCGCACAATAGCGACATAAAACGCGGCTAGAACCGCAAGACAACAATAAGGATGATCGAATGAAACGCTCCCTCACTGCACTGGCCGTCATCGTTGCTCTAGCGGCGGCTGGCGGCGGTTGGTATTGCACCAGCAAGCAACCTAAGCGCGAGGGGGAAATCGCCCTGCAACAGCTGCAAGCACCTGTCAGCGTGCGCTACGACGAGCGCGGCGTGCCGCATATCAAGGCTGAAAACGAAGCGGACATGTACCGCGCCCTTGGCTATGTACATGCCCAGGATCGGCTATTCCAAATGGAACTGATGCGCCGCCTGGCACGGGGGGAATTGGCAGAGGTATTGGGCAGCAAGCTGGTTGATACCGATCGCTTGTTCCGCACCCTGGAAATTCGTCAGCATGCCGACAAGTACGTGCAGAAGATGGATAAAAGCAGTGCATCATACAAAGCGCTGCAGGCCTATCTCGACGGTATAAACCAGTATCAGGACAACAATCCGGCTCCTGTTGAGTTTGATCTACTGGGCATTAACAAGCGCCCCTTTACCGTCGCCGATACCATCAGCGTTGCCGGCTACATGGCTTACAGCTTTGCTGCCGCGTTTCGCACAGAACCGGTTTTGAGCTACGTGCGCGACCAGCTCGGCCCGGACTACCTCAAGGTGTTTGACCTGGCCTGGCATCCACAAGGCGTGATACAGCAACCCCTGGCCAGCAACGACTGGCAAGACCTCAACAGCATCGCCCGCCTGAGCAACGATGCGCTCGCCGAAGCGGGCTTGCCACAGTTCGAGGGCAGCAATGCCTGGGCCGTGTCGGGCAGCCGCACGGCCAGCGGCAAGCCATTACTGGCGGGCGATCCGCATATTCGTTTCTCGGTACCCGCCGTCTGGTACGAGGCGCAACTCAGCTACCCCGGCTTTGACTTATATGGCCATCACCAGGCGCTCAACCCGGTTGCATCCCTGGGCCACAACAAGGACTTCGCCTGGAGCATCACCATGTTCCAGAACGATGACCTGGACCTGATTGCCGAGAAAGTGAATCCCGACAACCCCAACCAGGTGTGGTATCACGGCCAATGGACAGACCTGCAAAGCCGTACCGAAACCATCACTGTCAAGGATGCCGAGCCGGTCACCCTGACTCTGCGCCGCTCGCCCCATGGCCCTATCATCAACGATGCCTTGGGCGAGTCCGCTGGCAAGACGCCTATCGCCATGTGGTGGGCGTTCCTGGAAACCGATAACCCGATCCTCGAAGGTTTTTACCAGCTCAACCGTGCCGACACTCTTGAAAAGGCACGCACAGCGTCGGAAAAAATCGAGTCGCCCGGCCTCAACGTGATCTGGGCCAACGCCAAGGGTGATATCGGCTGGTGGGCGGCGGCCAAGCTGCCGCGCCGCCCTGCTGGGGTCAACCCGAGTTTTATTCTCGACGGCTCCACGGAGGAAGCGGACAAGCTCGGCTATTACCCATTCAGCGATAACCCGCAGGAAGAAAACCCACAGCGCGGTTACATCGTCTCGGCCAACTTCCAGACGGTTTCGCCAACCGGTATAGAAATCCCCGGCTACTACAACTTGCCAGACCGCGGCCAGCGCCTGAATCAACGCCTGGTTGACAACTCGGTCAAGTGGGACTGAAGCAACAGCCAGGCACTACAGCTTGATCCGGGCACCGGTTACGCACCACGCTTGCTGGCCCCCATCATCGATGACTTGCGCAAGGCCGCCGCTAATGAGCAAGAGCAGGCCCTGGTTGAACAGTTGGTTAGCTGGAATGGCGACCATACACTCGACGCAACCGCTCCAACCCTGTTCAACCAGCTTGTATATGAATTGGCCAGGCACGCCATGGGCGATGAGTTGCAAGGGCCGTTTTTCGAGAATCTGCTCGCCACGCGGGCGCTTGATGTCCCACTGCCACGCCTGACAGCTGATGCCGACTCGCCATGGTGGGATAACCGCAGCACCGACGCCATCGAAGACCGTGGCCAAACGGTCAAGGCGGCTTGGCAGGCGAGTATTGCCCACCCCAAGCAAACCCTTGGCGACGACCCGAAAAGCTGGCGATGGGGCACGGCACATACCCTCACCCACAACCACCCGCTGGGCCAGAAAAAACCGCTGGATCGCCTGTTCAACGTCGGCCCATTCGCAGCGCCGGGAGGCCATGAAACACCAAACAACCTGTCGCACCGCGTAGGCCCTGCACCCTGGTCGGTGGTTTACGGCCCATCCACGCGGCGCCTGATAGACATGGCCGATGCCAGCACAGCGCTGGGAATCAACCCGGTCGGCCAGAGCGGCACGCCGTTCGACAAACACTACAGCGACCAGGCCCAGCGCTATATACAAGGCGTTTACCTGCCCATGCACCTGAGCGACAGTGATGTTGCCGCACACACCAGCAGCAGCCTGACCCTCATGCCTGCCCGCTGAACCAGACGGCGCGTCGTCACAGGCGCGCCATGGTTGGTATAGTGGTTGTCTTTAACAAAGCATTGAGGTTCTGATGATTTGGACAGTCTACTTATCCGGCGAAATTCATGCCGACTGGCGTGAGCGCATTATCAATGGCGCCGCCAAAGCCCAGCTCGACATCAAGTTCACCTCGGCCAATACCGATCACGAAAGCAGTGATGCCGCCGGTGATGTACTCGGCGCTGAAACCGAAAGCTTCTGGCGCGACCACAAGTCATCCAAGGTCAATGCGATTCGCACCAAGACCCTGCTTGAACAATGCGATGTGGCAATCATTCGTTTCGGCGACAAATACAAACAGTGGAATGCCGCCTTTGACGCAGGCTTTTGCGCCGCACTGGGCAAGCCCTATATCACCCTGCACGCGGACGACATTATCCACCCGCTGAAAGAAGTCGACGCCGCCGCCATGGCCTGGGCACAGACACCCGAGCAAGTGGTTGAGCTACTGGGCTACGTCACGCAACAGTAATCACCCGCAAGCGCACTGACTGCCGCCATTGAAACGCGCAGCGGTCAGGGCAACTGGCCAGGACACCTTGATAGTGGAATATGTTTTGAGCCCGCACGAAAGAGCCCGAATAAGAGCCGTGCTTAGCGAGGCGTTCAATGACCTTCCTGTTGATTACGACTACCTCGCCGAACAGGTAAAAGATGTTGATCCCAAGGTGCTGCATGAAATCCTTTATTCCGAGGTGGCGCCCCTGTGTTTCTCCAACCTTGCCGCGCCAGTACCGCCGGTGTGGACAGGCTTTGAGCCCGACTCGCTCAACGCGATGATTGATCAGCGGCTGGCCGCAAGAGAACGCCATTGGCTACGCAGGCAGTTTGATAAAATCCTGATTCGTTGGCTCAGTTATAATTACGCTTATATCTGGCAAGAAATCACCCGCCGAATTAAATAGCCAACCGCTGGCCTTTAATAATCGGCAAATAGTTGAATCATTATTTAGAACAATAACTAACTGAGCGCTTCACCGCACTTGAGTTTTACTTAACCCTGCGCAAACAAAACTCAATAGTCAGACCTCATGAAGTTATGGCCCACTTGTTCATGCCTTGAGCTTATTCAAGTTCAGATTAAACAGGATCTCAGCCATGACAACTCTTTTGCATATTGATGCCAGTGTTCGCTCTGAACGTTCGCTAAGCCGTAAACTTTCGCAGGCCTTTGTCGATGTCTGGGTTGCACATGATGACAATGCACAGGTTATTGTTCGTGACATTGGCCGCAATCCACCGCCATTCATTACCGAAGACTGGATAGCAGCGGTATTTACCCCCGAAGCGCATATGACGACTGAAAAGCGCGAGGCGCTAAGTGTCTCGGACGAGTTGATCGATGAGCTAAACCGCGCCGATGTCATCGTTATCGGCACCCCGATGTACAACTACGGCATGCCTGCCCAGCTCAAGTCCTGGTTCGACAACGTGATCCGCATCGGCAAGACGTTCAGCTTTGATTTGGGCCGCGGTGATTACCCGCTGGAACCTATCATGACCGGCAAGAAACTGGTGATTTTGTCTTCCCGTGGCGAGTTCGGCTTTGGCCCCGGAGGGATACGCGAATCCATGAACCACCTGGACACTCATATCCGGACCTGTGCGCACTATTTGGGTGTGAATCAAACTCACGGGATTTCCATCGACTACCAGGAGTTTGGTGATGATCGGCATCAGGCCTCCATCGCCGATGCTTTCGACGCTGTGCCGCGCCTGGTCATGCAGATGCTCGAGAAAAAACCTCAACTGTCGCCAGCATGAATGACTGTGCCGCTGCCTGGTTCCTAGCCGGCACTGAATTGAGCAGCCTCGCTCAGCAGCCAATCCTTGAACAGTGCCAGGTTGCTGTTCGAGGCCTGCCCTGGCCCCTCGACCAGATGGTAAGAAAAGCCAGGCAGGCTTGGGCCTTCCACAGGATGTATCTGCCCAGTGCGCAATTCCTCGTCAACCAGTAGATTGCTGCAGAGCAACGGGCCCAGCCCCTGTTCCATAGCGCGTAGCGCCAGGGTTTCCTCGCTGTACCAGGAGGTGCGTAACTCGCGAGCGCTGTCATGTTCAACCTGAGCCAGCCAAGCAGACCAGGATGGCGCGGCAAGCGCCTGGTTTTTCCATTTGAACGCCAGCAGTGGCCGACTGTAGAAGTCGCTTATCCGTGCCTGTCGATCAGTTGGACAGATGCTTGTATGCGCCACGGCAATGTATCTGTCCGCGAACAGCACTGGCCCCCGCAGGTTCCCACCGAACGGGCCATAGCGAATCGCCAGGTCTACAGCCTCGCTACGCAGGTCCACGATCTTTTCCGATGCATGGATAGACACCACAAGGTTGGGATAAGCCGCGTTGAACCTGGGCAGGCGCGGCATGAGCCAGCGCTCGGCAAATGCCCGGGTGGTTGACACCTCGATGCTGTCTTTCGCCTTTGGCGCGGCGAGCAAGGCAAAGGCCTGGGCGATCTGGTCGAAACCGTCGCGCAGCAGCGGATAGATTGTCTTGCCTGCTGGAGTGAGGCTGACCGAGCGCCCCCTTTCCAACAACTTTTGCCCCAGGCCATCTTCTAGCTGACGAACTTGATGACTAACCGCCGCAACCGTCACAGACAGCTCGTCAGCCGCAGCAGAAAAACTCTGGTGACGCGCCACGGCCTCGAATGCACGCACGGAGTTCAACGGAGGTATTTTGCGCATCGTTTTTTCCTGGCGACCATCTGCTTAGAATGACCTACAAGGGTAATTTCTGCCCAGCTCTAAACCGCTCGACGCTAACCTCACCGGACACCTCGGTGTAGAGGTAGGCAAAGGCGTTCGGGAGACTGCTAAGGACTTGAGCGACGCCATCATGCCAATAGATTGCCGCACCATTGTCGCACGCAATCGCCCTTTCACCTGAGGTGCGCACCAACTCTAACAAAGAAGCATGGCGCTGTTCTTTATCCAGATGTGGACAAAATACACCAGGCAGAAAACCCAGGGCACCGAGACGTTTAAGCCTCCAGTCCGAGCCTGCAGTGAATCGATCCGAGTCGCTTAGCCCGGCTTCATACCAACAGATAGCACCTGCGCTCAATCCCGCGAGAACCGTGCCACTCTCCCCGGCCTGACGTAAAGCTGCTGCGATCCGAAAATCCCTCCATACGGCTAGCATCTTTTCGGTGTTGCCACCGCCGACATAAACCAGATCGGCATTTAGAATTTTGTGCACGGCTTGCTGATGGGAAAAGTCGGTGCGCGATGCCAGCAGAAAATCAACTTCGCAACCCAGCCGCTCGCCATAGACATGCTGGAAAGTCGCGCAATAGCCATCTGCATCGCCACTTGCAGTGGGAATAAACAATGCTTTTGGAGTGGATTTTCCAGTTTGACTGCAAATAAACGCGTCCAAATCCAGCGTTTCCAACTCAGAAATCTCACCACCACCAATGGTTATAATCTTCACGCTCAATGACCTTGATTCAAGAAGGCTAGTCGGGGCTGGCGCCAGTGTAGCGCCCACCCGCATCACTTGCATGGGTCGCCCAACCCACACAATTGCAGGCCCGTTGCGGGGTGTTGGTGAGTTTGTGCATCAATTACGATGAGTCAGGCCTTGGCGCAAGCCACGAACTATTTTCCACCTGCGCTATTGGCAGCGTTATCGACCCTCTTGCCTGACGACGCGCGATGCCCAACATGGGCCTTCCCCCCCGCAAACAGTGGTCTGGAGGCCTGTAACTACGAGGCAAAGCAGCTTTTAGATAAGCAACAACGACAAAAAACATAATTTCGCTAATCAGCCCCGGTGGACAGAATGCAGCTGTAGACAGTTCGGCGCCGTCAGTAAAGGCCGCGTCTTGACCTGAATTTGTCCCGCCTTCCACATGGGCTCAGATATGACAGTTGAACATCTTCAAATCGATACGCTTGTCGTCGGCGCAGGCCAGGCAGGTGTGGCCATGAGCGAACACCTGAGCAAACTTGGGGTGGAGCACCTTGTCTTGGAGCGCAACCGTATCGCCGAAGCCTGGCGAACCGGGCGCTGGGATTCACTGGTGGCTAACGGCCCAGCCTGGCATGACCGCTTTCCAAACCTTGAATTTGATCTCGACCCCGATGCCTTTGCACCGAAAGAGCAAGTGGCGGATTACTTCGTCGAGTACGCCAGGACCTTCAACGCACCGATCCGCACGGGCGTGGAAGTCAAGCAAGTGGTGCGCAATAACGGCCGCCCCGGTTTCACCATCGAAACCTCTGAAGGCGTGATCGAGGCCAATCGCGTGGTTGCCGCAACAGGCCCTTTCCAGCGTCCGGTAACCCCGCCGATTGCGCCAAACGATAGCAATACCCACCAGTTGCACTCGGCGGCCTATCGCAATGCGCAACAGTTGCCCGAGGGTGCGGTGCTGGTGGGTGGCGCGGGCTCTTCCGGGGTGCAAATCGCCGAGGAGTTGATGCGTTCCGGCAAACAGGTTTACCTCTCGGTTGGCGCCCATGACCGGCCGCCACGCAGCTATCGCAACCGTGATTTTTGCTGGTGGCTCGGCGTGCTTGGCCAGTGGGATGCAGAAGCGGCGCAGCCCGGCAAAGAGCACGTAACCATTGCCGTGAGCGGCGCACGCGGCGGCCAGACCATTGATTTTCGCAACCTTGCCAACCAAGGCATGACCCTGGTTGGCCTGACCAAGGCCTTCAATAACGGCGTTGTAACCTTTCAACCGGACCTTGCCGAGAATCTGGCGCGCGGCGATGAAAACTACCTGGCCCTGCTTGACGCTGCAGACGCCTATATCGAACGCAATCAGCTCGACTTGCCGGAAGAGCCCGAGGCGCGCAAGAAGCACCCGGATCCGGCATGCGTCACCCAACCAATTCTTGAGCTTGACCTGGCAGCAGCAGGCATTACCTCAATTATCTGGGCGACCGGTTATGCGGTTGATTTCAGTTGGCTAAAGGTTGACGCCTTCGATGCCCAAGGCAAGCCACGGCATCAACGCGGCGTCTCCAGCGAACCGGGCATCTACTTCCTTGGCCTGCCTTGGTTGTCACGTCGTGGCTCGACCTTTATCTGGGGCGTGTGGCACGCCGCCAAACACATCGCCGATCACATCGTCACGCAGCATAAATACCGCGACTACCGCGACGCCACGCAGCGCCAGGCTGAAGGCGACTCACAGGCGCAACCCTTTCGTATCATGGGAGTCAGCTGATGCCAACACACACTCGCATCCGCATGTTCAACACCAAGGACACCTACCCCAACCAGTCATTGGATAACGACCTCTGCCAAGCCGTCCGCGCGGGCAATACCGTCTATGTGCGCGGCCAGGTCGGCACCGATTTTGACGGTAACCTGGTGGGCCTGGGCGATCCGCGTGCACAGGCGGAGCAGGCAATGAAGAACGTCAAGCAACTGCTCGAAGAAGCTGGCAGTGACATGAGCCACATCGTCAAGACCACCACTTACCTGACCGACCCGCGCTTTCGTGAGCCGGTGTATCAGGAAGTCGGTAAATGGCTCAAGGGCGTATTCCCGATTTCAACCGGCCTGGTGGTTTCGGCACTTGGCCAGCCGCAGTGGCTGATGGAAATTGACGTGATTGCGGTAATTCCCGAGGAGCAAGCATGACCTTTTCAATTGTCGGCCGTTGCCCAGAAAACGGCCAGTTGGGCATTGCCATCAGCTCATCCAGCATCGCGGTTGGCGCACGTTGCCCCTGGCTGAGAAGCTCAGTTGGCGCGGTTTCAACCCAAAATATCACCTTGCCTGCACTTGGCCCTGAAATCCTCGACTTGCTCGAAGGAGGCGAATCCGCCGCCAGCGCACTGGACAAGGCACTCTCACGCCACGGCTACAGCCAGTACCGGCAAGTCACAGTGATCGACATGGAAGGGCAAACTGCACATTTCACCGGCAGCAAGGCGCTTGGAGTCAACCATGCCCTGGCGGGAGAAAGTTGCGTGGCGGCAGGTAATCTCTTGAGTGACCAGGCGGTAATCGAGGCCATGGTTCGCGCCTTCGAGGATAGCGCGGGCGAAGCCCTTGCTGATCGTCTGTTGAGCGCCATGAAAGCTGCAATGAGTGCCGGTGGCGAAGCCGGGCCCGTGCATTCGGCCGCACTGTCGGTGGTAAGCGACCTGCTCTGGCCAATTGTTGATCTGCGAGTAGACTGGTCAGAGCAAGACCCTATTGCCGACTTGGATAAGCTTTGGCAGGCCTACCGCCCACAGATGCAGGACTACGTGACCCGCGCGCTCGACCCGACCAAAGCCCCGACCTACGGCGTACCCGGCGACGAGTAGCGCCAGCTCCGGGAGAGACTGACCATGCAAAACAGCCGTCAATTACTGGCCAGGTTGATTGAGTTCAATACCGTTAGCCGTGAGTCAAACCTGGCGCTGATCGACTTTATCAGCACCTACCTCAAGGGCTTCGACATCCCATGCCAGCTGTTCTTCAATGCCGAAGGCAGCAAGGCTAATCTGTTCGCAACTATAGGTCCGGACATCCCTGGCGGCGTTGTGCTTTCAGGGCACACCGACGTGGTGCCGGTCGAGGGGCAGGCCTGGACCTTGCCGCCCTTCTCAATGACCGAGCGCGACGGCCACTTGTTTGGTCGCGGCACTGCCGACATGAAAGGCTTTATTGCCTGCGTGCTGGCCGCAGTGCCGCAGTTTCTGGCCGCACCGCTGAAGCAACCCGTGCATTTTGCGTTTTCCTACGACGAAGAAGTAGGCTGCCTGGGCGTGCGTTCCCTGCTGGCTGATTTGCAACAACGACCGCATAAACCCAGCGTTTGCATCATCGGTGAACCCACATTGATGAAGCCGGTGCTGGGCCATAAAGGCAAGTTGGCCATGCGCTGCAATATCCAGGGCGCGGCCTGTCACTCGGCTTATGCTCCGCAAGGCGTCAACGCCATCGAATATGCAGCAAAGCTGATTGGCAAGCTCGGTGAAATCGGCCAGAACTTGCGTGCGCCGCAGTTGCACGATCCCCGTTTCGACCCACCATTCTCCACAGTGCAGACCGGTATGATCAGCGGCGGGCGGGCCTTGAACATCGTCCCTGCCGAGTGCCAGTTTGATTTCGAAGTCCGCGCCCTGCCATCGGACGACCCGCAAAATGTCGCCGACCAAGTGCAGCAGTTCGCCAAGGATGAATTACTGCCGAGAATGCACGCGGTCGATACACAGACGTCCATTGAGTTCAGCCAGCTTTCCGCCTATCCGGGCCTGGCAACGGACGCCCAAAGCCCGGCCGCACAATTGATTGCCCTGCTCAGCCAATGCGATGACTTCAGCACGGTAGCCTTCGGTACCGAAGGTGGCTTATTCGATAAAGCCGGAATTGCCACAGTTGTCTGCGGGTCCGGCAGTATCGAGCAAGCGCACAAACCAGACGAGTTCATCAGCATTGCACAGCTTGAACAGTGCGATGCCATGCTCAGTCGCCTGGCGCAGTGGTTAAAAACAGCGTAAGCCGGATAACGCTGTTTTACCCGCCACTTGTGACCGTCGGTGGCGCCACATGCTCTTTGCAGTAATCAACAAACAAATGCGCCGGCTTTGTCAGTTGCGCCCGCTTGAGCCAGGCGGCGACCAGACCTGAGCCGGTAACCTTTTCACTGATGTCCACCATCACCACTTTCTGGCCGTCGTAGGTGCATTCCGAACGCGGCCGGGTGACCAATATCGAGAAGCCAAACCCCTGGCCAACCATGCCACGCACCATTTCGATCGAAGGCGAGCTAAAGCCAATATTCGGGCTCAGGCCAAGCTCCTCGAACAGGCTGACGAAATAGGTACGGCTGGGCTGCACATCGAGCAGAATCATCGGTTCTAGCACCAAGTCACGCAGTGAAACCTGTGCCTGCTGGGCAAACCTGTGGTTTTCAGGAAGCAATGCGTAAGGCGGTTGCGGCGGCATCAGCGGCTCGACCTCAATGGTGCCATCAAGGTCGTGCTCATACAGGATCGCCAAGTCAAAACGGCCACCGGTCAGGCCTTGCACCAAATCCTGTTGCTCACCGTCAAAAATGCGGATATCCACGCCGGGATACAGCGTGCGAAAGCCGGCAATCAATCCTGGTAAATACAAGGGTGCAACGGTTTCAAAACAACCGATATCAATCTGTCCGCAGACCACGTCGTTGTCCGCCAACGCATTCTGCTCGAATTCGTGGGACATGCGCAGCAGCTCTTGCGCCTTGCGGTAAAAGCGCGCGCCGCTCGGGGTCAACGATACGCCCTGGGCGTGATGACGAATAAACAACTGCACGCCAAAGCTTTCTTCCAAGCCCTTGATCGCCGTTGATATCGAGGGTTGCGCGATGTACAGCTTGCGCGATGCCTCGGCAACGCTGCCGCACTCGACGGTGGTTACAAAATACTTCAATTGACGCAGGGTATAAGCCGCCACGATAAACCTCGTCTGACCACCCCGGCGAACCAGGATGGGGCATTGCAGTGTTTGATTACTCAAGTGGCCTGTGCAAGCAATTTACACGCCCCACCTGGCTGGAACTCAAATAACTCACTGCTTTTATTGATTATGTTGGCCGTTCAAGCCACCCGTCTGCTAGCCGGGTGAACATCCGCAAGACTAGAACCGCCGTCCGTCAACCTTACTGCACAATCGCCATGCATGGCGCTCCTTATTGGTGCTGGCTTAACCAGCTTTTTCATATACCCCGAAGACATATTTAATAATTTTCCTTGGCGCGCGCATCAGCCAACATCGTCCCACAGTAATAAATATGGCCTATTCGGTTTGGGCAGTGAGCGAGGGTTAATCCGGTGTTTGAACTCAGTGACTGGCAACAACGTGCACAGCAGCAACGCTTTATCACCACTGCGCTGATTGCAGGCCAGCCGGTTACCCCGGCATCTGGCGCGACCTTCAGCGCCATCAACCCTGCGACCCAACAGGTGCTGGCCGAGGTCAGTGCCTGCGCTGAAGCCGAGATTGACCTGGCCGTTCGCGCCGCGCGTGAAGCCTTCGACAATGGCCCCTGGGCGCGCATGGCGCCAGTGGAGCGCAAGGCCGTGCTGCAAAAGCTTGCGGCACTGATGCTGGAAAATCGCGAAGAGATGGCGCTGCTCGACTCCCTGAATAGGGGAAAGCCAGTGATGGATGCCTGGAATATCGATGTGCCGGGCGCTGCCAATGTATTTGCCTGGTACGCCGAAAGTATCGACAAACTCTACGACCAGGTCGCGCCCACCGCCGCCAACACGCTGGCGACTATCACCCGCGAGCCTCTTGGCGTCATCGGCGCCGTGGTGCCCTGGAACTTCCCGTTGGACATGGCCGCGTGGAAACTTGCGCCAGCCCTGGCGTCCGGTAACAGCGTGGTGCTCAAGCCTGCGGAACAATCGCCCTTCTCGGCCCTGCGCCTGGCTGAATTGGCGCTTGAAGCGGGGCTTCCCGCTGGCGTACTCAACGTGGTGCCGGGGCTGGGTGAAACCGCAGGCAAAGCCTTGGGCCTGCACCCGGATGTCGACAGCCTGGTGTTCACCGGCTCGACCGAGGTGGGCAAGTATTTCATGCAATACGCTGCGCAATCCAATCTCAAGCAAGTGTGGCTGGAGTGCGGCGGCAAGAGCGCAAACCTGGTGTTTGCTGATTGCCAGGACCTGGAACTGGCAGCGGAAAAGGCAGCCTTTGGCATCTTCTTCAACCAGGGCGAGGTCTGCTCAGCCAACTCGCGGTTACTGGTCGAGCGCTCGATTCATGATCAGTTTGTTGAACTGCTTATCGACAAGGCCCGTGCCTGGTTACCGGGCGATCCGCTGAACCCAGCAAGCACTGCCGGCGCCATCGTCGACTCACGCCAGACCCAGCGCATCCTCGATTACATTGCGCAAGCCCGTGAGCAAGGCGCGCACGTCGTCTGTGGCGCCAAGCAACTAGAGTTCAACGGCTCTGCCAACTTTATCGAACCGACTATTTTGTGCAACGTCAGCAGTGACATGCAGATTGCCCGCGAAGAGGTGTTTGGCCCGGTTCTGGCGGTAATCGCCTTCGACACCGAAGAGCAAGCCATCAAGCTCGCCAACGACAGCATCTACGGCCTCGCCGCATCGGTCTGGAGTGATGATCTCAACCGCGCTCACCGGGTTGCCAGGCAGCTCAAGGCAGGCACGGTTTCAGTCAATACCGTGGACGCACTGGATGTAACAGTACCCTTTGGTGGTGGCAAGCAATCCGGTTTTGGCCGTGACCTGTCGCTCCATGCATTCGATAAATTTACCCAGCTAAAAACAACCTGGTTTCAACTGCGCTAAGCAACCACTGATGAAGACAGCGCAGTAGTTTTTCAGAGGTTTCCTAAGAGGAGTTTTGCAATGACTGCCCCGTTCACCCCAAAACGCACAACCGAGGATTATCAGGCACTGGATGCGGCTCATCACATTCATGCATTCCTCGACCAGAAGGCGCTGAACGCAGAAGGCGCGCGCGTCATGGTCAGAGGCCAGGGCCTGAACCTGTGGGACAACGACGACAAACGCTACCTCGACGGCATGTCTGGCTTGTGGTGCACCAACCTGGGCTACGGCCGCCAGGACCTCACTGCAGCGGCGACCCAGCAGCTTGAGCAACTGCCTTACTACAATATGTTTTTCCACACCACGCACCCGGCGGTGATTGAGCTTTCCGAGTTGCTGTTCAGCCTGCTGCCTGCCCACTACAGCCACGCGATCTACACCAACTCAGGCTCCGAGGCCAATGAGGTGTTGATCCGCACCGTGCGCCGCTACTGGCAGATTCTCGGCAAGCCGCGGAAGAAGATCATGATCGGCCGCTGGAATGGTTATCACGGCTCCACCCTGGCCAGCACGGCATTGGGCGGCATGGGCTTTATGCATGAAATGGGCGGCATGCTGCCTGACTTCGCCCACATTGGAGAACCCTACTGGTATGCCGAAGGCGGCGACCTGAGCCCGGCGGAGTTTGGCCTGAAGGCGGCGCGCGAGCTGGAAACCAAGATCCTCGAGCTCGGCGCTGAAAACGTCGCGGCCTTCGTTGCCGAACCCTTCCAGGGCGCTGGCGGCATGATCTTCCCGCCTGAGAGCTACTGGCCTGAAATCCAGCGCATCTGTCGCAAGTACGACGTATTGCTGTGCGCCGATGAAGTGATTGGCGGTTTCGGCCGCACTGGCGAGTGGTTCGCCCACCAACATTTCGGTTTTGAGCCAGACACCCTGAGCATCGCCAAGGGCCTGACCTCGGGCTATATCCCGATGGGCGGCTTGGTGCTGAGCAAGCGCATGGCTGAAGTCCTGGTCGAGCAAGGCGGGGTTTTCGCCCATGGCCTGACCTACTCCGGGCACCCGGTTGCAGCCGCGGTGGCCATCGCCAACCTCAAGGCGCTGCGCGATGAGCAGATTGTCAGCCAGGTCAAGAACGACACCGGCCCCTATTTGCAAAACGCCTTGCGTGAAGTCTTTGCCGACCACCCGCTGATCGGTGAAATCCAAGGCACGGGCCTGGTCGCAGCGCTGCAGTTTTGCGAAGACAAAGCCACGCGCAAACGCTTTGCCAACGAAAGCGATATCACTTGGCAATGCCGCACATTCGGCTTTGAAGAGGGCGTCATCATTCGCTCGACCCTTGGCCGCATGATCATGGCGCCAGCACTGGTTGCCGATCACGCAACCCTGGATGAACTGGTCGAGAAAACCCGCCGCGCAGTGGATCGAACCGCGCAGCAACTGGGTTTGCTTTAACAAATAAAAGCCCCGAAGAGGGCCAGGAAATACTCCAGTGCCAGCTTCAATAGCTGGCGCAACGGACGCTTATTGGTCGCTGACCAGCCCTGCCACTAATAAACCAACAACAAGCCGACAGGCTGTGGGAGTGCTCCATGAACAAGTCCTTGCGCAATTACCTGACCCCAACCTTGCTCTGCGCTGCCTTGGCAGCCGGAGCCACAACCGCTCAGGCCGGCACCTTATCGATTGGGCACACCACCTGGGTCGGCTACGGCACCCTTTATCTGGCCCGTGACCTTGGTTACTTCAAGGAACAAGGCCTGGATGTTGAGCTGACCACCATCGAGGAAGCGGCCATGTACATGGCGGCGCAGGCTTCTGGCCAGTTGTCTGGTTCGGCTTCGACCATCGATGAAGTGCTCAAGTATCGCTCCAAGGATTTCTGCTTCAAGGCAGTTGCGGCACTCGATGAAAGCGCCGGCGGCGATGGCGTGCTCGTCGGCAATGATGTGTCGAGCCTAAGTGACCTCAAAGGCAAGTCAGTTGCAGTCAATGAAGGCTCGGTTTCACAGTTCTGGCTGTCGTATCTGCTCAAGCAACAAGGTATGAAAATGGCTGATCTGGATATCCAGAACAGGACAGCTGGCGACGCCGCCACCGCATTTATTGCCGGAAGAATCCCTGCCGCAGTGACCTGGGAACCTCATTTGTCGATGGTTCGCGCCAAGAAACAAGGCAAGGTTCTGGTCGACAGCAGCCAGACGCCGGGCGTGATTGTCGATGTGGTTGCGTTGAGCTGCGATGTCATCGACAAGCAGCCTGACGACGTCAAGGCCCTGGTCAGCGGCCTGTACAAAGCCGTTGAGTACACCAAGACGCACCCAACTGAAGCCTACAAGATCATGGCCAAAGGCGTTGGCGGTTATCTTTCCGATCCCAAGGAGCTCGCGGAAGCCGCCAAAGGGGTGCGTTTCTATGACCAGGCCATGAGTGAAAAACTGCTCGGCACCCCTGAAACCAAAGGCGACATTGCCAACATCATCACCTTGGCCAATGAAACCTGGAGCGAACTGCAAGGCAAACCGTACAACGTCAGCTATGGCGATCTGGGCGGTACCCGTTTCGTCAAGCCATAGCCTCTTTACCCGCCTTTGTTAAGGCAAAGGCGGGCCTTCTGACATTTGTCTATTGCTCCGGAGACGCCGAATGGCTACTCAAAAATCTACCTTGCAACGATGCCTGACGCCCAAGGTCGAGCTTCCTGCAACCCTTACCCTGACCGCCAGCATCGCCTGCTGGGTCCTGGTCTTTGGCTTGTGGGCTGCGCTCTCGTATGGCGGTGTGGTTCCTACCATGTTCTTACCTACGCCCGGCGCTGTGCTCGACGCCGCAATGCGCCTCAGTACCGACGGCACACTGGGCAAGCACGTACTGGCCAGCGTCGAGGCTGGGCAAGCACGTACTGGCCAGCGTCGAGGTCGTGGTCATAGGTTTTGTTGTTTCATCATTGGTTGCCGTCCCATTGGGATTGCTGATGGGCAGCTTTCGCATCGTCCAGGCATTGCTTGAACCCCTGGTGAATTTCATCCGATATTTGCCGGTGACCTCTTTTGTACCTTTGTTCATCTTGTGGATCGGGATCGGCCTGGAACAGCGCGTCACCGTGATCATATTCGGGGTGTTCTTCCAACAGTTGGTGATGATCGCCGATGTGTCAAAAGGCATATCCAAGGACCTGATCAATGCCAGCTATACCCTCGGCTCCAGCCGCCGCGATGTGGTGATGCACGTGCTGGGGCCAGCCTCGCTGCCGGGCATACTCGACACCTTGCGCGTAACCATGGGCTGGGCCTGGACTTATCTTGTGGTTGCAGAACTGGTGGCAGCATCCAGCGGCTTGGGCTACATGAGCCTGAAAGCCATGCGCGGCTTTCAGGTCGACGTAATTTTTCTGGCGATCGCAATCATAGGCCTGCTTGGCTTGATGACCGATCAATTGTTCCGACTCTTACGCTTAAAGGTGGCTTCATGGGCGCAGTAGCTGCGGTGCGACGCGACATTAAGGCACAAGTAACAGAACCAGGAAACCCAACCGCCCGGCTGCGGGTGGATAACGTCAGCCTGCGTTACGACACACCTTCAGGTGGCGTTTTTACGGCACTTGACTCCGTTTCACTGGAAGTGCCGGACCAGCAATTTGCAGTAATCGTCGGCCCTTCGGGATGTGGCAAGTCCAGCCTGCTGTACCTCACTGAAGGGCTGGCCGAGCCAAGCAGCGGTGGAATCTATGTAGGGGGCCAGCGGGTTGACGGCCCCGGCGCCGACCGCGGCATGGTTTTCCAAAGCTACACCCTGTTTCCCTGGCTGACCGTACGCCAGAACATCGAGTTCGGTCTCAAACGCAAAGGCATGCCGGCCAGCGAACGTAAAGAGGTGGTGGATTTCTACCTCAACGAGGTTGGCCTGACGCCCTTTGCGGATAACTATCCCAAGCAGTTATCCGGCGGCATGATGCAGCGCGTGGCCATTGCACGGGCACTGGCCAACGATCCGCAAATATTGTTGATGGATGAACCCTTTGGCGCGCTCGACAGCCAAACCCGCATGCAAATGCAAAAGCTGCTGTTGCGAATCTGGGAGCACAGCAAGAAGACCGTGGTGTTTGTCACGCACGACATTGACGAAGCCATCCTGCTTGGTGACCGGGTTTATGTGATGGGCGCGCGGCCAGGCCGGATCAAGCAAACCCTGGATGTCCCCATCCAGCGCCCCCGTGACCTCGACATGGTTATGGATCATCAGTTCATCGACATGAAACGCCAGATCCTCGGCCTGCTGCACGACGAACTCGAAGACGCTCACTGATCAAGCGCTGCATCCATCGCGGCTGTACTGGCGATGGATGCAGCGGCTCATAGTTGCGTGCTATTGCAGCCGCAATGAGTTACTGAAGTGACTGATGGCATCGACCACATGCCGTGAGCCTTGCTGGATTTCGACAATCGCCTCGCCGGCCTCGTTGGCCAGCTCAACACCTTGCCCGGTCCTGCCAAGGCTCGACCGCATACTTTCCACCGCACTGAGCGATAGCTCATGGTTCTGCCGCACCACTTCGACGATCTCCAGGGTCGCCTGGCTGGTACGCGCGGCGAGGCTTCTGACTTCATCGGCGACGACCGCAAAACCACGGCCATGCTCACCCGCCCGTGCGGCCTCTATGGCAGCATTGAGGGCAAGCAAGTTGGTTTGATCGGCAATGCCACGAATGGTCTGCACAATATTGCCAATCAGTTCGGACTGCTGGTTGACCGCATCGATACTCTTGGCCGCATCATTCAAGTCATTGGAGATCGCCTCAATCACCTTGACCGTTTGCTGTATCACCGACGAACCTTTTTGCGCACAGGTATCGGTTTGCACCGAGGTGGCATGGGCAGCCTCAGCAGCACTTTGCTGGCTAATGACTTGCTCAGTGATATCGCTGGCGAACTTGACCACTTTGTAGAGGCGATTGTTCGCATCAAAGAGGGGATTGTAGGAAGCCTCAAGGTAGATTCGCTGACCACGACTGTCGACTCGTTGAAAACGTCCGGAGTGAAATTCCCCCCGGTTCAGCGAGGCCCAGAAGTTCTTGTACTCAAGCGACTCGCTTTCACTGCGGTCACAGAAAATCCGGTGATGCTGGCCCTTGACCTGGTCGAGGCTGTTGTGGGGGGTTTTCAGGAAGTTTTCGTTGGCATTTAGGATGTGTCCATCCGGGGAGAACTCGACCACCGCCATCGAGCGGCTCAGCGCATTTATCATGCTCTTGCCCTCACGCTCCCGGTGGATTTGCTGGGTGACATCGGAGGCAATCTTGATCACGCTCACGACTTGATTGTCAGCGTTCTTAACCGGCATGTAGCTGGCTTCCAGCCAGAGTTCACGACCCGATTTGTCCAGGCGCATGAAGGTATCGCTGATCGCTTCGCCCCGTGCCAAGTCGGCCCAGAGCTTGGCATAGGCCTCACTGCGGTAATAAGACTCTTCACAGAAGATGCGATGGTGCTTGCCGCGGACTTCCTCTGCGCTATAACCCATGGCCTCACAGAAATTCTGATTGGCATCGAGAATGATGCCGTCAGGGCGAAATTCAATCATCACCATGGAACGGCTGATGGCGGCCAACTTGGCGTTGACCTCAGCCAATGCAAAGGTGGCGCGTTCTTGTTCTAGACGATCTGTTTTACGCAATGAATTAAACATGAAAAGCCCCTCACCGGCCCCGCATTAAATTAAAAGTTACAGCACCCTGTTACTGCATCACTGCGTGCACACTACTTTTGAATTAACACGTTTTAGTTAATCCTTTAATGACCTCATCAAAACAGAATTTGACGCGAACAAAACAGGCACATTCACAGCATCAAAACCTGTACAGCCTGTATAACCAAGGCTTCCAGACAAGTGCTACTGTTTAGCCATTACCGACTATTCAACTATGCGACCTGAATTAACTTTCGTCAGCAGTACAATAGTATTAATCCAGTCAAATATTGACCAACCCCTGATGTATTGATCGACACTCAAAAACAAAGCTTTATATACAGGCATAAAAAACGGGCCCATAAGGCCCGTTTAAATCCAGCAATTAACGATCAGCTTTTAGCACTGCTTGGTGCTTGCTGCCAGGTCGCTTTTGCCCCTTCGTCAACGGCTTGTTGAATTGCTTTCTTGCGCGCGTTTTCAGCACGTCGGGTCAGCGCCCAGGCGATGAAGGTCACCAGCGATACCGACAACAGGATCAAACTGGCAATGGCATTGATCTCAGGCTTGACCCCAAGACGCACGGCCGAGAACACTTCCATCGGCAAGGTGGTTGAACCCGGCCCGGAAACGAAGCTGGCCAGTACCAAGTCATCCAGCGACAACGCGAAGGACATCATGGCACCCGCGGCCAGCGATGGCGCAATCATCGGAATGGTGATCAAGCAGAACACCTTCAATGGTCGTGCGCCCAGGTCCATGGCCGCTTCTTCGATCGACAGGTCCAGCTCACGCAACCGCGATGACACCACCACCGCCACATAGGCAGTACAGAAGGTGGTGTGGGCAATCCAGATCGTGGCAATGCCACGCTCTGACGGCCAACCGAGCAACTGCGCCATGGCCACGAACAGCAGCAATAGCGACAGACCAGTAATCACCTCCGGCATGACCAATGGTGCGGTGACCAGGCCACCGAACATGGTGCGGCCCTTGAAGCGTGTGACGCGAGTCAGCACAAAGGCAGCCATGGTTCCCAGTATCACCGCAGAGATTGCAGTGTAGAAGGCGATTTCCAGCGAGCGCAGCACGGCATTGATCAACTGCGTGTTGTCGAGCAAGCCGACATACCACTTGACCGACCAGCCACCCCAAACGGTCACCAGGCGCGAGCTGTTGAACGAGTAGATAACCAGGATGACCATCGGCAGGTAGATGAAAAAAAAGCCGAGCCACAGCATGATGTTGGAGAAACTAAAGCGCTTATTCATGCCCTGCCCTCCATTTCCTTGGCCTGGTTACGGTTGAACAGAATGATTGGCACGATCAGCAACGCCAAAATCACCACAGCCAACGCCGAGGCTACCGGCCAGTCACGGTTGTTTAAGAACTCTTTAACGCCGAGGCTACCGGCCAGTCACGGTTGTTGAAGAACTCTTGCCAGAGCACTTTACCGATCATCAGGGTTTCCGGGCCGCCCAGCAGCTCTGGAATCAAGAACTCGCCTACCGCCGGAATAAATACCAGCATGCAGCCCGCAATGATGCCGTTCTTGGACAATGGCACGGTAATTTTCCAGAAGCTGTTGAAGGTGCTTGAACCAAGATCCGAGGCAGCTTCGAGCAGGCTATGGTCGTGTTTAACCAAGTTGGCGAACAGCGGCAGGATCATAAATGGCAAGTACGAATAGACAATACCGATATACACCGCAAAGTTGGTATTGAGTATTTGCAGCGGCTCACTGATCACACCGATCGACATCAGGAAGCCATTGAGAATGCCGTTGTTGCTGAGAATCCCCATCCAGGCATAAACCCGAATCAGAATCGCAGTCCAGGTTGGCATCATCACCAACAACAAGTAGACCGTCTGCATTTCCTTATTGGCACGGGCAATGGCATATGCCATCGGATAGCCAATCAGCAGGCAGATCAGCGTACTGATAAAGGCCATCTTCAGCGAGCCCAGGTAGGCTGCCAAGTACAGCTCATCTTCCGTCAGGAAGATGTAGTTACCCAGGTTGAGGATGATCGACAACTGGCCTTCAGCCCAGGTGTAGATCTCGGTATAGGGCGGAATCGCGACATCTGCTTCGGCAAAGCTGATCTTCATCACGATGATGAAAGGCAGCAGGAAGAACAGAAATAGCCAAATGAACGGGATGCCGATTACGACATGCCGGCCCTTGGGCATCCGGCGACTGATGCTTCGGGATATGTTCATGAGCGCAATGCCACCCCGCTATCGTCCTCCCACCAGACGAAGACCTGATCGTCCCAGGTTGGCCGTGCGCCGCGACGCTCGGCGTTGGCAACGAAGGACTGGACGATCTTGCCGCTTGGTAATTGAACGTGGAAAACCGAGTGGCCACCAAGGTAGGCGATATCGTGGACAGTACCGCGTGACCAGTTGTATTCGAACGATGGCTGCTCGGTGGTCACCAGCAGTTTTTCCGGACGAATCGCGTAGGTAATGCTCTTGTCCTGGACCGAAGTGCTGACACCGTGGCCGACAAATATATTGCGCTCAAGGTCCGGACTGTCGATCAGGGCATGGGCCTCATGATCTTCAACCACCTGGCCTTCGAACAGGTTGACGTTACCAATGAATTCGCAAACCAGGCGGCTGGTCGGGGTTTCATAGATATCAATCGGGCTGCCGATCTGCGCGATCCAACCCAAGTGCATGATCGCGATGCGCTGGGCCATGGTCATGGCCTCTTCCTGATCGTGGGTTACCATTACGCAGGTCACGCCTACGCGCTCGATAATCTCGACCAGCTCCAGTTGCATTTCCGAGCGCAGCTTTTTATCCAGTGCGCCCATGGGCTCATCAAGCAGCAGCAACTTCGGGCTTTTCGCAAGCGAGCGGGCCAGGGCAACACGCTGGCGCTGACCACCCGACAACTGGTGCGGCTTTCGCTTGGCATACTGGGTCATATGCACCAGCTTGAGCATCTCGGCAACACGCGTTTCGATATCAGCCTTTGGCATTTTGTCTTGCTTGAGGCCGAAGGCGATGTTTTCAGCCACGGTCATATGCGGGAACAATGCATAAGACTGAAACATCATGTTGATCGGGCGCTCGTAGGGCGGCATGTCGGTGATGTCTTCACCGTCGAGATAGATGCGACCCTCGGTTGGTCGTTCAAAACCTGCAAGCATGCGCAGCAGGGTTGACTTACCCGAGCCAGAGCCGCCCAGCAAGGCAAAGATCTCGCCTTTATTGATAGTAAGAGAGACGTCATCAACGGCAACCGTTTCATCAAACTTCTTGGTTACACGCTCGATTTTAACCAGCACCTCTTTCGGTTGCTGATCGCCCTCAAGAACCCGTTTATAGGTACTAGAAGCAACTGCCATTACCAAAACTCCCGCAAAATCGCGCCCGCCGTCTTGGCGGCGGGCCGCTTAAAATTATTGTCCTGACTTGATCTTCGTCCAGCTGCGTGTCATCAGACGCTGGATCTTACGAGGCATTTCCTGCTGGATGTACAACCGATCCAGTACTTCCTGAGGAGGGTAAACCGACGGGTTGGTGCTGACCTCCTGGTCCATGAACTTGGCGGACTTGAGGTTGGGGTTGGCGTAACCCACGTAATCACTTACCCCGGCAATGACTTCAGGTTGCAGCAAGTAATTGATAAAGGCATGGGCTTGTTTGACATTCTTCGAATCCGCCGGGATTGCCATCATGTCGAACCACAGGTTGCCACCTTCCTTGGGAATCGCATAAGCGATATCAATGCCCTTGCCTGCTTCTTCTGCACGATCTGCAGCCTGCAGTACGTCTCCGGAGAAGCCGGCCGCCACGCAGATATTGCCATTGGCCAAGTCACTGATGAACTTGGAAGAGTGGAAATAGGTCACGTATGGCCGTACCGCCAAAAGCTTCTCTTCGGCTTTCTTGTAGTCATCCGGGTTCTTGCTGTTTGGATCAAGGCCCATGTAGTTGAGCACCGCTGGAATCATTTCATCGGCCGAATCCAGGAATGACACACCACAGGTGGTGAGGTTCTTCATGTTCTCAGGCTCAAACAGCACCGCCCAGGAATCAATATGGTCGACGCCCAGCACTTCCTTGACCTTCTCGACGTTATAGCCGATGCCGTTGGTACCCCACAGATAAGGCACGGCATACATGTTGCCCGGATCATTGGTCTCTAACTGCTTCATCAAGCGCGGGTCGAGATTCTTCCAGTTAGTCAGTTGGCTGCGATCCAGCTTCTGGAACGCACCAGCACGAATTTGCTTGCCCAGGAAGTTGTTGGACGGCACCACGATGTCATAACCGGTGTTGCCTGACAGCAGCTTTCCTTCAAGGGTTTCGTTGGAGTCGAATACGTCGTACACCGGCTTGATACCAGTGGCCTTCTGGAAGTCGGCCAAGGTGTTCTCGCCGATATAATCACTCCAGTTGTAGATGTGTACGGTCGACTCAGCGGCTTGAGCTGCTGCCGCAACGCCGAGTGCTAGTAAGCTGGCTGTTAGAGTTTTGCTTATTGAGAATCGCACACGTATGTCCTCTTATTTTATGGAGCGGCCAAAAAAAGGCCGGCACTGTATCGGATAAGATCGCTTCTGTTCAGTGGTCTTTTGCTTGTCAGGCTGAACAACACGGTAATTACCGCGCTCTCTGGCGACCGGAACATCAATCGCGAGACCTCAAACTGAACGCGCTTAACGGCGAACAGAAGAATTGAACAATACATGCAAGCTTTCTTTTACCAGTTGACCGGGCACACGAAGGAACCTCTGAAAAACTACTGCGCCAGGTATTACCGCATTGAAAAGCTGCTCAAATGCTCACTTAGAATAACTAAAGTCGAGCGCGACCCTGGTCGCTTTTTCACAGCTTCTACTCCCGTCGCTCGTTACCTTTTTCAGAAACTCCTTGAGACTCGGAAAACTGCATCCATTTCTGATACCACCAGCGGGTTACAACTTCTGCATCAGGCGGTGGGTTCCGCCTGATGCAGGACTACAGTCTTAAATCAACAACACTTAACGGCCCGACTTGACCTTGGTCCAGCTACGGGTCATTGCACGTTGTACCTTCGGAGACAGCTCGGAGAAGGTGTACAACTTCTTCGACGCTTCCTCGGTTGGGTAGATGCCTGGGTTGTTGCGGATTTCTTCCGACACCAGTGGTGTCGCCGCAGCATTACCGTTCGGGTAGGCCACATAGTCAGAAATAGGCGCAATAACCTCTGGCTTGAGGATGTAGTTGAGGAAGGTATAGGCCTCGTCAGCGTTTTTCGCGTCAGCCGGGATAGCCATCATGTCAAAGAATGCGGCAGCACCTTCTTTAGGAATGACATAGCTGACTGGCACGCCATTCTTGGCTTCTTCAGCACGGGCTTCAGCCTGGAAGACATCGCCGGACCAACCCAGGGCCACGCAGATGTTGCCGTTGGCCAGGTCAGAGATGTACTTGGATGAGTGGAAGTAGGTGACATCTGGACGAACCTTGAGCAGCAGCTCTTCAGCCTTTTTCACGTCCTCGACACTTTGTGCAATCGGGTTCAGGCCAAGGTAGTGCAACGCGGCTGCATAGACTTCCTCAGGAGCGTCGAGCATGGAAACGCCGCAAGACTTCAGCTTGTCCATGTTCTCTGGTTTGAAAATGATGTCCCATGAGTCGATCTTGTCGATGCCCAGGGCCGCTTTGACTTTTTCCGGGTTGTAGCCAATGCCCGTGGTGCCCCACAGGTACGGAAATGCGTACTGGTTACCCGGATCAGCGGCTTCGAGCGACTTCATCAGGTCAGGATTGAGGTTTTTCCAGTTTGGTAGCTTGGACTTGTCCAGCTTCTGGAAAACACCAGCCTTGATCTGCTTGGCCAGAAACTGGTTGGACGGCACCACGACGTCATAGCCCGAAGTACCGGCAAGCAGCTTGGCTTCCAGAGTTTCGTTGCTGTCGAAAACGTCGTAGACCACCTTGATACCGGTTTCTTTCTGGAAGTTTTCCAGTGTGTCTTCAGCGATGTAATCGGACCAGTTGTAGACGTGAAGAACTTTATCCTCAGCCTGTGCTGCTCCCACTACAGCAGCCGCCAAGGACAACGCGAGAAGGGTTTTGCCGAAAAATTTCATGCGTAAAGCTCCTGTTGTTTTATAAGTATTCCAGAAGGTAGCGCAGCCTGTTTGCACCACCTTCCGGCGAGCCTGGCCAACGCACTGGCGCAGTCTGGCAATTTCACCGACATTTTTAAACACTCAACTGATTACAGTTGCGAGTTTAATCATTGCAATGCTTTAACCCAGTACTTCGGCAGCCGTCAGATCGAGACATTGACGGGCCTTGGTTACCAGCTCATCGATTTCTGCCTTACTGATCACCAGCGGTGGTGAAATAATCATGGTGTCGCCTACGGCACGCATGATCAAACCATTGCTGAAACAGTGTGTACGGCAAATCATGCCAACACCTTTATCACTCGGGTAACGCTCGCGAGTAGCCTTGTCCTTCACCAATTCAATGGCGCCGAGCATGCCAACACCGCGAACTTCACCCACCAACGGATGGTCAGCCAGCTCACGTAGACGCTTTTGCAAATACGGTGCCGTTTCTTCTTTGACCCGTTCAACAATTTTCTCTTCGCGCAAAATACGCAGGTTTTCCAGGCCTACCGCTGCAGCAACAGGGTGGCCGGAATAGGTAAAGCCATGGTTGAAATCGCCGCCTTGATTGAGCACCTCAACGATTTCATCACGGACGATCAAGCCGCCCATCGGGATGTACCCGGAGGTCAGGCCCTTGGCAATGGTCATCATGTCTGGCGCATTGCCATAGAGGTCACTGCCAAACCACTCGCCGGTGCGCCCGAAGCCACAAATCACTTCGTCAGCGACAAACAGAATTTCATACTTGGCGAGGATCTCACGCACTTTCGGCCAGTAAGTATCTGGCGGGATGATCACACCGCCAGCGCCCTGGATGGGCTCGGCGATAAATGCACCGACATTGTCGGCACCAACTTCGAGAATTTTCTTTTCCAGTTGTTCGGCCGCCCAGATACCGAACTCGTCCGGCGTCATGTCACCGCCTTCGGCGAACCAGTATGGCTCCGCGATATGCACAATGCCCGGAATCGGCAGGCCGCCCTGTTCGTGCATATAAGTCATGCCGCCCAGACTCGCACCGGCCACGGTTGAACCGTGATAGCCGTTGAGACGGCTGATAATGACCTTCTTGTTTGGCTTGCCCTTGATCGCCCAGTAATGGCGGACCATACGCAACATGGTGTCATTGCCTTCGGAGCCTGAACCGGTGAAGAACACATGATTCATGCCTTCCGGGGCCAGTTCCGCAATTTCCTTGGCCAGTTCCAGCGCTGGCGGCGTCGCGGTCATGAAGAACATGTTGTAGTAAGGCAATTCTTGCATCTGCTTGTAAGCAGCTTCGGCCAACTCTTTGCGACCATAGCCCACTGCCACACACCACAGGCCTGCCATGGCATCGAGGATTTTATGCCCCTCGCTGTCCCACAGATAAACACCTTCTGCGCGAGTGATGATGCGCGGCCCTACTTCCGCCAATTGCTTGAAGTCGCTGAACGGCGCGAGATGATGCTCGCGGCCCATCGCCTGCCATTCACGGGTTTTTGGGTTAGTCGCCTGGTTAGTCATATCCACCTCTAAAAATGCATGTAGCGTGCGCCGGACAAAACTGCCCGGCGCCCGTTCAATTACACGGACAGCAGCAGGAATTCACGCTCCCAAGAGCTGATCACCCGCTTATAGTTCTCATGCTCTGCGCGCTTGACCGCCACATAGCCACTGATGAACTTGCGGCCCAGGTACTCCTCGGCCACCTTGCAGTTTTCCATTCGCTCCAGCGCGGCTTCCAACGTCAGGGGCAGACGCAGGTTGCGGCGCTCATAGCCACGCCCTTCAACTGGCGCACTTGGCTCTATACCTTCGACCATACCGATATAGCCGCACAACAGGCTGGCAGCCAGCGCCAGATAAGGGTTGGCATCGGCACCGGCCAGGCGGTTTTCAACGCGGCGATTCTCTGGAGAAGCATCGGGAACACGCAAGCCAACGGTGCGATTCTCCTCACCCCACTCAACGTTTACAGGCGCCGAGGTATCCGGCAGGAAACGGCGGAACGAATTAACGTTCGGTGCGAACAGCGGTAGCAACTCAGGAATCAGCTTCTGCAAACCACCGATGTGGTGCAAGAACAGCTCACTCATTGTGCCGTCGTCATTGGAGAAGATATTTTTGCCGGTGTTCTTGTCGATGATGCTTTGGTGCACATGCATCGCGCTGCCTGGCTGGTCGGTAATCGGCTTGGCCATAAAGGTTGCCGTTACATCATGCTTGAGCGCGGCTTCACGCATGGTGCGCTTGAACACCAAGACCTGGTCGGCCAGATGCAGTGGTTCGCCATGACGGAAGTTGATTTCCATCTGCGCCGGGCCTTCCTCGTGGATCAGGGTATCCAGGTCCAGGCCTTGAATCTCGCACCAGTCATACATGTCTTCAAACAGCGGGTCGAATTCGTTCGCCGCATCAATGGAGAACGACTGACGACCGGTTTCCGGGCGGCCCGAACGGCCCAGCGGGGCTTCCAGCGGGAAGTCTGGGTCGGCATTGCGCTTGGTCAGGTAAAACTCCATTTCTGGCGCCATGATCGGCTGCCAGCCTTTGTCGGAGTAGAGCTTGAGCACTTTCTTGAGAATGTTGCGCGGCGACAACTCAATCGGGTTGCCTTGCTTGTCATAGGTGTCGTGAATCACCTGGGCAGTCGGCTCGATCGCCCAAGGTACAAGGAATACAGCGCTCTCATCGGGACGGCAGACCATATCGATGTCCGCCGGATCGAGCAGGTCGTAATAGATGTCGTCCTCGACATAATCGCCCGTCACGGTTTGCAGCAACACACTCTCTGGGAGGCGCATGCCTTTTTCCGCAATGAACTTGTTGGTTGGCGAAATCTTGCCGCGGGCAATGCCGGTAAGATCGCTGACCAGACACTCAACTTCGGTGATTTTGCGTTCTTTCAGCCAGCTGGATAGCTGGTCTATTTTGGTACTCATAGAGACCTCAGGGTTGGTTGAGCCGACTATTGATTGAGTCGGCCTCAGCGTTGCCCCGCCCTCTTCCTGCAAGCCTCACCAAAGGCCTGGAAGATGGCGAGATAATTCGGATTAGATCGTACCTGCCATTCGGGGTGCCATTGCACCCCCAAGGCAAAGCTTTTTGCACCTTCGACGGAAAAAGCCTCGATCAACCCGTCAGGCGCCAGCGCTTCAACTCGAAGGCCCGGCGCCAGACGCTGAACGCCCTGACCATGTATGGAATTGACTTCGATCTGCGCTGACAAGCCGATGCCAGCGAGAATGCCACCAGGCTGCACATGCAGCGCATGACGAGGTGCATATTGCACCTCGAGCGGCTCGTCCTGCGGTTCACGATGATCCATGAAGCCTTCGACTTCGTGCACTTTCTGGTGCAGCGTGCCACCGAAGACCACGTTCATTTCCTGGAAGCCGCGACACACACCGAGCACCGGAACCCCGGCCGCGATCGCAGCCTTCAACAGGGGCAAGGTGGTGCTGTCTCGCGCAGGATCGTGCAAAGTGCCAGGCTCGCTGGCCGGGCCATTGTAATGATGCGGTTCGACATTGGATGGCGAGCCGGTAAACAGCAAACCGTGCAGATTATCGAGCAGGGTAGGCTGATCCAGCAGCTCGCCGAGTGAAGGAATAATCACCGGCAAACCAGCTGCACCCAGAACCACTGCGCGAACATACTTGTCGCCGGTAACGTGGTAAGGATGAGGGCCAATCTGTTTTGTATCAGAGGTGACGCCGATTATCGGCAGGCGTGACATGGGGCACCCGTTTTATTGCTGTTAGTGGGTTTGAACCGAGCTTAGCCTTGTTCATTTTTTTTCACAATAGCCATGTAAAAAATTGAACACACCCCACTGAGCACCGCACAGGCAAAGGGCTCAAGAGGCTCTGAAACTCCCCGAAACGCCCTAAAATTGGCCGCACAGCCCTATTTTGGGGCAAAATACGCCTCTCTTGACAGCGCAAGGTGTTTAAGATTGACTCACACCTGTGCATTCGCATGATTGATATTTTTAACAAGAAAGGTGTTGCATCATGTCGGTACCCCCGCGTGCCGTTCAGCTTAATGAAGCGAACGCGTTCCTTAAGGAACATCCTGAGGTCCAGTTCGTCGACCTTCTTATTGCAGATATGAATGGCGTGGTGCGTGGCAAACGCATCGAACGCGCCAGTCTTCATAAAGTGTACGAGAAAGGTATTAACCTTCCCGCTTCTTTATTCGCACTCGATATCAATGGTTCAACGGTAGAAAGTACCGGCCTGGGCCTGGATATTGGTGATGCGGATCGTATCTGCTTCCCGATTCCCGACACACTGTGCAATGAGCCATGGCAGAAGCGCCCAACCGCGCAACTGTTGATGACCATGCACGAACTCGATGGCAAGCCATTCTTTGCCGATCCACGAGAGGTGTTGCGTCAGGTAGTACAGAAGTTCGACGAACTAGGCCTAACCATCTGCGCCGCTTTCGAATTGGAGTTTTACCTGATCGACCAGGAGAACGTGAACGGCCGTCCACAGCCGCCACGCTCGCCTATTTCCGGTAAACGCCCACACTCGACCCAGGTTTACCTGATCGATGACCTCGACGAATACGTTGATTGCCTGCAAGACATGCTCGAAGCCGCGAAAGAGCAAGACTTGCCTGCTGACGCCATCGTCAAGGAAAGTGCCCCGGCGCAGTTCGAAGTCAACCTGCATCACACCAAAGACGCGATCAAGGCCTGCGACTATGCCTTGCTGCTCAAGCGCCTGATCAAGAACATTGCCTACGACCACGAAATGGACTCGACCTTCATGGCCAAGCCCTATCCAGGTCAGGCCGGCAATGGTCTGCATGTGCATATTTCCCTGCTCGACAAGAAGACTGGGCAAAACATCTTTACCTCGGAAGATCCGCTGGAAAACGATGCCTTGCGCCACTCGATTGGCGGCATTCTGGAAACCATGCCTGCGTCAATGGCGTTCCTCTGCCCTAACGTCAACTCATACCGCCGCTTTGGCGCACAGTTTTATGTGCCTAATGCGCCGAGCTGGGGGATTGATAACCGCACGGTCGCTGTTCGCGTACCTACCGGCAGTCCGGACTCGGTGCGGATCGAGCAACGTGTTGCCGGTGCCGACGCCAACCCGTACCTGATGATGGCCTCGATTCTGGCCGGTATCCACCATGGCCTGACCAACAAGATCGAACGGGGCGAGCCGATTGAAGGCAACTCCTACGAGCAGTTGGAACAGAGCCTGCCGAACAACCTGCGTGATGCCCTGCGCGAGTTGGACGACAGCGAAATCATGGCCAAGTACATCAGCCCTGAATACATCGACATCTTTGTCGCCTGTAAAGAAAGTGAGCTGGCTGAATTCGAGCACTCGATTTCAGATCTGGAATACAACTGGTATCTCCATACCGTATAAGCCCAGGTAACACCCGACGCCGGCCTTGAGCCGGCGTCTTTTTGAGTCACGCGCCAAGGCGTGAAAAAACAAGAAGACAAGCTCGACACTGGCCCTTTTGCCCGGACATTCAGCTGCAACCCCTGTACCAGCAAAAGCCCACAATAGTGAATGCCGAACTAAAGTATGTTCAGTTAAAGGCTGTGAGTAGCGTCTCAACACCGCGATACATTGCGTAGTAGCTTTCGTCCGACCTGCCAAGTACCCACTTTCCAGCCGTCGCTACTGGTACGGTTGATGATGTTTACAGGAACAGATCTATGCCTCGTTTGTACGCCCTGCTTCTACTTGTATTGACCTCGTTGTCCGTCAATGCCCAAGAAATGATTCGCGTCTACAACTGGAACGACTACATAGCACCGCAAGTGCTCAAGGACTTCGAGGCAGAAACCGGCATCAAGGTCGAGTACCACACCTTCAGCACAGCGGAAGAGCTGAGCAAAGTCATGGCCAGCGGTGAACCCATCGATGTTGCCGTGCCGTCCAACGACACCATTCCCGAATTGATCAAGGCCAAGGCCATCTTGCCCTTGGACATGAGCCTGCTGCCCAATCGCACGCACCTCGACAAACAGCTGCTGAGCAAGCTTGCAGCTGTCGACCCCGACAACCGCTACGCAGTGCCTTACCTGTGGGGCTCGGTTGGCCTGGCGATTAATACGCCCCAGGCAGAAGCGGCCTACGGGGGCCCGTTACCGGATAGCTGGAGCGTCCTGTTCGATCCGCAAAACAGTGCTCGCCTGAGCAGCTGTGGCATCAGCGTCCTGGATGCATCGGACGAAGCCTTATCCTTGGTCCTGAACTATCAAGGCCGCGATTTCTCGCGCAGCGCCCCTAGCCGCATCCGCCGCGCAGGCGAGATCCTGAAGAACATTCGCCCCAACCTGCGCTACGTCGACAGCGAGCGCTACATCGAGGACCTCAACAACGGCAAGTTGTGCATGGCCATGGCCTGGGTAGGTGATGCGCTGGCCGCCAAGCAGGCTGGCCAGCCAATCAACTTTATCGTGCCGTCCGAAGGCTCGGTGCTGTTTATCGACAATCTGGTTATTCCAAGCACAGCCCGGCGCGCCGACTTGGCACACCGATTCATCAATTACCTGATGCAACCTGAAGTTGCTGCCGAAATCACCACTGAAACCCTCTACCCGAACGCCAACAGCGACTCCAGGCAGTTCCTGGATGCCTCTTTGCAGGCGATGCCCGACCTGTATCCGAATATCGAAATCAAACGCCGCCTGTACACGCTCAAAACCCTTTCTGATGAGCAAAAAGCCGTACGCGACGAGGTGTGGCAACAGTTCACCCCGCAATAGCGACAGTCAGGCTGCCGAATCGTCACGGTGACTCGGCAGCGCCATATTTCAGTTCGCCATGTCGTTCAATTGACGCAACCACTGCGACTGACCTATTGTTGACAGCTACTGTCCTGCGCAATGGAATGAACTGGAGCACTCATGAAAACCCTACATTTACTCTTGCTCATCCTGTTTGCGAGCACCCTCACAGGCTGCGGCTAGAACGACATGCAGCGCCAGGATGAAGCCGTCAAGGCCGCATGGTCCGAGGTCGTCAACCAATACCAGCGCCGCGCCGACCTGGTTCCCAACCTGGTCAATACGGTCAAGGGCTACGCCCAGCACGAAGAAAAAGTCTTTGTCGAAGTAACCAATGCACGTGCCAAGGTCGGCAGCGTGCAAATCAACAGCGACTCGCTCAACGACCCACAGAAGCTCCAGCAATTCCAGGCTGCCCAAGGCGAGTTGTCCAGCGCCCTGTCGCGCTTGATGGTGGTAAGCGAGCGCTACCCTGAGTTGAAAGCCGATGGGCTGTTCCAGAATCTTCAGGCTCAACTCGAAGGCACCGAAAACCCCGTGACAGTTGCACGCAACCGCTACGTCCAGGCGGTACAGCAATACAACACCCTGATTCGCACCTTCCCAAACAACTTGACGGCGATGGTGTTGAGTTATGAGGTCAAGCCAAACTTCAGTGTCGAGAACGAGAAGGAAATCTCCACGGCACCGGCGGTAGACTTTGGCAACAGCACAGCACCTGCCACGCAGTAACATGAAGCCATTTCACCACTGGATTCAGCGCCTTTTTCTGGCGCTGATGCTTATCGTCCCGGTTTTGGTCCATGCCGCCGAAGTACCCATGCTCAAACGCCATGTCACCGACCAGACCGGCACCCTGACTACCGAGCAAATCGAGCAACTCGACCAGCAACTGGTTGCGCTGGAGAAACGCAAGGGCGCGCAAATGGTGGTGCTGATCGTATCGACCACCGCGCCGCAAGATATCGAGAGCTACTCATTAGCCGTTGCCGAGGCCAACAAGATTGGTCGCAAGGGCACCGATGACGGCTTGTTGCTGCTGGTCGCCAAGGATGATCGGCGTGATCGTATCGAAGTCGGTTACGGCCTTGAGGGCGCGGTGCCCGACGCAGCTGCCGCACGCATCCAACGCGAGTTCATTGAGTCACGCTTCAAACAAGGTGACTTCTTCGGCGGCATTAGTGCCGGTGTTGATGCACTGACCAAGCTGATTGATGGCGAGGCCCTGCCGCCACCAACCCAACGCAGCGAAAGCAGTGGTCTTGGCGCCATCATTGCCCTGTCTGTGTTTGCTCTTTTGATGCCAGCAATCATTCTGCGCATGATCGTGGGCGCCATCATTGGCCGGCGCGGCTTGATACCCCGCATGGCCGTGGGCGCTGTACTGATGTCATTGTTTGCACTCTTCACCCAAGGCACACTGGCCGCCGTGTTGATTGGTGCAGTGATGGGCGCTGCCTTTCTCGCCATACCGCTTGGCGTAATAAACATCGGCAGCGGTTCTGGACGCAGCAGTGGCGGCGGCTTCGGTGGCGGTGGTTTTAGTGGCGGCAGCGGTGGCGGCGGTGGTTTCAGCGGCGGCGGCGGCAGTTTCGGGGGCGGCGGTTCGTCGGGTAGCTGGTGATGACAGTGATAAAACGTGTATTGATCCACCTCTTCTCAGGCTGGTTCCAGCTGCGTCGCAATTTTCCGGCCCCCTTGCTGGCTGAAATCAGCCAGGCAATAAGCACTGGTGAAAAACTGCATATTGGCGAGGTGCGCTTTGCCATTGAGTCGCGCCTGCCCTTGGTTGAGGTATTGACCGGCGTCACGTCGCGCTCGCGTGCCGAGCAGGTTTTCGCCGAACAAGGCGTATGGGATACCGAGCACAACAGCGGTATCTTGATCTGCCTGCTGCTTGCCGAACATCGCGTTGAAATCGTTGCCGACCGAGGCATTTCGCGCCACGTCGAGCAAGCGCAGTGGGACGCAATCTGTTCGCGCATGTGCGAACACTTTGCCCAGGGCCTGTGGCGCCAAGGCAGCCTTGAAGCCATTACCCAGGCCCACAGCTTGCTCGCGCAGCATTTTGCAGCGCCGAGTACAGGCAACCCTAATGAGCTGCCCGACCAGCCGATTATTCTGTAACCTGCCTGGCCAGGCGAATAAACCGCTAATGATTCCTTGACCTGAGCGGACCATGCCACGCCCGACGACTGTCCGTAACCCCCGCGCCAGCAGCCAAGCCGGTATCGCTGCGATTCTTGCGGCTGCCCGTGAGTTGCTAGCCGAACAAGGGGTGGCCGGCCTGTCGATCTACAGCGTTGCCGAGCGCGCGCAGATTCCCCCGTCATCGGTTTACCACTTCTTTACCAGCGTCCCGGCTTTGCTTGAAGCCCTTACAGCAGATGTTCATGCGGCCTTTCGCGCCTGCCTGCAACAACCGATTGATCATGCGCAATTGCGCAGCTGGCGCGACCTTTCAGCCATAGTCGAACAGCGCATGCTGGCGATTTACGCGGATGATGCCGCAGCCCGCCAGTTGATTCTGGCGCAGCATGGCTTAAGCGAGATAACCCACGCCGACCGGCAACACGACATCGAACTGGGCCAGTTGATGCAATCGCTGTTCGAGCGGCACTTCGCCCTGCCAACCCTGCCCGATGATATTGATGTGTTTGCACTGGCCATGGAGCTTGGTGATCGCGTCTATGCGCGCTCAGTGCAACAGCATGGCCACATCAACCCACGGCTTGCCGAAGAAGGCATGCGCGTATTCGATGCATATCTGGGCCTGTATCTGCCCATCTGCCTGCCCAAGCGCCCCACCGCCCTGTAATCAGCCCAAAGAACCTTGTGGCAGCCAAACGGCTGTCCATGGCATTGCTATTCCTACAATATAGATATCGATATTTATCGATTAAAAACACATAAAAATACGCTACCTCTTCATATTTTTCTTTTAAAGCAGATTTTTATCGACTATAAATGCACTCACTCAAGGCCAACTCGCCCAGCTTCAAGCCATCTCGATGCGAAGGTTGAAGCTGGGCGCCGAACGTTTTTACGAGGTGTCCAATGTCACGTACCGTTACTGTCGCCGCTACGCAAATGGCTTGCTCGTGGGATCGCGCAGCCAATCTCGCCACTGCCGAGAAACTGGTGCGTGAAGCAGCAGCAAAAGGCGCTCAGATCATCCTGATCCAGGAACTGTTCGAAACGCCCTACTTTTGCCAAAAACCCAACCCGGATTTCCTGCAATTGGCGACTGCTGTCGAAGCCAACGCAGCCATTGCACACTTCCAGCAAGTCGCCAAAGAGCTGCAAGTGGTGCTGCCAATCAGCTTCTATGAACTGGCCGGTCGGGCGCGCTTTAACAGCATTGCGATTATCGATGCCGACGGTAGCAATCTGGGAATCTACCGCAAAAGCCACATTCCAGACGGCCCCGGCTATCACGAGAAGTACTATTTCAACCCAGGCGACACCGGCTTCAAGGTCTGGAATACCCGCTACGCCAAGATAGGCGTGGGCATCTGCTGGGACCAGTGGTTCCCCGAATGTGCGAGGAGCATGGCCCTGCTTGGCGCCGAGATTCTGTTTTACCCCACCGCGATTGGCAGCGAGCCGCATGACCCCAGCATCAACTCGCGCGATCACTGGCAACGCGTACAACAAGGTCATGCCGGTGCCAACCTGATGCCGCTGGTCGCCAGCAACCGTATCGGCCGAGAAGAACAGGACGGCTCCGGAATTACATTCTACGGTTCATCGTTTATTGCCGATCAATTTGGCGCTAAAGTTGAAGAACTGAATGAAACCGAAGAAGCTGTGCTGGTCCATAGCTTCGATCTCGACAAACTTGAACACATACGCAGCGCCTGGGGCTCTTTCCGTGATCGTCGCCCTAACCTGTACGGGCCATTAAAAACCCTCGACGGCGTACTCGAGTCTTAAATTAATCACACACCACTGCCGGGCGCCCACCGGGGAGCCTGCAGCGGCTGTTTCTAACGTCTATATGCAGGTGCTTGTAATGACAACCCTAAACACCAACCCTCGCGCAGATGGCTTTCGTATGCCGGCCGAATGGGAAGCCCACAGCAAGACCTGGATGGTCTGGCCGCAGCGCCCGGATAACTGGCGCCTGGGCGGCAAACCTGCACAGCAGGCATTTACTGCAGTAGCCAAGGCAATTGCCGAGTTCGAACCGGTGACGGTTTGCGTTTCGGCCCAGCAATACGAAAACGCCTGCGCGCGCCTTGATCACAGCAATATCCGCGTGGTTGAGATGAGCAGCGATGATGCCTGGGTACGCGATACCGGCCCGACATTTGTCATCAACGACAGTGGCGATGTACGCGGTGTCGACTGGCAATTTAACGCCTGGGGCGGTTTCAACGGCGGTTTGTATTCCCCCTGGAACCGTGATGACCAAGTGGCCAGCAAGATTCTGCAGATAGAAAGCTGCGCGCGTTATCGCACCGAAGGTTTTGTCCTTGAAGGCGGCTCGATTCATGTTGATGGCGAAGGCACTCTGATCACCACCGAGGAATGCCTGCTCAACCCTAACCGCAACCCGCATATGACGCGTGAGCAGACCGAGGCCGTACTCAGCCAACACTTGGCCATTGATAAAGTGATCTGGCTACCAGATGGCTTGTACAACGATGAAACCGATGGCCACGTCGACAATTTCTGCTGCTACGTGCGTCCAGGCGAAGTCATGCTGGCCTGGACCGATGACGAGCAAAATCCCAACTACCCTCGCTGCCAGAAAGCCATGCAGGTCTTGGAAAGCACCCTGGACGCCAAAGGCCGCAAACTGGTTGTGCACAAGATGCCGATTCCGGGGCCAATGTACGCAACCGAAGAGGAATGCGCCGGAGTCGATTTGGCCGATGGTTCACAGGACCGTCACCCTGAGTCGCGCCTTGCCGGCTCTTATGTGAACTTCCTGATCGTCAACGGCGGCATCATTGCCCCCAGCTTTGACGACCCGCGAGATGAAGAGGCCAAAGCCATTCTTGGCCAGGTATTCCCCGACCATCGCGTAGTCATGGTGCCTGGTCGTGAGATTCTGCTCGGCGGCGGCAATATCCACTGCATCACCCAGCAACAGCCTGCCCCGCAGACGCGATAAGCCTGGCAAATTGTTGCGGCAAAAAAAGCCCGGCATCTGTATCCAGAGCCGGGCTTTCTATTGCTGACTAAGGCTGCTCAGGCTTACAGCAATGGCAGCGTGTAGCTCACGATCAGACGGTTCTCGTCGATGTCCTTGGCGAAGTTCGAGCGCACAGTCGCATTGCGCCAGCGCACGCCCAGGTTCTTCAAGGCGCCTTCCTGGAACACATACATCAACTCGGTATCGCGCTCCCACTCTTTGCCTTCGCTGGCATTGGCGGTTGCCAGGTCCACATTGTCGCCGTTGAGATAACGGGTCATGAAGGTCAGGCCCGGAATACCAATGGAGGCAAAGTTATAGTCGTAGCGTGCTTGCCAGGACTTTTCGTCCTTGTTGGCAAAATCGCTGATCTGTACATAGTTGACCAGGAACGGGTCAGTTTTGCCGACATAGGCGAAACCGCTGTCGCCGGTCATGCTCTGATAGCCCAGGCCAAAGCTGTGGCCGCTGACACTGTATGTGGTCATGATGCCGTAGGCATCGTTGTCGATGGTGCTACGACCGTCGTCAGTGGAGTGAGCATAGCGCACATCGGTCTTCAGGGTCTGGCCTTCAGCAACCGGCCATACATGCACCAGGTTGAAAGAGTTCTGCTTATAGAAATCTTCCAGGTTGGAGTAGTAATAACCTGCAGTCAGTTCCTTGGTGACCTTGTAGGTACCGCCGATATAGTCAAATGAGTCGGTAGTGCCGCTGCCGGTTACCGCGATACCACGCGTCTTGCCGCTGGTGACCGTGATGTCTTCATAGTCATTGGAGTTACGGTTGTTCACTTCACGAATATGCGCGGCATCAAGGGTCAGGCCTTCGATTTCCTGCGAAACCAGTTGGCCACCGCTGAACACTTGCGGCAACAGACGACCATCACTCGACGCGATTGCCTGGTTCTTGTACTGCAGGCTACCGATCTTCAATACAGTCTTGGAGATCTTGGCTTTACCGGCAACGGCCAGGCCCGAGGATGTGTCCTGCGAACCGCCAGATGAGCGATCCGGAACCAGCAAACCGCTACCTGCGGTGCCGCCGCCCGAGTCCAGCTTGAAACCGAAGGTGCCAATCGCATCAACACCAAAACCTACCGTGCCGTCGGTATAACCCGAGTTGGCGCGCAGGATGAAGCCTTGAGCCCACTCTTCAGACTTCGATTGAGGCGCACCCGAATCACGGAAATCACGGTTGAAGTAGAAGTTGCGCGCCTCAAGAGTTGCCGTGCTGTCTTTCAGGAACTCAGCATGGGCAGTTTGGCTCAAGGATAAGCCCAAAGTGCTGGCAGTAACGGCCAGCGCCAAGGAGGTTTTTCTCATTATGGTTTACTCCAGTGTTATAGGGACACACATCAACACACGCACAGCGTTCAGGGATAAAGACGCCACGCATGCCGAATCCTTAGCAAATCCACACAGCAACGCGCAGGCAGCCGGATAGGCGCCAGCAAAGCGTTAGCGGTGGGACTGAAAAATCAGGGGATTAAGGCTGCTGGCCTGAATAGCAATGTGCTACAGAGCAGTTTTTGCGAAAGACAGAAATTCTTCATGGCACGGGTCTCTTCATTTTTATTGTCAGCCGGCAAAAGGCGCCGGACTCACTTATGAAGCTGTCGTTACAGATTTTGTGCCAATTATTTAAGAAAATATTAAATTCATTACAAATCAAACAGTTACATAATTTTTCGCTGTTTAACTCAGTAAAAACAACCAGCCGCATGGGCGCTTTTTCGCCGAAACCAACCTAAAGTTAGGCGGAATACCGCCAGTTCGATTCAGGTTAATTATCAGCCTCCTCATTAACCTATGACGACTTGATCCTTGCCCTGGTTCTTGGCCTTGTACATCGCCTCGTCAGCACGGGCAAACAAACTGTCCAGGGTCAAATCCGCACTATTGATGCTGGTCAGCCCCTGACTGACGGTGACACCAAACTGGATATCTGCATGAATGAATCGCAGTTGCTTGATCTCCCGCTGCAGGCGTTCGGCAATTTGCTTTGCCAAGGCCGTCTCGCAGCCCGGGAACAACGCGGCAAACTCTTCTCCTCCAACGCGCCCGAACAAGTCGCCCCGACGCAAGACAGAAACGCCGCAAGCGGCCATCCGACGCAACACCTCATCCCCCACCTGGTGCCCGTACTGGTCATTGATTTGCTTGAAATTATCGATATCAAGCAACAGGAAAGACAGCGGCGTACCAAACTTGCGGGCATGCTCGAATTCTTTCTGCGCACACTCGAAAAAATGCCGGCGATTACTGCTCTCCGTCAGCACATCGGTGGTGGCCAGGCGCTGCAACTCACCTTCAAGCTGCTTCTTCTCGGTGATGTCCTCGGCAATCCCGACAACAACCTTAGCGTCGCCCACATGGCTCAAGCGGCCCATAAAGCACTTGTCGCTGAGCCAACGTAGCTGCCCGTCCGCACGGATAATCCGATACTCGCGCGACTCGACGGAACCGGTCTGCAGCACCTTGGCCAGGCTATTGGCGGCATACTCGACATCATCTGGATAGATCGAGTTGCGCCACTCGCCGTAGTCCGCCATCAGCGAAGCCGCCGGGCGGCCAAATACGGCCTCGTATGCAGGGCTGACATAAATGACTTTTTGCGTATTCCAATCAAGCGCCCAGACCACGGCATTGATACTGCCCAACAAGGAGCTGATCAGTTGCTCGCGCTCGCGTAGGCGCGTGACCTCTGAACGGCTGGGCAGCAAAGCCAGGGTCAATTCTTCAAGCTCTGTTGGCAGACGACTATTCTCATCCATGGAGTTATTCCTAGCATGGGGTTGTACTAGTAAAAGCCTAGATAAGAGATAAAACCTGTTACTTAGTTCTAATAAAACCAAAAAGCCCGCTAATTAGCGGGCTTTTTAGACGAACGAGCAGGTTAAATAGCGTTTGGGCGCAGTGAGTAGGTTTTCAGCTGTGCTGCAAAGTCACGCAGGGATTGGATACCGCTGACTTCGGCTTCATGCACCCACTGCTTGATCGCTTCGAGCATTTCGTGGCCGTTAGAAATGGTCTTGGCCCAGATCAACTGCAACGCCAAACGCTTTTCATAAATCACTTTCAGCGCCTGGCTCTGCTCAAGCATCGCATCAATGCGCAACTGATGCTTTTCATTGAGCAAGCTGGTCTCACGCGACAGCAAGCGCTTGGCCCGGTGGAAACGGTCGCGCACCGATGCGTCGGCCTTGGCCAGTTCCTGCTTGACCAATGGGGCGATCACCAGCTTGCGGTACTGCGCCATGATCTGGAAGCGGTTGTTGAGGATCGCCATCGCGGTATCCATGTCGAGGTTGTGCTTGCCTTCAACACGGTGCGCGATTGGCGCGACACGCTGGACCTTGGCCAATCCCAAAAAGCTGAATAGCTTGATCCACGCCCAGCCCATATCGAACTCCCACTTCCTGACCGAAAGCTTGGCGGAGTTTGGATAGGTATGGTGATTGTTATGCAGCTCTTCGCCACCAATCAGAATGCCCCAAGGCACCAGGTTGGTCGCGGCATCCCGGCACTCGAAGTTGCGGTAGCCGACTGCATGGCCAAGGCCATTGATCACGCCTGCCGCCCATACCGGGATCCACATCATCTGCACGGCCCAGACAGTAATGCCGGCCGCGCCAAACAATGCCAAATCGATAACCGCCATGATCGCCACGCCGCCCAGCCGGAAACGCGAGTACAGGTTCCGCTCGATCCAGTCCTCCGGGCAGTTCTTACCGTAAATACGCAGCGTTTCCGGGTTGTCCGCTTCCTCGGCATACAACTCGGCGCCTTTGCGCAATACAGTGCCCAGGCCCTTGATGACCGGACTGTGCGGGTCATCCACGGTTTCACACTTGGCATGGTGTTTACGGTGGATAGCCGTCCACTCACGGGTGTTCTGCGCCGTGGTCAGCCACAGCCAGAATCGGAAGAAATGTTTGAGCGCAGGGTGCAATTCAAGAGCACGGTGCGCTGAGTAACGGTGCAGATATACCGTTACGCTGACGATCGTAATATGCGTCATCAGCAGGGTGACCGCGATCAGTTGCCAGACCGACAAGTCAAGAATACCGTTGTACCACATGCGTTAGAGAACCTCTCTGAAGGTAAGTGCCCGGTGCAGCACCGTGCTGCATTATGTCTATCTGTATACAGAAAACCAGACGGACTTTTGCATATGAATGTTACAGGGCTGCTTGCGATGTCACTACTGCCCACGTCGGCATCTAGAGCCGGCAGCCGCCGCGGGTTTGCAGGCTGTTCGGCCCAATTAGGCGGCAATCGACAAAATGGCTAAACAGACGACCGGTCATCCTGGATGGCATCTTCGAAACTACAGCAGCACCGACAGCAACACCGATGCCAGCAGTGTATCAAGGCCAAGTCGCGACAGAATCAACGGCTGCCCAGCAACTGCTGTCGCAACCCCGGATCGCGGGTTTTCGGGTCCAGCCAGATGGCAAAGAATGCCTTGGTAAACGCACCGTCTTGCACCTATTGGTGAAAACGGCCATCAACATAGAACTGACTGCGCTGGAGCAAATTAACCCCGGTGATACGCTGACCTTCCCGGATATCGACGAACGCACGCTGCATTTCGCTGCGCCAGGCCTGCAACTGCGACTCGCTGACCTGGCCTGGGGATGTGCGGCGTATCTCGTCAAGGCTGGCATCAACAAACTCCTGACGACTGATGTCTCGATGATAAATCAGCTCAAGGGCAAAGGGTTTGCTGCTATCAAAAGGCTGCTGGGCGCTCCACAGCCGCGCCGTGTAGATGCGAAAACCCCAGATGCGCAAATCGCCTTGCCCGACCAACTCTGCATCAGGCAGGACATCGCGCCAGCTGGCTGACGCCCCCAGCGGAACAATTGCAATACAACAGCTGAGCCAGAACGTTCGGCACAGGTTGGCGAGACTGGCACTGGTCATCACAAACTCTCCCTGCAAGAAAGATGGCTGTGGGTTGATAGTCCTGCGCAATCGACAACAAAGCCACTGCTAATTTGCTTGACTGCTCAACTGAGGCGCAGCAGGTGCACCAGCAAGCCACAACAGGCGCTCAGCGCAATCACCTGAATAACCCCACGCTTGTAGCGCAGCAAGGCCACGGCTGCTGCTGCGACAATTAGCGCCGAGGGCCAGTCAAAGGCTGCACTCATGCCTTGTGGCCAGAGCACGTGGTAGGCGAAAAACAACGCCAGATTGAGAATAACCCCAACCACCGCCGCCGTAATTGCCGTTAACGGCGCGGTAAATTTCAGTTGATTGTGGGTCGACTCCACCAGCGGCCCGCCTGCAAGAATAAACAGGAACGAGGGCAGGAAGGTAAACCAGCTCACGAGCACCGCTGCCACAGCTCCGGCCAGAAACAGCTGTTCAGCGCCGAAGACCTGCTGCACATAGGCACCAATGAAACCGACAAAGGCGACCACCATGATCAGCGGTCCAGGCGTGGTTTCGCCCAGCGCCAACCCGTCAATCATTTGCACGGGGGTCAACCAGCCATACTGCGCGATTGCGCCTTGATAGACGTAAGGCAACACCGCATAGGCACCACCAAAGGTCAGCAACGCAGCCTTGGTGAAGAACCAGGCCATCTGCGTCAGCGTACCCTCCCAACCAAACGCCAGCATCAATGACGCCATGGGCAGCAACCAGAGCAAGCCCCCCACCAGGAGCAACTTGACCAACCCTGCCAGGGTAAAGCGCGCATGGGCAGGCGCTGGTGTATGGTCATCAATTAACGCTTTTGTGGCTACTGGGGTTAGCGCGTCGGCACGGGCGGGCCCGCTAAACCAGTGTGGCCAGATACGCCCGGCAACGTAGCCCGTCACCGCGGCTCCCAGGACGATCAGTGGAAAAGCGATCTCAAGGGCAAAAATCGCCACAAAGGCGGCACTGGCAATCAACCACAACCCGGGATTGGTTAGCGTCCGTGAGCCGATACGGTAGGTCGCCTGGATCACAATTGCAGTGACCGCCGGCTTGATCCCATAAAACAGTCCTACAACCAGCGGTTGGTCGCCAAAAGCGATGTATAGCCATGACAACGCAATAAGGATAAGCAGCGAAGGCAGGATAAATAAGGCGCCCGCAATAATCCCACCCCAGGTGCGGTGCATGAGCCAGCCGATGTAGGTCGCCAATTTTTGCGCTTCTGGCCCTGGCAGCATCATGCAGTAGTTCAGGGCATGCAGGAACCGGCGCTCAGACAACCAGCGACGGCGGACCACCAACTCTTCATGCATGATCGCAATTTGCCCAGCCGGACCGCCAAAGCTGATCAGCCCCAGTTTCAGCCAGAAACGGAAGGCTTCAAGAAAACTGACAGATTGTGGCGCTTGGCCTTGTTTTTTTGAGCAGGACATAGAGCCACTGGTAATAGGGCGCCCATCACGACATTGGGGCGGGTGCAGGGCCAGATAAATACCTCAGAAGAACTGGGGCACCAGCATCTGCTGCGGAACCGGCGAGCGCAGATAATCCGCATTATATACCCGCGCAGGCAATACCACTTCGGGCTGCTTGGTCTGGCCGTAGGGAATTTGCATCAGCAAGTGCTGGATGCAATTTAGCCGGGCACGCTTTTTGTCGTCAGCCTCGACAATCCACCAAGGCGCCTGCTCGGTGTGGGTGCGCGAGAGCATTTCTTCCTTGGCCCGGGTGTAATCTTCCCAGCGGCGGCGCGATTCCAGGCCCATGGGCGATAGCTTCCACTGCTTGAGCGGATCATGGATACGCATCAGGAAACGTCGGTATTGCTCCTCATCGGTGATCGAGAACCAGTACTTGACCAAGATGATGCCCGAACGAATCAGCATGCGTTCAAACTCCGGCACGCTGCGATAGAACTCTTCGTACTCATCGTCAGTGCAAAACCCCATGACCCGCTCGACACCTGCGCGGTTGTACCAACTGCGGTCAAACAGGACCAATTCCCCAGCGGCGGGCAAATGCGCGACATAACGCTGGAAATACCATTGGCTGCGCTCCCGCTCACTGGGCGCGGGCAGGGCAGCAACACGGCATACGCGCGGGTTCAGGCGTTGGGTAATGCGCTTGATAGCACCGCCCTTTCCTGCCGCATCACGCCCCTCAAACAGCACCACCACCTTGAGCTTCTGTTCGACGACCCACTCCTGCAACTTGACCAGTTCGGACTGCAGGCGCAGCAGTTCGCGCAAGTACAGGCGCCGGTCCATATCCACCGGTGCCGCGTGCCCCAACTCCTTGAGCACAGGGTCAAGGCGAACATCGTCGAACTCCATTTCCAGCTCTTCGTCGAAACTGTCGAGGATATCGGCATGCAAGCGTGACGCCTGCTCGGCAAAATCCAGGTTTGCGTTATCGGTCATGACAGGTCCTCAGGTTAGGCCCGCCTCAGAAGAGGCTTCGCAAGGCCAGGAAGGCAACGGCGGCAAGCACTGCCGCGGCAGGCAGGGTAATCACCCAGGCCAGGGCAATGGGTTTCATCAGCGACCAGTTGGTTTGCCGGTTGACCAGGCCAATGCCCAGCACCGCTCCAATCAGGATGTGCGTGCTCGATACCGGCAGCCCCATCACCGAGGCCAGCATCACCACCGCGGCCGCCGCAAGCTCGGCGGAAAACCCCGAGGCAGGATGCAACGCAGTGAGGTTGTGGCCCACGGTTTGAATCACCTCTTTGCCGATAAACCACAAGCCGGCAATCAGAGCGACACCGAAGGTGACCATTGCCGCAGTCGGAATGGCTGCTTCTGAACCGATAGCGCCGGTACGCAATACTTCCAGAATCGCAACAAACGGCCCGATGGCATTGGCTATATCGTTGGAGCCATGACTGAAGGCAAAGCCACAAGCGGTAAAGACCTGCATCCAGCTGAACATGACAAAAGTCGCCCGGCTCAGCGATTCCCCCTTCAGGGTTTTGGCAAAGATAAAAGTCGCCAGCCAGACCAGCGCCCCGATCATCACCATGATCAAGTAGCTGTTAAGGGTGCTCAGGCCCAGGTGCATGTTCTTCAGGCCCTTGAACAGCAACATGGAGGAGATGATCACCGCCCCAATTGCCGCGATCACCGGCACCCAGGTTTCCAGTGCATTGTGGGTACGCAACTGGCCACGCTTGTTCTCGATTTTCTGCAGGTCGCGGTAGTAGTCGGACTCAAGGTCTTCGGCTTGGAAATCGCGATCGTTGATCACCTGCATGTCGCGCGTCATGGAGTGGGTGTAGGAGATTTTCTGGATCTCGGACAGCCGCTCAAATGCCTCTTTGTGCCGGCGCTGGTGATTGCGCTTTTCTTCCCGGATCTGCCTTATCTGGCTTTCCGCCTCGTCGTTGTAAGTGAGGATGTATTTTTTTATCTGCGCGTACAGCAGGTACGCCACAATCCCGCCGAGCAACGGTGACAGCACCCAGGAAATCGCGATTTGACCGATTTTGCCCCACTGCACCAGCGCCAGTGCCGTATCAGTACCGTTGAGCAGGATGCCCAAAGTGATAGAGCTACCGACAATCGCACCAATGATCGAATGGGTGGTGGAGACGGGATAGCCCTTCCTGGTCGCGTACAGTAACAAAACTCCCGCCGCGATCAGTGCCGACATCATGATGTAGACAAAGTCCATCGGCGAGACCGCCATGGCACCCAGGTCAACAATGCCGCCGCGTATGGTCGAGGTCACTTCACCGCCAGCGATTACCGCGCCGCTAACCTCAAATACCGCCGCGACCATCAGCGCCTGGCGTATGCTCAGGGTGCCCGCACCAACACTGGTTCCAAAGGAGTTGGCGACATCGTTACCGCCAATGTTGAAGGCCATGAAGATGCCAAACAAGGTCGCCAGGATAAACAACAGCGCATAGTTGTTGTGGGTGTACTCCAGCCCCCAAACCATGAAATACAAGGTGACAGCGATGAGCATCGCAGCGAAAACCAGACTGATTTTCGAGATGCCCCCTGCCGGAGTAGCCAAGACGTTACTTGAAGTTGGGGAGCCAGCCATTTGTATCCCTCCAGACTAAAGCGCAATGGCCCCATTACGGGGAGGTCGTTCTGGCTGATCATTTATTCACCAGAAGGTGACAGGCTGATTAAGAAAAAATGACCAAAGATCAAGCGCTGCGGTACTGCCAGGCGCGTTGGCGTTGTAGAAAATCCGTATTCGCCTCTAAAAAGCGCTGTATATTTTCAAATACAGCGATATAAGCTAGCCTCGTATCAGCACAAGCAGCTCGAATCTGGTCGAGCGGTTTACCTGCACAGATTTTTATTGACTTGAAAGTCAGCTTTCAACAGCATGCAGCCATTATTTCGGCCAATGCTGGGCAAGCATCCGCCAAGCGCTATATACAAAAACATATACCGATTGATGCACCCAAAGGGGAAATCCATGTTTCGCCATCGCCTCAAAGCCCTCTGCACCCTGCTCGTTGCCGGCGCACTAAGCCCTAATAGCTTCGCCGCGGATGTTAATGTCGCCGTTGCCGCCAACTTCACAGCTCCACTGAAAGCAATCGCCGCAGAATTTGAGAAAGACACCGGCCACAGGGTTATCCCGGCATTCGGCGCTACCGGCCAACTCTTTGCGCAGATCAACAATGGCGCGCCATTTGAAGTATTTCTTAGCGCCGATGACAGCACCCCGGCCAAGCTTGAACAAGCGGGCAACAGCGTTCCCGGCTCACGTTTCACCTACGCCACCGGCGCCCTGGTGCTGTGGTCGGCCAAACCCGGTTACATCGACGAACAAGGCGCCGTACTCAGGCAAAACGGGTTCAAGCACTTGGCGATGGCTAACCCCAAAGCTGCTCCATACGGCCGTGCAGCCACACAAACCCTGGAGAAACTGGGCTTGAGCATACGCCTCAAGGACAAGATCGTTGAGGGCCAAAGCATCACTCAAGCCCTGCAGTTCGTTTCGACCGGCAACGCCGAGCTGGGGTTTGTGGCACTGTCGCAAGTGTATAAAGATGGCAAGATAAGCAGCGGCTCAGCCTGGCTTGTACCGGACGCCTACTATCAACCCATTGAACAAGACGCACTGATCCTCAGCAAAGGTGCAAATAACCCAGCGGCCAAAGCCCTGACTGATTACCTCAAAGGCCCTAAAGCCCAGGCGATCATCAAGTCTTATGGCTACAAGATTTAACCCCGAGCCCCCCCCCCCCCCCCCGCCATCTGGCTGACCCTTGAACTGGCATCGCTGTCCACCGTGCTTTTGCTGCTGATCGGCACGCCAATCGCCTGGTGGCTTGCACGCACAGACTCATGGCTGAAGCGTCCGGTTGGCGCCGTAGTCGCCCTGCCGCTGGTCCTGCCTCCCACAGTTATCGGCTTTTACCTGTTGATTGCGCTGGGGCCAAATGGCTACATCGGACAGCTCACTGAAAGCCTGGGCTGGGGAATCCTGACGTTCAGCTTCACCGGCCTGGTGATCGGCTCGGTGTTTTATTCCCTGCCTTTTGTTGTACAGCCGTTGCAAAATGCCTTCGAGTCGATTGGCAACGCTCCCCTTGAAGCCGCTGCCACCCTGCGCGCAAGTAAGCTGGATACATTCTTCAGTGTGGTCATACCGCTGGCACGACCCGGCTTTATCACCGCTTCGATTCTAGGTTTCGCGCACACCGTCGGCGAGTTTGGCGTGGTACTGATGATTGGCGGCAACATTTCGGGCAAGACCCAGGTTGTGTCGGGGCAAATCTATAACAATGTCGAAACCCTGCAATATACCCAGGCCCATTGGCTGGCTGGCGGCATGCTGCTGTTTTCGTTTGTCGTGTTGCTCGCGCTCTACTCCAGCCGCCAGGCGAAGCAAGGCTGGCAGTCATGAACAGGCCATTGCCAATGGATAAGCCGCAAGACCCGGCTTCAGAGTCAATACAGGCACACTTCAAGCTCAGCCACGATAGCTTTACCCTGGATGTCGACCTCCAGCTGCCAGGCAAGGGTGTCAGCGGTTTCTTTGGTCACTCCGGGTCGGGCAAAACCAGTTGCCTGCGCTGCTTTGCCGGCTTGGAAAAGCCCCAAGAGGGCTACCTCAAGGTCAATGGTGAAGTCTGGCAAGACAGCCAGAACGGTCTGTTCATGCCGCCCCACAAACGCGCGATTGGCTACGTGTTTCAAGAGGCCAACCTGTTCCCGCATTTGAGTGTGCTGGGCAATCTTCAATATGGCCTCAAGCGTATCCCCAGCACATTACGCCAGGTACCTTTGCAACAGGCCGTCGAGCTGCTGGGCATTGGCCACCTCTTAAAGCGCATGCCCGACAAGCTATCCGGCGGTGAGCGCCAGCGCGTGGCAATCGCCCGCGCACTGCTGTGCAGCCCCAAGCTGTTGCTGATGGATGAACCTCTGGCCGCACTCGACCCCAAGCGCAAATCTGAAGTGCTGCCCTATCTTGAGCAGTTGCATGGGCAACTGCAGATTCCGGTGATCTACGTCAGCCATAGCGCAGATGAAATCGGTCGCCTGGCCGATCACCTGGTGGTGCTCGAAGACGGCAGGGTACAGGCCACTGGGCCTCTGAAGCAGACGCTGGTCCGTGATGACTTGCCCTTTATCTTCGAAGCCGACGCCGAGGCAGTCGTTGATGGCCATGTCTGTGACTTTGACCAGCACTACCGGCTGCTGAGTATCCGCTTGAATGGCTGCGACAGCGTACTGAAACTGCCGCACTCCATGCTGGAAAATGGCCAGCCGGTGAGAGTCAAGATCAAGGCCAGGGATGTCAGCATCAATCTGCAAAAGGCCCATGACAGTAGCATTCTCAACCTGATTCCAGCACAGGTCGTGAGCATCGTCTCGCTTGATGGGCAGGCTCAGGTGCTGATCCATGCCGCCGTGGGCGAAGAACACATAGTGGCGAGGATCACCCGCTACTCGTTCGACCGGCTCAAGCTCTTGCCACAACAGCAGGTTTGGCTGCAGATCAAATCAGTGTCACTGCTCGGCACAGCCTAGCTGGTCGCCGACTTTTCCAAACCTTGGTTTGCTTGACAAAAACCAACACATGGCAATTTGCCACTGCTGGCTTAATGAAATCTAAGCTACTTTGAAGCCTTGTTTTATCCGAGTAGCTGTTTCATCTTTTTTCAAAAGCATCGTTTGTCTTTTATCCAGGGCGCTTAGGCAGGCATTTTCGGCTATCTGCCTTTTTTTAAAATTGCCGATCGACTGCCATACAACTCACACAACTTATTTGTACGCAAAGCCCACAGAGGCTGCGTAGCTAAAGGACATAGCGTATGGCTGTAAAATGGGGATTACGGGGTAAGTCTGCGCTCGCAGTCCTGCTTGCGTGCGCTATTGCGCTGGTTCCGGCCGTAATGTTTGGTTGGCGGGCGCTTGGCGATATTCGTGGCCATTTTGGCGAAGCCTACGCACGTAACTTCACCCTTCTGCATCGCCAGCAAATCGCAGCCCCCTTGAGTCGGGAGCTGGCACTGTCCAAGCGCTTGGCGAACTCACTCGGCACCCGGCAATGGCTGCAAGATGAAAGCAGCTCGGTACACCGCACACGTTTTTTTGATGAAGCAGAGGGTTTTCGCAGCGATTTCCTGGATAAATCCTACTTCATCATCGTTGACTCATCCCTGCACCTTTATCGCAATGACGAAGACAGCCCGGTCAGCCAGATCCGCCGCTACACCCTCAGCCAAACGGACCCGAAAGACGCCTGTTATTTTGCCCTGCGCGATGACCAAACCGACTACAGCCTGGGCATTGAGGTCGACGATCAGAACAATGCCAGCAAGATTCGCTTTAACGTGCGCGTACGCAATGCGCAAAACAAGCTGCTTGGCATCACCGGCAGCGAGCTGAACCTCAAGCCCTTTATTGATGAGCTGCTGAGCAAAACCGAGCCGGGTGTGATGCCGATGCTGTTCAACCACGACGGCATCATTCAAGCCCAGCCCAAGCAAGGCAATGCGCCGCACAGCAATGACATATTCGAATACCTGAGCAACCGCGACGACCGCCAGTCGTTGCGCCAGATCATGTTGCAGGCGCAAACCGAGCCGAACCGGGTCAAGACCATGGACGCCATGGTCAACGGCAAGCCGCGACTGCTGGCACTTGCCTACATCGAGCCACTGAGGTGGTACGTAATGACCTCGGTCGACCTGCAAGCAGCCAATGTAGTTGATAGCCGCTGGTTGTGGCTGCTGCTTATCAGCTTTGTCGCCTTGCTTGCCGTGCTTTTGCTGGGGTTTGCCTACGCAGTGGAAAGCCTGGTGGTAAGGCCAATCAAGGGGCTGCGCCGCTCGGCACTGGCAATTGCCGCCGGGCACTATGAAGAAACCCTGCCTGATGCGCGCAATGATGAAATAGGCGAGCTTACGCAAGCCTTCTCGAGCATGGCCGACCAGGTTCTACAGCACACCCGGGAACTGGAGGGCAAGGTACAGGAGCGAACCCAGGCGCTGGAACAGGCGAACCGGGAAATGGTCGCGGCACATAAGAAAATCGACGACTCAATTGATTACGCAAGCCTGATCCAGCGCGCCATTCTGCCCGATCGTCAACTCAGTGCATCGTTGGGCCAACAGCAGTTTGTACTTTGGCAACCGCGCGATACGGTCGGCGGTGACTTTTATGTGTATCGCCAGCACCAAGAGGGGTATTTGCTGGGCGTATTCGACTGCGCAGGTCACGGCGTGCCGGGCGCCTTGATGACCATGCTTGCCCGCGCCGCAATCGACCACGCCATTGGTGTGGCGGGGGCCGATGATCCCGCTGCAATTCTGCGTGAAACAGACATCGCCCTGCGCGGCATGCTTGCCGATGCGCAACTATCCCGCGCGTTGGCCACCAACACTGATGCGGGCTTGGTCTGGGTCAATCCCAGCCACAAAAAACTCTTGTTTGCCGGGGCCAAGATTGGCCTTTTCGCCACTGACGGCGAAGCCATCCAGGAACTGCCGGGAGGTCGCAGGGCCTTGGGTGACAAGCGCAAAGGTGAATACCAGAACATCGAGCTGGCATTGATGCCCGGCTGGACCTATTACATGTGCACCGACGGCTTCCTTGACCAGGCTGGCGGCGAACATGGCTTCGGGTTTGGCAACAGGCGATTCACCGCTATGCTGCAAAAGCACGCGAAATTACCGCTAGCCGAGCAAGCTGAGCTTTTTGCGACGAAACTCGCGGAATATCAAGGCGAGTTGCCGCAACGTGATGACATCACCGTGCTGTCTTTTCGCTTTGACCAGAACAGCTAACGGCTAAATTGAAATGCTGAAGAGAAAGAATGGGGCGATACGCTCCGCTCACATTCACCAGAGCAGACAATAACAAGGGCGCCTATGGAATCGTTAGATCTACTTGCAATGCGTGAAATCTACAATCGGCAGCGTGTCATGCTCTGTTTCAATGGCCCGATATCACGCAGCCTGATCGAGGAAATCGGCAATGCTTTGCGTAACTACCTGCAGGCCGAGCAAGCCAAGCCTTCGGCGGCGATGGACGTATTTTCGGGTTAAATCGAGATGACGCAAAAAATCAGGCATTATGCCACCCAGAAGTGCTCAGGCGACCAGGACGCCTCTGCTACCGTAGCCATTTCTCGCGACGACAAAGGCCGCTATGTAGTATCGGCAGGCAACCTGGTGACAAAACAAGACGGCCGCCAATTAGTCGACTTTGTCGCACGGCTATCTACGCTGGAAAAACCCCAACAAAAAATCGCCTATAAAGAACAACTACGCAAACCGCGTGAAGATGGCGCAAGCAGCGGTGCTGGTCTTGGCTTGCTGGATATCGCCCGCAAGTCCAGCTCGCCTATGCGTACCAGCTTGCAAGAGCAAAAAGACGGCCGGTTCTTTTTTAGCCTTAGTGCCGTTATTTGAAATAAGGATATTGAGAGTAAAACCATGAGCGAACTTAATATCGCCAGCACACAATCCACACCTGCCATTCATGGCGACTGGCAAGCTGGCGTGCTGGCAATGCAAGGCGATTCCTACCCGGAAAACTCATTTGAGCTGTATGACCAGGTCATCCAGTGGGTTGAACGATTCCTGGGAGAAGAACCCCGTCCCCTGGCGCTACAACTAAAGCTGCTGTACCTCAACACCAGCTCGATCAAAGCCATGATGGATATCTTCGACCTGCTTGAAGAGGCGCACAACCAAGGACGGGAGGTCAGTGTCACCTGGTTATACGACAGCCGTAACGAACGCGTTGCAGAGCTCGCCGAAGAGTTTCGCGAAGACTGCACATTTGCGTTCACTATCAGTACCTTTGACGAGTAGCATATGAACCGCGAGCGCGATCTAGATAGCTTGATAGAGAGCTTGTTGGCTGATCCTGCGTATATGGACCATCCGCTACGCGATGCCCTGCAACGCCTGCACCAGCAGAATGTTGAGCACCTGGGTCGCATCGAACGCATTGCGCGCATCTCTGATGGCTATCAATCCCTGGCCCGCGAACAGAACCTGTCGTTGTCCGAGCGTTATCACAAGCAACTGCGCAAACTGGAAAAGGTCGCCCGTATTTCCGACCGCTATCAGCAAATGATGCGCGACCTCAACCTGGCCCTGAAAGAAGCCTCCAACCGCGACCCATTGACCGCCCTGGCCAACCGCCGCATGTTGATTGAGCGACTCAAGGAGGAGGTTTCACGGGCCACTCGTCAGAACAAGACCTTTGTCTTGGCAATGGTTGATGTGGACCATTTCAAACAGATCAACGACAACTGGGGCCACGATATTGGCGACCGCATGCTCGAAGAGATCGCCCGGGTCTTGCAAGCAGAGGTCCGCAGCTACGATCTTTGTGGGCGTTGGGGTGGCGAAGAGTTTCTGATCTTATTACCCGACACCGACCTGGACTCGGCCGCACAGGTTATCGAGCGCGTGCGTAGCGGCCTGCGTGCCCTGGCCGTGCGGGTCAGCACGGAACTGCTGAGCGTATCCGCCAGTTTCGGCGTGGCAGAACACCGCACCGACGAAAGCTACTCGCAAACCCTCAACCGGGCAGATGCTGCCCTGCTACAGGCCAAGCGCAATGGCCGCGACCGCTGCATCTACGCGAACCATGAGTCGCTCGACAGCACCGCCCCCAAGCCACAGCCCTAATATCCAGGCAGTGGCTGCCAGCAAGTGGCAAGGCAACTGCAAGGCTGATGATCAATAGTCAAAAAATCACTCTTTCGGTTAATTTCATAACGCCCCCAGAAAAGTAATCTATACCTAGCGTATTGCTGCGCAAAGTCTTATCCGCACTGCTCACAACAATAACAAGGAGCACCCCGGAATGCGTTCCAAGCTTATGATTACCCATGCTTTTATATTTTTGATTGCGCTCGCTGCGAGCTTCCCAGCGAGCACCTCAGCGGCTGCACTCAGCCCCGCCGAGCTTGCTCAGGTATATGCCTGTCGCGCGACCAGCAGCTTGCTCCTGTTACGTGGCGAAGGCTTCCAAAAGATCCATCAACAGCGCCTCGAAGCAGACCTACAAGCTCTAAACGGCGCCCTGCAAGCCATTTCACAACCCAGCGATAACCTTCTGGCCACGCGCCAAGAGCTTGTTACCCAGCTGCGTAACGGTGTTTCCTATGGCCCCAGCGAAGACAATGTGCCGTGGCGTTATCCACAGGAGCTGAGCAAGGCGCTACGCGACTTTCTGCATGAAGCACGACAAATGCCGCAAGGCAGTGACGATGAGCTGCCCGCCGAGGTCGAATACCTTGCCGTGCAGTACCTCAGTCGTTCCTACATGGGCACCTTTGAAATTGCCCGTGAGCAGCCCGACACCTATCTGGGGCAGGACGAACGCCTGTTGCTGCCAAAGATTGACCAGCAACTCAACACCGCAGGATTAGCCGATGATCCGGCGCTGGGCAAGCTCACCGCACGCTGGGAGTACCTGAAGAGCGCACTGGCCGACATGAACAGCAAGAGCAACACCCTGCAGAGTGTGTCGGGCCGGCCCTTTTCTCCCATTACGGTTGACCGGCATTCACGCACGCTGACGCAAAACTGGATAGAACGCGAGCAGGCCTCGCCTGCCGTTGCCGCGCAGTAGCGCCCGGCAACGCAGCGTTAAATCGATTGTTGGCCGCTCCCGTGCCTTACCGGCCCGGCGCGGTCGGCCACCTGCTGCTCGACTTCAGCAAGCATGCCCAACAGGAACGCAGCTTCGGCCACCACAAACAGCGGTCCGATTGCCAACCCCATGACATCGTCAACAAATGCAGGTTTGCGGCCTTCAAAATAGTGGCCAACAAACTGGATAAGCCAGCCCACGACAAACAGGCCGAGCCCCGAGCCCAACCACAGCATCGTACCTTGCTGCGCCAGCAACGCTCCGGCCCAGACACACAGCAACAGCCCGATGCTCATGGCCAGGCCAAAGCGCAGGTCAAGGCGCAGGTAAAACACGGCAGCCACAAGACTCACAAGTGCCGCGCCTGACCACCAGAGTCCAAGCCACTCAACGCCAGGGCGAGACAACAAAACCGCCACGGCCAGCACAATCATCGGAATACCGACAAAGTGACTGATGATATTTCGCTGATCGCGGTGATACGCCGCGTACTGCGCCAGGTGATCGACCAGGGTTTTCATTATTATTCTCCGCTGTAGCTAGGGTCACTAGGTCGATCATAACCCGACAAGCCCGTATCAGCGCAGCTTCTCAAGCAGTTGGTAATACCACATTCCGACCGCCAGCATCGGGTTGCCAAGCACATCGCCAAACGGCACTTTAATGTGCGAACAACCGGCAAAGGTGTCGAACTTCTCCAAAGTGCCAGTCAAGGCATTGGCCATGACTTCACCCATGATATGCGTCGTGGCGATACCGTGGCCGGAGTAACCCTGGCAATACCAGACGTTATCCGAAAGCTTGCCCAGCTGCGGAATACGGTTGATCACGATGCCCATGGCGCAGCTCCACTGGAAATCGATATCAACGCCTTTGAGCTTGGGGAATGTCTGCTCGATACCCGGACGCAACTCTGCCGCAATGTCACGAGAGTCACGCCCGGAGTAGTTGGCGCCACCCCCAAAGAGCAAGCGCTTGTCAGCCGTCAGGCGGAAATAGTCGAGCACAAAGCGGCAGTCATACACGGCCAGGTCATGTGGGTTGATCTGGTCGGCCACTTCGCCAAGGGGTTCAGTGGTGACAATCCCGCCCATGGCCGGGAAGATCATGCCCTTTAGTTTTTTCGGCTCAAGCTGGGGATATACATCACCAGCCAGCAGGACCTGCTTCGCATCGATCCGACCTTCAGCGGTCACCACTGCCGGTTTATCGCCGTGAATAATCTCCAGCACTTCGGAGTGTTCGAAAATCAGCGCGCCCAGGCTTTCAGCTGCCTTGGCCTCGCCGATACACAGGTTCAGTGGATGCAGGTGCATATTGCGCATGTTCTTGATTGCGCCATGGTACAGGTCGCTGTCCAGGTGATTGCGCACGGCACTGCGGTCAAGCAGGGTCACTTCATCACCCATGCCACGGCGCACGGCTTCTTCGTAGTCCGCTTTCAAGTCATCCATGTGAGCCGGCTTGTAGGCCGCATGCAGGTGACCGTACTTGAGATCACAGGCGATCGAATACTTCTCGATACGCTTCTTGATGATCTCGTGGCCACGCCAGCGCAGGCCCCAGATGAAATCATCAACCTCACTGCCGAGCTTATTGCGCATCTGTTTGCGCATGGCGCCATCCGCCGAGAGGCTGCCGGTGACCTGGCCACCATTGCGACCGGTTGCGCCCCAGCCAATTTTCTTGGCTTCGACAATCGCAACCTTCAGGCCGCGCTCAGCCAGTTCAACCGCACTGGCGACGCCGGTAAAGCCTCCGCCAATAATCACCACATCGACACTGACCTGGCCTTGCAGCCTTGGGTAATTGGTTTCCTGGTTGAGGGTGGCCGTGTAGTAAGACTTGCAGCGCTGCGCGTCCGGGGTCACAACATCTACTTGAGCATTCATACAAAATCCTTGGTTAAACGGTTTGCTGGCAGGCTTGAGCCTGAACAGGGCCGGCAGGTCCAGCACAACGCTGGCAAGCGGCCCTTGAAGGCTCAGGCTAATCAAGCGTTAGTCAGGTACCAGCGCCAATCCTGTTCGCCCACTTCAGCCATGAACTGGCGATGTTCTTCGCGCTTGACCGCGAGATACACGTCAAGAAATTCGCCACCGAGGGCTTCACGCGCCCAGCTTGAGTTTTCCAGTGCATGCAGTGAGGTCAGCCAGTCGGTTGGCAGCAGTTCCGTAGCCTGTGCATAACCATTGCCCGTGACCGGAGCGCCCGGATCAAGCTCATGGCGAATCCCGTGATGAATCGCTGCAAGAATGGCCGCAGCCGCCAAATAGGGGTTGGCGTCGGCACAACAGATACGGTGTTCGACATGGCGTGTATTGGCTGGACCCCCCGGCACACGCATGCTGACGGTACGGTTGTCCACACCCCAGGTCGGTGCCAGGGGCGCATAGCTATTGGCCTGGAAACGGCGGTAGGAGTTGGCGTTGGGGCAAAACAACAGCAGTGAGTCGAGCAGTGCGCTGAGCATGCCCGCCACCGACATCGCCAACAGTGGCGTGCCCGCCGGATCTTCGCTGGCATAGAGGTTATTGCCCTGTGCGTCCGCCAGGCTGACATGCATATGCATGCCAGTGCCGGCCAGGTGATCGTAGGGCTTGGCCATAAAGCAGGCCTGCATGCCGTGCTTGTGGGCGACTCCTTTGACGATGCGCTTATAGCGAACCGCTTGATCCATGGCCGCCAGTGCATCGCCATGCTCCAGGGTGATTTCAACCTGGCCCGGTGCATATTCGGAGATGGCCGTGCGCGCCGGAATTCCCTGGGTTTTGCAGGCACTGTAGAGGTCAGCGAGAAAGGGCTCTATCTGCTCCAGTTCACGCAAACCGTAGACCTGGGTGCTGCGTGGGCGACCGCCATCGGCATCCAGCGCCGGTTGTGGACGCCCCCGCGCATCAGGCTTCTGATCGAGCAGATAAAACTCCAGTTCACAGGCCATGACCGGGTGATAACCGTCCGCCTTCAGCCGTTCGATCACCTGAACCAGCAGGTGCCTTGGATCGGCAACAGTAGCGGGCAAGCCTTCAGTCGGGTGCATGCTGACCTGTACCGCAGCAGTCGGAATCTGCCGCCAAGGCATCCGAGTCAGGCTGCCGGGCAATGGATAAGCACGGCAATCTATATCGCCCACTTCCCAGACCAGGCCCGAATCCTCGACGTCGTCCCCGTTCATGGTCAAGCCGAGGATAGTGCTCGGCAATGGCCGACCGGTCTTGTACACCGCGGGCAACTCGTCGCGGTGTAAAAGCTTGCCACGTGGCACACCGTTGGCGTCGAGAATGAACAGCTCGAACATCTCGATATCAGGATTGTCGGCTAGAAATTTTTCAGCTTCTTGCACTGGAGCAAATTGCATGGGATCTCGATAGCGCAGTCGCGCGAATAAGTCAGTTGCCATGTGGCAAGCGGGTAAGCAATAGCGCGGCAGTGTCATGGGACTGCCAAGGGTCGATAACCGTCGTATGCGCTATTGCATAACGATTAACAGGTCGCGAGGAAGGCTGTATCCGGAGGGCGCGCATGTCGGCAGTGCCAAAGCGCCCAGAAGGCTAGTATTTTCGGGAAGAGAGGGTTCACCCGGTTTGCAGCAAAGCAGAGCCGTTCCCGTATCGACGGGACAAAGACAGTCTGCTTGGAAAGAAGCGCTGGCGAACTCATAGAACCAAAGACTCGCACAGCGCACAATGTTTGTTAAAGCAGATTTTTTACATGTTTAGATTATTCATGGCTAAACAATCTGGCGAGCTATCCTGAAAACCGATGTCGACGAATAAAGCTCTGGTCCAGGTAGTCCTTCCAGTATCCATAGACTTGCCCACCAGCACTGATGCCGCGCCACGCCAACAGCGCGCCACCGTCCCCCGTGGCCAACAAGGCCAGGCTCTGCTTTTGCGGGCGATAGTTTTTCAAGGGTTGCTGGTGCAATGCGGCCATCAAATTGCTCGCCAATACCGGCCCCTGACGCACTGAATAAACACCGCTCTTGGCGGCACCGGGCAAACTGGCGCAATCACCCACGGCGAAGATCTGCCGATGGGAACAACTTTGCAGCGTGGGCAAGACCTGCACAAACCCACGCGCATCACAGGCCAGGCCACTTTGCTCGAGCCAGGGCAAAGCCTGCGCGCCCGTTGCCAGCAACGCCCGCTCGCCCCGCCAGACCAATTCGTCCTGGCTGAATAACTGGTCATCTTCAATACGGCTTATCGGGCTGTATTCGCGCAGGCGCACGCGGCGCTGACGCAATGCGCCTATCGCTCGCAGATGCAGCCCCGGGTTATGACCTGCAAGCAGTTTGCCCGCACAGAACAATGACAAGCGCGGCACTTTATCGGCAAGCGCCAGCGCCAGCTCAACACCCGCTGCGCCACCGCCAATAATGGCGATGGGTTTTGGTGACTGCTGCCAGGTCTGCCAACGCGCCAGGAACGATGCGAAGGGTTTGATCGCCAGGCATTGCATGGCATCACCTTGTTGCGCCAAAGGTGCAACCTGGCCACCGACATTGAGCGACAACCAATTGGCACTCAACTGGCGACCATCACTGAGTTGCACCTGGCGCTGCTCCGCCGAAAGGGATTCGACCTGCGCGGTAATTAACTCGACCTTGGCGGCGCGGCAGATCGGTTGTAGCTCGACACTGCAATCGGCTGCCGAATAACGACCCGCCAACAACCCGGGAAGCATGCCCGAATACCAGGCATGGGTGTCGGCGCTGACCAAGGCGATGCGCCCGGACGGACGCTCAAGCATGGCCCAGCGACGCAACACGCCAAGATGTGCATGGCCTGCACCGACCAAGATCAGATCGTAATCACTCATAACGCTTTCTAGTCATCCTTGAGAGTCTCGCGGTATTGGCTCGGCGTCTGTCCGGCCCAGCGCTTGAATGCGCGACTGAAGCTGCTGACATCCGAAAAACCAAGCAAGTAGGCTATCTCACTAATTGAACAATTGCCCTCGCGCATATACTGCAGGGCCAATGCCTGGCGTGTTTGCGCCAGTACAGCTTCATAGCTTGTTCCTTCTTCGGCCAAATGCCGCTGCAGGCTGCGCAAGCTCAGGTGCAAGGCTTGGGCAATGCGTTCCGCCGAGGGTTCACCCTCTGGCAACTGCGCCTCCAAACGAGCGCGCACCTTGCGTATCCAGCTGGGTGCCTGCAGCTGCTCCAGATTACGCTTGAGCGCCTCTTCGTTGTGTTCGGCCAATTCAGGATTGCCATCATCAAGCTGCTGCTCGAGTGCCGGCTTTGCAAAGAGCAGTATATTTTCTGCTGCCGCAAACACCAGGGGCGCACGAAACACCGCATGCCAGGGTTGGCTATCCTCGGGTTCGGGTCGCTGCAGATACACCGCCAAGGGCGCAAAATCGCGGCCCAGTCGATTACGGCAACTGCGCACATAGATGGCCGCAAAGGCATCGAGTGCTTCAGGTGCGGGAGGCTGGCTGCCGGGCGCGGTGCGAAAGCAAAACTCATAGCAATCGGCGCATTCGCGCAGCTCGAGTTCCATCACATCACTAATGACCTGGTAATACCTGACCGTGCGCTCGAACATTTCACGCATGCTGCAGCTGGCTATCAATGCATAACCCAGCGCATGAAAGGTGGTGGGGCTGACAAACTGCGAGGTCTTGAGGCCCAGCGCCGGGTCCCCGCTGGCTTCGACAGCCAACTGCCAAAGCCGAGTGGTCAGCGACAGCGGACAACGTCCATTGGGGTCGTCCAGTGCACCGGGCTCGAAGCCTGCCTGCCGGCACAGCTGCTCACTATCAAGGCCCAGCGCATCCAGTTGCTTACGCAGGGCACGGGTCCAGCTGGCCAGGGTGGTTGCTTCATTGGTCATGCAAGTTGGCGCATCCAGTCAACAGGTTGGCGTACTCGGTCGGGCACATAAATACCAAATGACGCATGGTTATGGCACTCACCATAAGGTTTGCCAGCCGATAATTAAGAGGATGGGGTTATGTCCAACGATTCTGCAAGCGTTGACGCCATGAATGACCAGCAACGATCAGCGCATATTCGCCAAGCAGTACTGGCCCACGGCGTGGAACTGCGCCAGCGCTTCCCAATTTTATTGCACCAAGACGCATTGGGCGCTGGCATCCTCGCTTTTGCCCTGCTGGGCATGATCGGCTCTGCAGCACTGTACATGGGCGGCTATATGTCGTGGTGGGCATGCCTGTTACTGAATGCTTTCTTTGCATCCTTGACCCATGAACTTGAACACGACCTGATTCACTCAATGTACTTTCGCAAGCAGCGCATCCCCCACAACCTGATGATGGCGCTGGTGTGGCTGGCACGGCCAAGCACGATAAACCCCTGGGTCAGACGCCACCTGCACCTGAATCATCATAAGGTGTCCGGTACCGAGCAGGACATCGAGGAACGCGCCATCACCAATGGCGAACCCTGGGGCATCGCACGCTTGTTGATGGTGGGTGATAACGTCATGTCCACCGTAATTCGCGCGGCTCGCGCACCCAGCGCCGAAATCCGCAGGAAAATACTCAAACGTTCTCTGCTGGTTTATGCGCCTCTGGCACTGCTGAACTGGGGTACCTGGTACCTGTTTCTAGGCTTCCACGCCATTGACCTGCTCAGCAGTAGCCTGGGTATGCCGATCGACTGGTCCGCCAGCACCCTGCAGTTCATCAACGGCGTCAATATCGCAGTAGTGGTATTGGTCGGCCCGAACGTACTGCGCACCTTCTGCCTGCATTTCGTCAGCTCCAACATGCATTATTACGGCGATGTCGAACCGGGCAATGTGATCCAGCAAACCCAGGTGCTCAACCCATGGTGGATGTGGCCGCTGCAAGCCTTCTGCTTCAACTTTGGCAGCAGCCACGCCATCCATCATTTCGCGGTCAAGGAGCCCTTCTATATTCGCCAACTGAGCGTCCCTTTCGCCCATAAGGTGATGCGTGAAGCAGGTGTACGTTTTAACGACTTTGGTACCTTCAGCCGTGCCAACCGCTGGCAACGCAAGGACCAAGCCCAGGAAGACCCAAGCGCACAAACGGCCTAGGTTGCCCAACCAAGACACAGCGGCTGATGCCGCTGTGTTGTTATTGCGCCTGTAACTCCAAGCTCGGCTCGGCAAAATAGCTTTCGGCCGACTCCCCGGTATTGTCGCTATCGACGGCAAAGACCACGCCGATGATCCGTTGCGGCGCAGCGCCAAAAGCGGCAATCGCATCCGCGCGCAGGTTGCGTTTCTCGCTCAGCCAGGTCGCCAAGGGTGCTTGGGGGCCGCGCAGTACGCTCATCTCGACTTGATCGGTATAGGCGCTACGCCCATGCGTGCCGGGAGCCGCCTTGTTATCCCATACATAAGCCAGTGTCGCGGCAGGCAGGTCCGGATCATAAAAAGTACGCGCCAAACGGATCTTTTGCCGGGTCAGGAAAGGTAGGTCATCCAGCGGATAATCCAGCAGCACATACACCCGCGCAGCATAATCATCCCCCTCACGGGGGGCGAATTGCGCCTTGCGCAAAGGCTTTTCCGTGCGCCCCTGCCAGCTCAATATCCAGGGTTTATCACCGGCAAGGTCCAGTGGGTGCAGCAAACCTCCCGCGGCGGCATCGGCCTTGATATGCAGGACCTTTCGACCCGCCTGAGTCTCCAGGGTGCGGATCGAGGGCTTGAGCTTGGGTATATCGGCCAAGCGCCAAGGTGCTGACCACTCACCCGCTGGCGGGCCGGATGTCCATGCCTGCAGCTGATTTCCGACCTGTGCCACGGCGGCCTGCGCCAAGGCACAGACCAGCACCAGCATGCCTGGCAGGCGTTTCAACCGCGCCTCCAGCCATGAAACTTCTCGACCCAGCGCAACAGGCCTTGCGGCGCATGGGCACGCTTCCACTCACCTGCCGCATACTTGTTGGCTTCAGCCATGGTTGGGTAACTGTGCGTGGTGCCCAGGATCTTGTTCAGCCCCAGGTTGTGCTTCATTGCCAACACATATTCAGCCAGCAACTCACCGGCATGCTCACCCACGATACTCACCCCGAGGATTCGGTCCTTGCCGGGCTCGGTAAGCACTTTGACAAAACCCAGGGCGGCTTCATCGGCAATCGCCCGGTCGAGATCATCAATCTCGTAGCGGGTGACTTCATAGGCAATATCCTGCGCCTGTGCTTCAGTCTCGGATAAACCCACCCGCGCGATTTCAGGAGACGTGAAGGTGCAATACGGAATCACCCGGTAATCCACCTTGAACCGCTTGAAGCCGCTAAACAGCGAGTTTACAGCCGCGTACCAAGCCTGATGCGCCGCAACGTGGGTGAACTGGTATGGCCCGGTTACATCACCCACCGCATAGATATTGGGGAAACGCGTCGCCAGGTATTCGTCGGTTTCCAGCGTACCGTTCGGGCGTACCGCTAGGTCGAGGTCTTCTGCACCGTAGCCGCTGACATTCGCCACGCGCCCCAGCGCCATCAACAGGCAATCAAAGGCGATGGTCACTTCCTCGCCGTTGTCCATACGGCGCGCAACCATACGCTGCTCACCATCGACCAATTCGAAACGTTCGGCCTTATGCAGCAAGCGCACATCGACACCATCGTTAAGCAGGCTATTGAGTACCTGCTCGCTGGCATCAGCATCTTCACGGGGCAACAAGCGGTCAGCCAGCTCGACCTGAATAACCTGGCTGCCCAGGCGCTGGAAGGCTTGGGCCAGCTCACAACCTATGGGGCCGCCGCCCAGCACCAGCATCCAACGCGGTTGTTGGCGTAGATCCCAGATGCTATCGGAGGTGTACACCTGAACCTGGTCAAGGCCCGGAATATTGGGCACCAAGGGCCGGGCACCGGCGGCGATAATCATGCTCCGTGCGCTTAACGCCTGGCCGTTGACCTCAACCGTCCAGGGCGAGGTGATTTTCGCCTCGCCGGTAATCACCTCGACGCCCAGGCCGGTGTAGCGTTCAACCGAGTCATGGGGCTCGATGTCACTGATAACCCGCTGCACACGCTCCATTACCGCAGGAAAATCAATCTCGGCACGTGCCGTGCGAAAGCCCAGGGCATCGGCTTTTTTCAGCTCGCCAGCAAACTTTGCCGAGCGCAGTAAGGCCTTGGAGGGGACGCAACCTGTGTTGAGACAATCGCCGCCCATTTTGTGCTTTTCAATCAAGCTGACCTTGGCTTTGACCGCCGCCGCAATATATGCGCTGACCAAGCCACCGGAACCCGCTCCGATGACAATCAGGTTGCGGTCAAAGTTGTCCGGGCGAATCCAGTTCTTGTAGATGCGTCGTGCCTGGATCAGGCCGAGCAGCTTGCGCGCGATAATCGGGAATATGCCCAGCAGTACAAATGCACCAATCAAGCCCGGCGACAGAATGCCACTGAGTGATTCCAGCTGGCCCAGCTCGCGACCAGCATTCACGTACACCAGGGTGCCCGGCAACATGCCCAGTTGGCTGACCCACCAGAAGGTACGCACCGGCAAACGGGTAAGCCCCATCGCCAGGTTGATCAGGAAGAACGGAAACAAAGGCACCAGGCGCAATGCGAACAGGTAGAACGCGCCTTCGCGCTCAACGCCCTGGTCAATGCTGGCCAAGCGCTTGCCGAAGCGCTTCTGTACCCAGTCACGCAACAAAAAGCGGCTGCTGAGCATGGCCAGGGTGGCGCCCATGGTCGAGGCAAATGAAACCAGCAGGAAACCTTCGCCAAGGCCAAACAGCGCTCCGCCGAGCAAGGTCATCAGCGCGGCGCCAGGCAGCGACAACGCAGTCACGGCCACATAGATGACAAAGAATATCCCGGCGGCCAGCAAGGGTTGCGCCGAGACCTGTGCATTCAAGGAGGCTTGCTGGGCCTTGAGCGCCTCCAGGTTGAGGTATTGGCCCAGGTCAAAAACAAAGAAGCTGGCAATTAGCGCCAGAATCACACCCATCAACAAAATTTTACGGCTGTTCATTAAGTAAGCGCCTCCATGGCGCATAGGCTCTGGCACAAGCTGAAGCCTTTCAGCAGAGCGCTGGACACCGCTGGCAGTGCCTGCCCCTGGATACGTGGACGATAGGACAGCGCAGCCGGACTGGAAGACGGCCACTGGCGGTCGAAGTCATTGAGAAATTGCGGGTGATCGTAGTTCAAGGCCAAGGCCTCGATAAACAAACCCTTGCGCTCGGCGCGATACAGCGCTGCCGCATGTGGCGTGGTCGCAATCCGCGTGATGACGCCATAGCGCCCGCCACTGAAGTTAGGCATGCCAGCGGCACCGTTGTTGATCAGGGTGCCATGCTCCAGGTTCAACGCAACCGCCGCGCAACTGTGGCTGGTGGCCAATACTTCGCACTGATTATGCTCAAGCCATTTGTCAAGCTCCAGCTGCCGCGCCGGCTCATCCAGCGCCTCACGCGAGCACTGCCAACCCGCCAGCGATTGCTCGTCGCCATGGCTGATTGCTATGCGCCGTCCGCCAACCGCGACCACAGCCGTTGCTGGCCGCGCGGCCAATTGCTCAGCCACGCCAGGCAGGCCTTGAACGGTTTGCTTGAGTCGTTGCTGCATGGCGTTCGAACGTTCGACCACCTGCTCATCAACCGTCATCGGGTAGGCGCAACCACAACCTGCACCGCTATCACTGGCTCGCCCGAGTTCGGTCTCCACATTGCCGCGCAGCAAGGTGTAGGCACTCAGGCCTTGCTCGACCTGCAAGAATACCTGCGGATCGCAATCGAACCAGTGCACATCGCCATTGAGCACGACACGAGCACCTGGCTCGGACTGGACCCTGCGCTGCAGCGCCGCCATGGCCTGACGATTACCGTACAAGCCACCGACCACATAAAGCGTGTCGCAGCCAAACAGTGGCTGCGCAGCGAACGCTTGCGCGGGCAAGCGGTAATCCAGGGGGCAGTCACGGCCCGCGCGCAGTGACATCAGGCTTCGCCGCGCGCTGGGTAGTTGTTGTTGATCACGTACTCGACCGCACCGAGCAGCTCGTCGAAGTGCGGCCGGGCAAACGGCATGCTGTTGACCGAAGACATGTACAAGGTACCGTCCGGGCGAACCAGGAACACGCCCGGCTCGGCGAAAATTTCCGGCTCCGGCGAACCAGGCTTGCCTTCGGAAACGAACAACCCCCAGCTACGCGCTGCCTCGATACTCAGGTCGTAACCCAAGGGCACATTGGCGATGGTCCAGGTGGCCTGGGTCTTCTGCGCGCGTTCATGGTTGTCGGTCGACAATGCAATCACCTCGACACCCAACGCTGCATAGCGTTCAACCAAGCCGTTGAGCTCTTGCAGTGACTTGCGGCACAGCGGGCAATGCATGCCGCGATAGAACACCAGCATGGTGAAGTTCTTCGGCGTGTTGGCATTCAAGGTCCATTGGCCTTCCGGCATCAGCTTGACGCTCAGTTCGGGCACAGTCTGGCGCGGGATCAATTGGCTCATGTTCAGCTCCTAGGTAGAGGCGGATGATGCGTTGGGCGCCGAGCACAGAAGCCCCGGCACTGCATAGCCCAGTGTGCAAAGAATAAGGCCGTAGAGGTTGGTGCCCAGCAACAATGCGTAGTTACCGTCGCCAATTGCCCAGCTTTGCGGTATCCAGCCGATGCTCAATTCAAGTCCCAACAGCAAGCCGCACCAGAAGCTCAGATGAAACCCAAGGCGAGTTGGCCTGACGATGCCGTGGAGAACAAATACCGGTGCCAGGCCAATCACCATGGTGCCGCTGATAGTCGTGGCTTTGAGAATGTCAGTGCCCGCCAGCATTGGCAGGTTACCGAGCAGGGCAAACACCACCATCACCGCCATGCCCACGCCAATTGCCTTCTGACCCAGGTCACGCCCGGCCAGATTGGGCAATTCACGGCCCGCCAACTTGGCCAGACTGGAAAAGGTTGAATCCAAAGTGGAACCGGCAGCCGAGAACATTACCACCGTCATGACCATCAAGGCTGCGACGCCCATGGATTTGGCAAGGTCAGCCGGCACGTTACCTGATGCGGCCAACCCCGTGAGCTGCGCATGGACCCCAATCAGGCTGAAGGCGAGAATTGCGAAAAACCCCAGTACGCCCGCAATCACAAAGGCACGACGCATGGTTTTCTCTTCGCTGATAAAGCCACGATCGGTCAACACCGGATCATGAAAGCCATAGCTGAACACCTGCAAGCCCGCGACCAGCAGTAGATCCACGCCACCACTGAAAGCCCAATGGCTGGTGCTGGTCAATTCGGCGGCTGAGTGCCGTGGCAATACCAGCCCGAGCACCCACACCAGGGCCACGACAAAGATTGCCGCTTGCGCCGCGTCGGTCAGGATCGAACTGCGCAAGCCACCGCGCAGGCTGTAGGCCAGTGTCACCGCAGTAAACAGCAAGGCGGCCGTGATAAACCCGGTGCTGCCCGAATCACCGTAATAACCGCCGACCACTGCAGTATTACTCCAGACCTCGTTAAACAGGCGAATCAGGATCGCCGCGGTAAAGGCCAATGCCGCGCCGCGCCCGTAATTTGAACTCAGAAAGCTGACCAGCCCGGTTGCCGCAAACTTGCGCCGCAACCGGTAGATCACAAAGCCGGTCAATGGGATCGCCAGCCAATAGGTGGCGTAGGCCAAGCCACCAATCAAGCCGTAGCTAACGCCAAGGTTGGCCGCATTGGTTACCGACTTGGCGAAGATCCAGCTAATGAAAATACTGGAGGTCAGCAGCCATGGCGCAGCGCTACGCCCCTGGTTGTCTTCACCATGGAAAAACCCACCGATGGTGACGGCGCGTGGCGACAACATCACCATCAACACCCCGTACAGCACCAGAAATCCCCAAAAAAACAGGCCAAGAGCACTGTTGGGTTGCATAGGCTACTTCCTCAGGAATTAAGCGCACCGCCGCAACTGGAACCTTGTCCAGCCGTGCAAGCGAAGCAATGGTCACGGGTAACTATGGGATTGCCAGCCAGTGTCGCATTGAGCAGATCACTCAAGTGCGGACGCTGGCGGCTGATTACGTGGCTTTGCAGCTCCAGGGGCAAGTCGAGCATCTGGTTGAAGTCGCAGTCGTACAGATAGCCTTGCCAGTCGACACTGATCAACGAACGGCACATCAAGCCCGCCACGTTCTCGGCACGGTAACTGTCACGCAGTAGCTGCATATAGCTATTGAACTGGCCCTTGCTCACCAGCGTGCTGCCAAAGCGCGCAATCGGCTGGTTGGTGATGGTCAGCAAGTGATTGAAGACGATGCCAAAGTCTTCCAGCAAGTGGCGCTTATAGTCAGTTTCCAGGGCTTGCTGGGGCGGTGGCAGACTGGCGCCTTGCGGGTTGTACACCAGGTTCAGGACCAGGCCGCTACCCTCTTTACCGTAGCCCAGCGCATTGAGTTTTTGCAGGCCGATGATGCTGGCATCGAAAACACCATCACCACGCTGCTTGTCCACATTGTCACGGGAATAACAGGGCAGTGATGCGCTGATTTCAACCTGGTGCTCGGCAAGAAACTGAGCCAGATCCTCATAACCGGGCTCGCTCAGGATAGTCAGGTTGCAACGATCAATGACCCGCAAGCCTTCGCGCCGTGCATGCATGACGATTTCACGGAAACGCGGGTGCATTTCAGGTGCACCACCGGTCAAATCAAGCGTATGCACAGGATGAGCATCAATCACCTGATGCAGCAGCGCAAGGCTTTCATCGGTCATTGATTCTTTACGCGTAGGCCCCGCGTTGACATGGCAATGCAGGCAACGTTGATTGCACACATAGGTTAGATTGACCTGCAAAGCCTCAAGCTCGCCGCGATTCAGCGCGGGAAATGCCAAGCGATCGAGCAGCGGTAACATCGCGTGCACAGTGGGCTCCTATGAAAAGTATGATTTATAGAGCTATTTGCCCAACCTTTGTTACAGCCAGCGCCCAGCAAAAACTTGCGGTATTGTTATACAAAGTTTGTACAAAGTCCGCGCTGGTTAATAAAGCTATCCTGGGAGCTTCGCATGACGCGTATTGCCTTGTTCTTTCTCGCCGGTTTTCTTGCAGTACCTTTCTTCCATCAACCCGTTCTGGGCATATTACACGGCATTGGCATCGTACCCTTTGCACCGTTCAATATGAGCGCCACTCTGCCGTTTGGGGTGCCGGCGTTGATCTCAGCCTCATTCTGGGGCGGGGTTTGGGCGATAGTGATGCTGAGTGTATTGCGTTGGGATGCACAAAAACCGCAGCCCTGGATTAAAGGCTTGCTGTTTGGCGGCATCGCTTTAACTCTAGTCGCCCTGCTGGTGGTTTTCCCGCTAAAGGGCATGGGCTTCGATATGGCCCAGTTGCCAGGCCGTTTCCTGATCGGTTTCCTGGTCAACGCGGCATGGGGTGTGGGTACGCTGGTGTTTGCGAAAACCTTTATCAGCCGTTGAACGGCAGGGTGTGACAACGCGAAACTTGCCCACCCGTTCGACCCGCAAGCGGAGCTTGAACCAATACAACTACAGACGGATAAAGCGTTGCCCTTCCTACAGGTGCAAAAAAGCCCGCTTCGGCATTTCGCCAAAGCGGGCTTTTTTGCACTATGGCTTACGCCAGCTCGTCAAAGCACTCAGCGATAATCGCCAGGCCCTTGTCCAGCAATGCATCTTCCGCAGTCAGCGGCACCAGCACGCGCAACACGTTTCCGTAAGTACCGCACGACAGCGGGATCAGACCCTTGTCGCGAGCCTTTGCCACCACTTGGCCAACCAGCGCTGCTGCTGGCTTGTGGTGATCGCCGCCTTCGAACAACTCAACGGCAATCATCGAGCCCAGCGCACGCACATCGCCGATGGAGTTGTGCTTGGCCTGGATGGCCTTGAGACCAGTCACCAGACGCTCGCCAACAGCCTTGCTGCGATCAAGCAGGTTTTCTTCTTCAAACACGTCCATGACAGCAAGAGCCGCCGCGCAAGCAATCGGGCTACCGGCATAAGTGCCGCCCAAACCGCCAGGAGCAATAGCGTCCATGTATTCAGCCTTGCCGCACACACCCGCCAACGGAAAACCGCCGGCGATCGACTTGGCGAACGTGGTCAGGTCAGGCACAACGCCCATCTGTTCCATGGCGAAGAAAGTACCGGTACGGCCAGCGCCAGTCTGGACTTCGTCGGCGATCAGCAGAATGCCGTGCTGGTCGCACAGGGCGCGCAGACGCTTCATGAAATCCTTCGGTGCAACGTAGAAACCACCTTCACCCTGGACAGGTTCGATGATGATTGCCGCGATGTCTTTCGGCTCGGCGTCGTTCTTGAAGATGCGCTCGATACTGGCGATTGCATCATCGGTGCTGACACCATGGAGCTCGCAAGGATACTGCGCACGGAATACACCACCCGGCATCAGGCCCATGCCTGCCGAATAAGGTACGACCTTGCCGGTCAGGCCCAGGGTCATCATTGTGCGACCGTGGTAACCGCCAGTGAAAGCAATAACGCCCGCACGACCGGTTGCGGCGCGCGCAATCTTCACCGCGTTCTCAACGGCTTCGGAACCGGTGGTAAACAGCAGGGTTTTCTTGTCGAAATCACCTGGCACCTTAGCATTGATCTTCTCGCACACCTCAACGTATGGCTCGTAAACCAATACCTGGAAGCAAGTGTGGGAAAGCTTGGTCAGTTGCTCTTGAACAGCCGCAACGATTTTGGGATGCAGATGGCCAGTGTTGAGCACCGCAATACCGCCCGCGAAGTCGATAAACTCACGGCCTTCAACATCGGTTACCGTCGCATTTTCCGCTTTTGCAGCGAAAATCGGATGGATCTGGCCAACGCCACGTGGAACAGCGGCGGTGCGGCGTTGCATCAATGATTCGTTAGTCTTGCTCATGTCTTCCTCATTCACCGCTCATCGTGCGGCGTGGTTCAAGGACTGCGCGACCGGTGACAAACGCAGCAGCATACGATGATCGACTGCCGCGTCCTCCCCAGTCACAGGGTTACTTAAAACTAAGGGCAATGGCCAAAAAACCGGGCTGGCTCTTGCCAGTTGGTTCCTCAGCCATCACCAGGCATTAAGGATTTATACGCTCAGGCACAGGTACTTGATTTCCAGATAGTCCTCAATACCGTACTTGGAACCTTCACGGCCCAGGCCAGAGGCCTTGATGCCACCAAACGGCGCAACTTCGTTCGAGATCAAGCCGGTGTTGACGCCGACCATGCCGTACTCCAGGGCCTCGGCCACACGGAACACACGGCTCATATCACGGGCATAGAAGTACGAAGCCAGGCCGAACTCGGTGTCATTGGACATGGCAATCACTTCAGCTTCATCTTTAAAGCGGAACAGTGGCGCCAACGGGCCAAATGTTTCCTCTTTGGCGACGGCAGCGTTAAGTGGCACGTCAACCAGAATGGTTGGCTCAAAGAAAGTACCGCCCTTGCTGTGGGGCTTGCCGCCAGTCAACACCTTGGCGCCTTTGCCGACGGCATCTTCGATGTGCTCTTGCACCTTGGCCACGGCTTTATCGTCAATCAACGGGCCAGTTGTGGTGCCTTCGCTCAAACCATCACCAATATTGAGCTTGGCAACGGCAGCCTTGAGCTTGTCGGCGAAGGCATCGTAGACGCTGTCCTGAACATACAAACGGTTGGCGCAGACACAGGTCTTGCCGTTGTTGCGGTACTTGGAAACAATCGCACCTTCGACTGCAGCGTCGAGATCAGCGTCATCAAATACGATAAACGGCGCGTTACCGCCCAGCTCCAGCGACACCTTCTTGATGTCCTTGGCGCACTCAGCCATCAGTTGACGACCAATTTCGGTCGAACCGGTGAACGACAACTTGCGCACGATTGGGTTGCTGGTCAGCTCGCCACCGATATCGCCAGCACTGCCGGTGACCACGCTCAGCACCCCTTTAGGGATACCCGCGCGCTCGGCCAACTCCACCAAGGCCAGGGCCGAGAATGGAGTCTGCGACGCAGGCTTGATCACCATTGTGCAGCCTGCCGCCAATGCTGGACCGGCTTTACGGGTGATCATCGCAGCAGGGAAGTTCCACGGGGTAATTGCCGCAGTCACGCCAATTGGCTGCTTGATCACAATCAGGCGCTTGTCAGGCTGATGGCCAGGAATCACATCGCCATATACACGCTTGGCTTCTTCTGCGAACCACTCGATAAACGAAGCTGCATAAGCAATCTCACCCTTGGCTTCCGCCAGCGGCTTGCCCTGCTCCAGCGTCATCAGGCGACCCAGGTCGTCCTGGTTTTCGATCAGCAGCTCAAACCAGCGGCGCAGCTTGTTTGCGCGTTCCTTGGCAGTCAGTGCACGCCAGGCCGGCAGCGCACGGTCAGCCGCTTCGATCGCACGACGCGTTTCTGCTGCGCCCATCTTTGGCACAGTACCCAAGGTCTCGCCGGTCGCGGGGTTGGTCACCTTGATAGTCTGGCCGCTGTCGGCGTCCAACCAGGCACCATCGATATAAGCCTGCTGACGAAATAGCTGAGTGTCTTGCAATTGCATGGCAGTCTCCTGAATACCGGCGCTAAAACCGGGAGGTTGTTATGGGAGCCTAGGCGTGTGCCCAATATGAAAATATGTCGGTCGAATGGCCGCGCGGATCAAGCATCAACCTGGCCTGTAAGGGTTTCGAGCAGCAGGGGGCTGTCGAGTTCCGATCAGTTTCAGGGCGTGTGTTTGAAATCTCAAACGAATCCTAGGGTCGTAAGGGGTAAAGGGCAATAGTCTGTTCGAAAAAATTAACGATTTAAGCCGTTATTTATTCTTTCGATAGACGAGTGACTGCCAGCCGTTCATATTTTGTGCAGAATCACGAACAAACCATGCCCATGGACGCCCGCGAACTAGATGCGTATCATTGCGCCCGCAACGCACCAGTAGCTCAGCTGGATAGAGTACTGCCCTCCGAAGGCAGGGGTCGTGGGTTCGAATCCCGCCTGGTGCGCCATATAAGACAAGGGCTTAGGTGAAAACCTAGGCCCTTTTGTTTTTCATGTGTCCCAAATGTGCCCATCCAAATTGGCGCTCGGAATGTCGGACTACCCCGCTCCGGTAGGCATCCCCGGCCTATGCTGGACTACCCCCTTCAAAAGCCGAAGAAAAACCTAGAATCGGGTCCGGCATTAGTTGACCACAAGACCTCAACAAACCCGATTCTCCATCAATTAGTTTTCGAGATCGACGCAAATCAATGGGTAGCAACCACTCAAATCAACAAATACGAATAGTTATTGTTTATTTTATCACTTGCATTTATTAAGCTGCCGAACACTTTGTGAAACAGCTACTTGGCGGATTTCAGGATTTTGGGGAGGGAGCAAGATGACGACAATCAGACGGGGCGCGGGACGGTTTCAACTTAAGTACTTGGCGGTAGTAATGACCGCCACTTTCCACGGCCCTTTATTTGCGAACGTTGATCCAGTGACGCTACCAGAACAGACCGTGACCGGTGAGTTGGATCGACCACAAGGCCCTGACTTCGGCTACAAGGCAGAGAAAAGCCTGACCGCCAGCAAAACCAGCACGCCACTTTCCGAGACGCCACGCTCAGTATCAGTAGTCACCCGACAGCGTATCGAAGATCAGAAGTCGCAGTCCTTAACGGATGTATTGGGTTATGTTCCGGGAATCTTTGCCCCGCCATTTGCCGCCGGTGATGGTTTGGCCGGTGACCTGTTCTTTATTCGTGGTTTCAATGCAACTGACTATGGTTATGGCCTGCTGCGCGATGGTCTGCGTGTACAGGGTAATCGCTATGACACCACCAGCGAACCTTACGGCTTGGAGCGGGTAGAAGTATTCCGCGGCCCAAGCTCAATTCTCTATGGTGAGAATGCACCCGGTGGTCTGGTCAATTTGGTGAGCAAACGCCCTACCGCCGCATCCCAAGGTGAAGTGCAACTGAATTATGGTACGAATAATCGTCGCCAGCTGAATTTTGATATATCTGGTCCGCTGGACGAAAGCGGTAATGTACTGGGCCGCATGGTTATGGTAGGGCGTAAATCCGATACCCAAACCAATCATGTACAGGACGATCGCATCTATATCGCCCCGTCCCTGACGCTGAACTTTAATGATTTCAACACCCTGACATTGCTTGCTACCTATCAAAAAGACCGGACTAATCTTGAGCTAGGCCTACCTGCTGCTGGAACGTTGCGCAACAACCCCAATGGCAAGCTGGACAAGGACACCTTCCTTGGTAACCCGGATTGGAACGATTTTGATCGTGAAGTCTGGACTGCCGGATACGAGTTCACTCACATCTTCAATGATGACTGGCAGTTCCGGCAGAACTCACGCTATATGCAGTCGCAAATCCAACGGAATGAAACCTGGCCGACCAACCTCAACGACGGTGGTTACGGCACAACGCTGGGCATGACGGCTTACGACCGCCACAACAAGTCCATCACCTACTCGCTGGACAATCAGTTGGAAGGAAAAATCAGTACAGGTGCCGTAAAGCACACCGTGCTGGTAGGAGCGAGTTTTGACCGCACTTCATTCAATCAGGATTGGGACGCCGGTTTCGGCCCAACGATCGATATTTACGATCCGATATGGACCAGCGAGCCAACCACTCCATTCACCATCCAGAACGCGCAACTCGACCAACAAATGAGTGGGATCTACAGCCAAGCGCAGAGTCAGTATGAAAACTGGATTTTCTTACTCGGCGGTCGCTACGAATCGGTGGACAGTCAGTACCGCAACAAATTTGCCCCCACCAGCCCAGTCAGCAACGCAGCCTCTGACCTGGACTACACCGACCACGACGTCACCTGGCAAACCGGTCTGATGTATCAGTTTGAGAATGGCTTGTCGCCTTATGTCAGCTACCCCACAGCGTTTGTACCGGTACAACAGACGTCCAGTGCTAGTGGCGTACTTGATCCGATTACCAGCGAGCAGTATGAAGTCGGCGTAAAGTATGAACCTAGAGGCTGGGATACAACATTCACCGCCGCTGTGTACGATCTCCGTAAAGAAAACGACGTCTACTTCGAAGCGGCCATCAACGATTACCGCCAAGTTGGCGAAAGCCGTTCAAAAGGGATCGAGTTGGAGGTAAACAGCGACATCAACGCCAACTTGAATATCACAGCGGCTTATACCTATACCGACGCACGCGTCACCAAAGACGCACCGGGCTCCTTGCTTGAAGACAAACAAATGACCGGAGTGCCTCGTAATCAGGCGTCGATCTGGGCTAACTACCGGTTCATCGATGGGGCCCTACGAGGCTTGCGATTGGGTGGCGGTGTACGCCATTACGATAGTACGTTTGCCTACACTCCAGACACTCTTTACGGCACCTTGGATAGCGGCGACGTGACGCTGGTTGATGCAGCCATCGGTTATAAGTTCGACAAAAACTGGTCAATTGATCTAAATGCCAAGAATCTGTTTGATCAGGAATATGTAGCCGGTTGCAACAATGCGGGCCGCTGTTATTGGGGCGATGAGCGGACTTTGCTCGGCAGTCTATCGCTAAGCTGGTAACGCCCTCTGATTCCTAGTGTCCGGTCCTGAAATTCAGGACTAGATACTGGAATCAAGCGATGCAGTCCTGACTGACTATTCAAGCATCCCGCCCCTAGTACTTTCATCACCGTTAGATTTCGCCTCTATGATTGGGTGATGTAGTGATCTAATGGAGCCGACATCTCATATTTAGTTTTTTGTGCCTAGGATGACCATCCTTAGATGCCGATATGAGTTATACACTGCAAACAGGAAAATCAGCTTAAAACCTTTCAGAACAGTACTTAGAGGCATTTTTAAAAGTTTGCCTCCAACCGAGTTTCCTGTTCCGAATCGGCCTCAGAAGAGAGCCTCGGCTTCGATCATTTCCAGCAACTTCTCTGCGTGCATACGGAGCGGCCCAAAGCTACGCACACAAGGAAGCCTCCTCTGCGTTGCTAAGCGATACGCAGTTGTGCGGCAGATATTCAGAATACCTGCTGCTTGCTCGATACTACTCAGGACCATCGACGAAAACTCCAAGGGTGTTTATGCAATCAGGGAGTGGACTACCCCCACTGCAATTGTGTTTGCCATGGGTTTAAGCGAGCCGATAGCGGGCTGCACCATCTTGCCTGTCAGAGCGCTCGGCTCCTGTCGTAGGATCAATCCCAGTACTTCATCACTGCACCCAGCCCGCACAATTGCACAGCCCGCCGCACCCCTTCACTTTCGCGCCAAATGCCCCTGCCAGCAGAATGCCAAGCCTGTTCTGCTTCCGCTTGCGATGGCGCAAAACCGGTCCCAAAAGCCTGCCAGCGCTGATGACAAAGTTGTTTCAAGACGTTATAAAGCCCCGCTACGCGCCCCAAGGAAGTGGCGCAACCGCATGTAACCTGGAGCTTTTATGGCCAATAACACCCTCTTTCACGCCAAGTGGAGTATCCGCAGGCTGTTGCTGTGCAACCTTATAGCCTTAGGGCTTCTTGGCGTCTGGGTCTGGCCGACCGGCCAGGCACTGTTCAACCAGTTTGATACCTGGTTTTTTCATCTTCTTAATCGTCCGCTTGAACACAATGTGGTGTGGCTTCATATCTGGACGGTCGCCAGCCTGCGGCCTTTCGATGTGTTGGTCGGCTTGATCCTGCTGGCGCTGCTGATCAAGGGAGACTGGGTGCTCAAGGCTGCGCAGGTGCGGGCAGCGATGTTTGGATTTGTTTCGATCCTGATCCTGTTATTGATTATCCGCACGCTGTTTTCCAAATGGCTTGACCATTCCGGCCTTCAGCATGACAGCCCCTCCATGGTGCTTGAAGGCGCAGTGCATTTGAGTGACATTTTTCCGACTCTGGAAAAAACCTGGGAACTCAAGGATCGCTCCAGCCAGAGCTTTCCGGGCGACCATGCTTCGGTGCTGCTCATTTGGGCAATGTTCTTGTCAGTGTTCAGCCGCACACTGCTGCAGCGTGTGTTGATCTGGGGACTGGCACTGCTGTTTATGCTGCCACGGTTGGTCGCAGGAGCTCACTGGGGCCAGGACGATTACATCGGCGGCCTGTTAATCGCATTTCTCGCCCTGGGCTGGGGCTATTACACGCCATTTGCAGCCATTGCCAGCAGCCTGTGGCTTAAAGCCACAGCGCCCATTTTCCGCTTGCTTGCGAAAATACCAGTCATCAACCGCATGAGCCTGGTGCGCGAGGCGTAACAGGCTTGTCCATATCCAGCCCAGGTCCGATCGAGTATTTCGTGTAGGGACTTACAACAAGCCCCGGCCATTGGCTGCAAAACCGCACTGATTTCCCTTTCGCAGACTAAAACGACTGCCTCGCCGCTGCGGGGTCTATGTACTGGAAATCCAAGGGGCTTTCCACCGAGTGAAGGGCCTAGTCCAGGCCTGTTCCTGGGTAAGTTGTTGTTACACCCCGCCCCTGTCCTCTGCCTATTACTTGCTAGTTCCTACCGATCATCCTCCACGGCCCAATGTGAGCAGTCACCACTATTGGCGACGAATGCTGCACGAAAGACACAGCTAACCTGAGCCCTCTTCAGGCTCTAAACCGGCAGCCTAGACGTCGTGTATGGGTAGTTTTTTGGCGAAAGGAGTACCCCGGCTCAAACCATGGGGTGGGTATTTTGAAAGTTGACTTGCATAAGCTGGCAACGAAAAAAAAAAAGGTAATCCATGACAAGCCATGAACAGATAACAGACGCACGACTTGTAGACATCGCGACCTTGAAGAAGGTAATCGCAGCCTCTGCAATCGGGAACTTTGTCGAGTGGTTCGACTTCGCGGTCTATGGATTTCTCGCTGTTACTATCGCCAGTCTCTTCTTTCCTGCCGGCAACGCAGCATTAGCATTACTGCAAACATTTGCTGTCTTTGCGGTGTCCTTTGCACTACGCCCGCTCGGTGGCATTTTCTTCGGAACCCTTGGCGACAAGATCGGCAGAAAGCGTGTTTTAGCAATTACAGTTCTTATGATGGCTGGCGCAACAGCGATGATAGGCCTATTACCCACCTATGCCGCCATAGGCATATATGCGCCAGTGTTTTTGGCACTCGCAAGGTGTGCGCAAGGCTTCTCCGCGGGTGGTGAGTATGCAGGTGCATGCGCCTATGTAATAGAACATGCGCCAGTGGAGCAAAAGGCCAGGTACGGGAGTTTTATTCCGGTCTCTACCTTCATTGCGTTCGCCTTGGCTGCAGCATTGGTTTATGGCCTTAATTTTTTTGTATCAGAAGCCGACATGAGCCAGTGGGGATGGCGTATCCCGTTCCTGATTGCAGCGCCACTAGGCCTAATTGGTTTATACATGCGCTTGCATCTAGATGAATCCCCAGCGTTTAAAGCATTAAAATCACAGCCTGTAGCAGAGCATTCACCATTAAAAGACACCTTTAAAAACCATTGGCAGAGCATTACTTGCCTAATGGCTTTTATTTCCGCTACCGCGCTTTCTTTCTATATGTTCACAACCTACTTAAGCACTTACATGCAAGTTGTGGGGGGCGCTAGTCGATCCACCGCATTGCTCGCGGTATTTTCTGCCCTCATCTTTGCTGCTTGCCTGTGCCCGTTTGTTGGTCGGTACTCGGATTATGTCGGGCGCAGAAAAACGATCATGACCGCCTGTGTTTGCCTTATCGGCTCGGTGTATCCGGCGTTTGCAATGGCGGCTTCTGGGCAGTTGGTTTACTTGATCCTAGGGGGTTCGCTGCTTGCAATCGGGGCAGTGATATGCGGCGTGGTCACAGCGGTTCTCTTATCCGAGCAATTTCCAACCCAAGTCAGATATACCGCATCAGCCTTCACATACAACATGGCCTACACGGTGTTCGGTGGAACGGCGCCCCTGGTTGCCACATGGCTGATTGCAGAGACGGGCAACCAAATGGCGCCTGCCTATTATTTAATCGTTATTGCTCTGCTCGCCCTTATCGGTGGCCTCGCGCTGCCTGAGACCTCAAAAAAACCACTCAATTAATGGTCCAGTACAGGTTGCGCATCTGTGTATGCCTCTCACTGGGACTTAAGCCCTGAACCCTGGCGTTAGCTACCCATGCACCGCTGCAGGACGACATTGCCCCTGTCGACCCGGGAAGGTTTCGAGCAAGGGGAACAAGCCCGTTGATAAAGCGCAGATTCCAAGACAGGCTCTTTGCGGCGTGACGGATCTCCGCGCGCATCTGATCACAAGCCAAGCCCGACTCACCTAGGCAAAAACACCACACCAGGGTTTATTACCGAAACTCGACAAACCAACATTTGTCGAGCACCTGGCTTTTTCTGTGCAGCGAAAAATATCCGTTACAAAGCGGAAAAGTGGGGATAAGGTGCCTGTCAGTGACAAATAGCATTAGCTGTTGAGGGCGAGCGTAGGTGGGCGTGCGCCTTTACGCCAGGGCGACTCAAACCTACCGACTGCAGAAGTGATTGCACTGCTATTTTCGTAGGCAGTACAGATCAATATGATTATCCGCACCATCAATACCGCTCCGACCAAGCTGTACCGCAATTATTGAGTAGCAAAATAATGAGATCGTCGTTCGAGAGCGTCCTGAAAGATAAAAACCGTTTGCACCTCAACGGCTTGATCGATGACGCTCGGGAGAAGGCGGTACAACGCGTTGCATTTTTGTTGCTCGATCATTTCTCGATGATGGCGTTTACCGGTGCGGTGGATGCGCTCGTCACGGCTAACCTGATGAGTACGGCTCCACTTTATGAAATATTGGTGGTCGGGAGTAAAGACCTGGTCGTCAGCGACCTTGGTATCTCGATCTCAGTAGATTGCAGCTTAGGTGACCTGGATGAACGTCAACAAAGCCTCATCCTGGTCTGCGGTGGATTTCGTGTTGCATTACAGACACAACAGGGTATCAGGACCAAGTTACGCTCAGCCGATTCTGCCGGGGTAACGCTTGGCGGCCTTTGGAATGGGTCGTATTTTATTGCTGAGGCAGGCCTCCTGGATGGATACGACTGCGCCTTTCATCCTGACGGCCGGGCCATGATGGCTGAGCTTTTCCCTAAAGTTCAGCTTTCAAAACACTCATTTGTGTTGGATCGCAACAGGATAGGCTGCGCAGGCGCTAACAGCTCATTGGACATGATCCTCGAATTCGTCAAGCTTGAGCATGGCGACAGCTTAGTCCATGCAATAGAGGAAGTACTCAGCTGCGATAAGACCAAAGAAACCCTGGATATTTCGGCACTGACGCTAGACAACAACCTGACCTTGCCACAACCGCTCAAACTGGCTCTGGAGTTGATGCACAATAATATTGAAGAGCCCCTGACGATTGATGAAATCGTCGCTCATGTGAGTATGTCCAGACGTCAACTTGAGCGCCTGTTCTGTCGCCATGTCAATGTTACGCCACCCCGCTATTACCTTGAGCTGCGCTTAACCCATGCTCGCCAGTTGCTCCAGCAAACCAACAGGTCGCTCGCTGATATCGCAGTGGCAAGCGGGTTTATCAGCATTTCTCATTTCCGCCGATGCTTCCGCGAGTTTTTCGATATTTCCCCAGGACGTTTTCGCACGGGTGTGCACAAGACACGGGGCACATAGGCGGGACGTGCCTAATGCGCGATCAGCATCCATGACCCCATGCCGACCATCATCAGGTTCTCGGTCAGGGATATAAACCCCAGCGGGACATTGCTGTCACCACCGACACAGGCACACTTGAGCTCGCGCTTTTCAAAAAAACCCGCCTTGAACACGGAATAGGCGCCGATAGTGCCGATAAAGAGTGCCAAGGGAGCAGACAGCCAAACCAGCGAGCCGCTGATCATCAGCACACCTGCAATCAGCTCTGCAAAGGGATACGCATAGGCATACCGAACCACCCGCTGCGCCAGCAAGTCATAGCCCAGAAACATGGTGGTAAAGCTCTCAAGGTCGCGTAGCTTGAGTGAAGCCAGCATGCACATGCTGAATGCCACGAACCACTCCACAGCCTGGAGCTTGAACAGGCTAGCAAAGGCCAGCCAGCTGGCGGCCAAAGCCATGAGCGCAGCCGTGACGAATACGGCGATAACTGGTTGGTAAGTCACCTCGTCCGGATCGCTAACCGGTTTGCCCAGCTGTCTTCTCAAGGCATCGAAACCGCCAATACGCTCACCGTTGATAAAGATCTGCGGGGTGGTCTCGACCCCGTGTTTATCCATAAATGCATCGGTTGCTTGCCGCGTACGAAGCCAGTTGTCTTCGACTTCGAATCCTTCTCTATTGAGTAGGTCAAGGGCTTTTAGCCCGAACGGACACAGGTGCTCATCCATGACCATTCGATAAATGATTGCCTGTTTGTGGGGGTTACTCATGCCTGAATCTCCTTGCGCCTTGAAGCTTTCGCATGCATCGCGGCCTGATGGATGAGGCAAACACCTGGGCCAGCATGATGCTAAAAAGCCAGTGGGTGTATGAGATTCTGAGAATGGCCGCAGGCTAAAGTTCAGTGGTTAGTCGATTGCAGGGCCTGGCAATCGCCCAGCAACCACGGATGCTCTACAGCGTGGTTGACTGGCCGTTGCGATCCAGTTCAAACACCTTGCTCTGCATCAAACGCTGTTTAAGCCAGCGCTCGGCCTTGCCTCGGCGTAGCTGGCGCGGCCATACCAGATCGACACCTACCAACCAGTCGGTGTGCGGGTATGCAGCCAGTTGTAACTCGACCAATTCACCATTGTTCAATTCACGCAGGATAAGCTGGCGCGGCAAGGTGGCCCACCCTAATCCGGCGCGCACCATTTCCATCACCGCCATGTAGCTTTCGGCCTGCCACATTTGCGTGGAACGCAGGTATTCCGTACTTGGTAGTTTGTCGGCGTGGGCACTGAATGCCAGCCGACGATGGGCATGCAACTCGGCAAAGCTGACTTGCTTGTGCCGGGCCAGCGGGTGATTCCTATGAGTGACATGCACCATGATCAATTTGCCCAGCTGCATAAACTCAAGATCACGGGGATAGTCAGGTTGCGAAAATGCCACGCCAAGGGCGGCATCACCCTTGAGCAATATCTGGCGGACATCGCCATCCACAGGATGACGGACAATCAGGTCGACCGAAGGAAACTGTTGCTCGAACTCAACAAGAACCGGCATCACCGTGGTGTAAGGCACTTCAATGGCCAGCGTCAGGCAGGGTTCCACATCCTCGGCCAGGCCGTCGGCGTGGCTTTCCAGCGCCAGGCAACGCTCGATCACGGCCTCAGCTTGCAACAGCATTTTCTGGCCAGCGGGAGTCAAGGTCGGAATTCGACTTGAACGATCAAACAAGGCGACGCCCAGATCGGTTTCCAGATTGGCTATTGCAGCACTCACGGTTGACTGGGTACGCCCCATTTTACGCGCAGCCGCAGAGAATGAACCCGCTTGCACGACGAGACTGAAAACCTGTAGCTGATCCAGTGAAAAACGCATGGCATCGTCCAACTAACCCATCGGTAATAACGATGGTTATTCATTTGTTCCATCGAGATCAAGCGGGGAAGATCAACTTCGCCAGCACAGAGTCACTAATTGGTCGAAGAACCGATAGCGTGCCCGGCCCTTATAAAAATAAAGCTGCCCTCTTCAGGAGACACGCTAATGAAAGCCACACGAGTCCATCCGGTCGATGAGGTTCTGCCCATCCGCCAATTGTTCACCTTTGGTTTGCAGCATGTCCTGGTGATGTATGCCGGGGCTGTGGCCGTTCCACTGATTTTGGGTAGCGCATTGGGGCTGACCTCGGCCCAAGTAATATTGCTGATCAACGCCAACTTGCTGACCTCAGGCGTGGCGACCCTGATCCAGACAATCGGCTTCTGGAAATTTGGCGCCCGCCTGCCGCTGATCCAAGGCTGCTCATTTATTGCGCTGGCCCCTATGATCATGATTGGCAAGGAGTTCGGCCTCAGCCAGATATTCGGCGCAGTTATCGCGGCTGGGGCGATCACCATTTTTCTTGCTCCAATCTTCAGCCGCCTGCTGCGTTTATTCCCGCCGGTGGTGATTGGCAGCCTGATTACCATCATTGGCATCTCGCTGATGCCGGCCGCCGCCATCTGGCTGGGCGGTGGCAACCCTGCTGCCGAGGACTTTGGCGCGCCTGCCAACCTGTTGCTTGGCTTGGTGACGGTCGCCATTACCCTGGTTGTGTACGCCAAGTTTTCCGGGTTCGTCGGCAACCTGAGCGTGTTGATCGGCCTGATTCTGGGCAGCCTGGTTGCAGCGGCTTTCGGTATGACCAACTTTAACCGCGTGGGCGAGGCGGCCTGGTTCGAGCTGAGTCCACCCATGGCTTTCGGCGCGCCAGAATTCTCGCTGATGCCGATTCTGATCATGACCTTGGCAATGCTGGTGATCATGGCTGAAACCACCGGCAACTGCCTGGCCATCGGCAAGCTGACCGGCAAACCGACCACTCAGCGGACCTTGGCCAACGCCTTTCGCGCCGACGGCCTATCAACCATGCTTGGCGGCCTGTTCAATAGTTTTCCCTACAACGCCTTTACCCAAAATACCGGTTTGATCGCCCTGTCCAACGTCAAGAGTCGCTTCGTGGTCGCGGCGGCGGGCGCAATCATGGTGCTCATGGGCCTGTTCCCCAAGCTCGGCGCACTGATCGCCGCAGTACCGACTCCAGTGCTGGGCGGCTGTGCCATCGTGATGTTCGGCATGACCACGGTAGCCGGCATCCAGGAGCTTTCGCGGGTCAAGTTCGAGGGCACGCGCAACGCAATTATCGTGGCGGTATCCGTGAGTGTTGGCGTGCTGCCGATGTCATTCCCAGCCTTGTTCGAACATGCCGGTGGCACCCTGAAACTGATTTTGGAAAGCGGCATTTTCCTGGGTGCAATCACCGCGATTGTTCTCAATCTATTGCTCAACGGCAATCCGCACAGTGAGCACGAAGCAGTACTCGATCCCCAACCCGAGCCAAGCAAGTAAGCCCAGCTTCCTCTTGCACCTGGCCAAGAGGAAGCCCCAACCATCACGACAGGAATCGCTATGACTAGCTCGACCAACCCCAATGTTTCCACGCTCGACCTGGACCTGCTGAGTCAATCGATCCAGCTTTCCGAAGAATCCAAGCAGCGTGGTCGTCATCCTTTCGCGGCTCTGGTCGCAGACCAGCATGGCAATGTCATTGCCCGAGCCGGTAACAATTCGATGCCGCCTGAAGGCGACCCGACCCAACATGCAGAGCTGGCTGCAGCGGCCATGGCGGCCAGGCTGCTGAGCCCTGATGAATTGGCCAAATGTACGTTGTACACCAGCGCCGAGCCCTGCTGCATGTGTTCCGGCGCCATCTATTGGACAGGTATCGGCCGAGTGGTATATGCCCTTTCCGAGCACGCATTACTGAGCCTGACCGGCGACCATCCGGAAAACCCGACTTTCTCCTTGCCGTGCCGTGAAGTCTTTGCCCGCGGCCAGCGCCAGGTTGAGGTATTGGGGCCGATGCTGGAAGAAGAAGCGGCCAAGCCACACCAGGGATTTTGGCAATGAATGCTGGCATCTCCATCCATGTGGTTGATGTCGCAACGGGCAAGGTCGCCGAAGGATTGACCGTAAGCGTCGAGCGTCTAAAAGACGGGAACCGGGAACTGATCTGCGCAGGCCAGATCGCTGCCAATGGCCTGTTCGCTGAGCTGGCGGATCACAGCGAAATGTTCGAGCCAGGCCAGTACGAGGTCTGTCTGGACGTAGCGGATTTCTACCGGGCGCAGGGCATCCAGCTACCGCAGGTGCCTTTTCTGGATGTGCTGGTCTATCGCTTCGGGCTGGACGATCCCCAGCAGCATTACCACTTGCCTTTTAAGCTCACGGCCTGGGGATTGTCTTGCTTTCGCGGTGGCGCTTGAACGCCTTTACTGGCTGAAATTCAATGGCTGATCATCCAGGGCCGCCCCGCAGGCTTGCCTTTCATGGCATGGGGGTTGGCCTTGGTTGGCGCCAGTGGCTTGTTCGGCGTGCAGCAACCACAGCCCTTTGGGTGCTTGCGGCTTTGCTTGTATTCATCAAGGGTTTGCGGGGCGTTGGCGCTGCGTTCATTGGCCGCAATGGCGCGACGCTGAGTGCCGGGCATGGTTGCCAGGCTTGGCGCACTGAGAATCACCCGTTTGCTTATGGCTCCGCAGTATGGGCAATCACAGGGTTGATCACGCTCGGCCATGGGTCGCAACATGGTGAAATCGCCGCAACCGACGCAGTCATATTCATAAATTGGCATGCACGACTCCTGAATACTCAGTGTTCACCTCCCTGACAAGCCTGGCCGCCGTCCAAAGCGCCAGACCTGCCAGGGGGGAGAACTCGTTTGCCGGGTCGACACCGGCTTGTTGATCGATGGTTTAAAGATCCGGCGCAATTGGCAGATCGATGCTGCCGTCAAGGAACTTGGTCGGGCCGTTGGCGTTCGGGTTGATATCGAAGTCGAAGATTTCTGTCGGCAGCCACAGGGTGGCGCAGGCGTTTGGTACATCGACAATCCCACTGATATGCCCCTGCACCGGCGCCGAACCAAGCAGCGCATAACCTTGCGCAGGTGAATAACCGAACTTGGTCAGGTAGTTAATGGCATTCAAGCACGCCTGCTTGTAGGCGATGTTGACGTCGAGGTAGTGCTGCTTGCCTTCCTCATCAACCGAGATGCCTTCGAAAATCAGGTAGTTGTTGTAGTTCGGCACAACCGGGCTTGGCTTGAACACCGGGTTCTTGATGCCGTACTTGGCCATGCCACCCTTGATCAGCTCGACCTTCATGTGCACCCAGCCGGCCATTTCGATGGCACCGCAAAAGGTAATTTCACCATCGCCTTGACTGAAATGCAGATCGCCGACCGACAAACCAGCGCCATCGACATAAACCGGAAAGAATATCTTGGAGCCACGGGACAGGTCCTTGATATCGCAGTTACCACCATGTTCGCGCGGCGGCACAGTGCGCGCACCGGTCAGCGCGGCCAGGTCACGCGCCTCGCCTTTCATCTTGCCCATATGCGCAGTGGGCGCCATTGGCGGGTTGGCCAGCGCCGGTACGCGGTGCGGGTCGGTATCAATCAACTCCTGCTCGCGCTTGTTCCAGTCGGCCAACATCTTGTGGTCCGGCAAGCAACCGATCAGGCCAGGGTGAATCAAGCCCGCGAAGTTCACACCCGGGATATGTCGCGAGCTGGTGAACATGCCTTTGAAATCCCAGATGGCTTTCTGCGCCATTGGGAAGTGGTCGGTAAGAAAGCCGCCGCCATTGTTCTTGGAGAAGAAGCCATTGAAGCCCCACATGGACTCAGCCTTGGCGCCAATGTCGAGCAAATCGACCACCAGCAAATCACCGGGTTCGGCACCGTGCACGCCGACCGGCCCCGACAGGTAATGCACGGTGGACAAGTCAACATCACGCACGTCGCTGGCATCGTCATTATTCTTGATCGCGCCCGCAGTCCAGTCATAGGTTTCCAGGATGAAATCGTCGCCCGGTTTAACCCAGCAGGCCATTGGGATATCCGGATGCCAGCGGTTATGAATTTGCTCGTTCTCGGTGGCTGGCTGGTTGGGGTCGACCTTGATGAGTGTTTCGGTCATGACAGAACTCCTGGGACCATTGATAGGGTTTAGCGCTAAAACGCCTGACACGGAGCTAGTCTTAAACGTCGACGAAAATGACGAAATACGCTGAATGACGTATGGGCAAAACCCGCACTGCGCCGGGCTTCAAGGGCAAAACCAGGCCACGCAGAAAAGCCGGCACAACATAGCTGTGCCGGCACGACGATCGACCGTGGAGTTCAGTGGTTAAACCGACAAATACCGGCTGATGGTTGCCTCGTCGACCTTGTCGCGGGTTTCCTCGATCACAAACTTGCCCTTTTCTATCACCAGGAACCGATCGGCAACTTCCAGGGTGAACGACAGCACTTGCTCGGACACCACTATGGTCAGGTCACGCAAATTGCGAATCTCCTTGAGCTTGTGGGCGATGTCCTTGATGATCGATGGCTGAATGCCTTCTGTCGGTTCATCGAGCAACAGTACCTTGGGATTTGTTGCCAGCGCGCGGGCAATTGCGAGCTGTTGCTGCTGCCCTCCTGAAAGATTGCCACCCTTGCGCGAACGCATCTCGTGCAGCACCGGGAACAGTGCATAAAGGTCGTCGGGCACCTTGCCCTTGGCCGAGGCTGGCAGACCGGTCTGGATGTTCTCCAGGACGGTCATGTGCGAGAAGATCATCCGCCCCTGCGGCACATAGGCAATGCCTCGCTCGACTCGCTGATGGGTTTCCAGCCTGGACACATCCTGGCCGTCGATACTGATCTGCCCGCCCCACTGCGGCAGCACGCCCATCAGGCTCTTGAACAATGTGGTCTTGCCCATGCCATTACGCCCCATGACGGCAACAATTTCCTTCTTCGCCACGTCCAGACTAAGTTCATGAAGGATTTGGCTCTGGCCGTAACCAGACACCAGGTTACTGATTGTGAACATGGCTATCCCCTGTAACGCTCAACTGTCCAACGCAAGGCGTGGCCAGCCGATGCTCGATTGTCTTGGTCGATAATTTGGTCCGGCACTCAATGGCCGAGGTACACCTCGATTACTTTCGGATTGCTCTGCACCGCTTCCATGCTGCCCTCGGCCAGTACCTTGCCCTGGTGCAGCACAGTGACGCGGTTAGCGATGCTTTTGACGAACTCCATGTCATGCTCGATCACCAGCACCGAGCGCCCTTGGCTGATGCGATTGAGCAGTTGTGCGGTCTGCACCCGCTCGCTGACGCTCATTCCGGCAACCGGCTCGTCGAGCATCAGCAGCGCGGGGGCCTGCATTAGCAAAATGCCGATCTCCAACCACTGCTTTTGGCCGTGAGAGAGCAGGTCGGCCTGCTTATCGAGAGAAAGTCACTGAGGAAGATTTCAGCGGCGCCCTCCTCGACCCGTGCGACCACTTGCGCGGTGCGCTTGAAGAACAGCGCGCTGAAGACATTGCGGCCCTTGGGATATGACATCTCCAGGTTCTCGAACACCGTCAGGTTTTCGTAGATCGACGGATTCTGAAACTTGCGCCCGACCCCGGCGCGAACGATGTCGTACTCGCGCATTTTGGTCAGTTCGCGACCATCAAACTCAATGCTGCCAGCGGTTGACTTGGTTTTGCCGCAGATCAAGTCAAGCACCGTGGTTTTACCAGCGCCGTTCGGCCCGATCACCACATGCACCTCGTTGCGATCGACATAGAGGTTCAGGTCGTTGACCGCCTTGAAACCATCAAAAGATACTGTCAACCCCTCAACGGCCAGTACCGGCTTGGCAGCCTGAAATCCTGCTGGGCTATTCATGGCGTGGTCTCCAGTTCACGAACGGGTTGCACTGCAGCGGCCTTACTTGCCATCCGCACCTTGGGTTCTGGGCGACCAAATAGCTTGTTGCCCAGCGACGACCGGGAAAGCCATCGACGCCCATGGCTTTCCCACAAGCCGGCAATGCCGTTGGGGAAATACATGACCACGACGATAAACAGCCCGCCCATCAGGTACAGCCACAGTTCGGGGAAGCTTTCGGAGAAGTAGGTCTTGCCGAAGCTCACCAGCAAGGTTCCGTACACCGCCCCCAGCAACGACATGCGTCCTCCAACAGCGGCGAAGATGACCATCTCGATCGACGGCACTATGCCGACAAAGCTCGGCGACATAAAGCCAACCTGCAGAGCAAACATCGCCCCACCGATCGCCGAGAAAGCCGCTGCCACGCAGAACACGAAGATCTTGAAACTGGCCACGTCATAGCCGGAGAAGCGCACACGCTCTTCTTTATCGCGCATGGCCATCAACAGTCGACCGAGTTTCGAAGTCAGGATAAAACGCCCCAGCAATACGCAGCCGAGCAGCAAGAAGGCATTGACAAAGTAGAGGATGACCTTCGAGCTGTCGGGACGAATATCCCAGCCAAGCAAGGTCTTCAGGTCGGTGATACCGTTGACCCCTCCCGTCAGGCCTTGCTGACCGATGATAAGAATGGTCAGGATCGCGGCAATGGCCTGGGTCACGATAGAAAAGTAAACATCGCCAACCCGCCGCTTGAACATGGCGATGCCAATGATCAAGGCCAGTAGCGTCGGCACTGCAATCACCGCCAGCAGGGTGAAGCTGAAGCTGTGGAAGGGTTGCCACATCATCGGCAGTTCGGTGATCTGGTTCCAATCCATAAAATCCGGAATACCAGGCGTTGACTGGATCTTGGTGCTCTCGGGATCTGACGCCTCAAGCTTGAGGAACATCGCCATGCAGTAGCCACCCAGCCCGAAGAAGATGCCCTGGCCAAGACTTAGAATGCCGCCATAACCCCAGCAAACCACCAGCCCCACGGCCACGAATGCGTAGGTCAGGTATTTGCCGACCATATTCAGGCGAAAAGTGTCCAGCATCAGCGGGAACACCAGCAGAATCAATGCGGCCAGCACCAGCAGGCCAATGGCCCCCTGCTTGCCACCCAGCAGGCTTTCATATGCATTTTTCATGGACGGCTCCTACGGCTCTGCATCACGCCTGCACTGACCCTGCGGATCACTGCAAGCTCCTGCGCCAGCGCACTGGCGCCTTTCAAAAGCGACATCTGCATCACTTGCGCACCTTGATCGAGAACAACCCTTGCGGGCGCAGCATCAGGATCAAGATGACCGCAGACAAGGTCAGCACCTTGGCCATTGAGCCGGACAGGAAGAACTCCATGATCGACTGTGCTTGAGCAATGGTGAACGCCGAGGCGATGGTCCCGACGAGGCTGGCTGCGCCGCCGAAAACCACAGTGAGGAAGGTGTCGACAATGTACAGCGAACCGGCGGTCGGGCCAGTCGAGCCGATAGTGGTAAACGCCGCGCCAGCCACGCCAGCCACGCCGCAACCCAGGGCGAAAGTCATGCGGTCGACTTTTTTGGTGTTGATGCCAACTGCCCGGCTCATTACCCGGTTCTGCATGGTCGCGCGCACCTGCAAGCCCCAGCGCGAGCGGTACAACATGATGAAAATGGTGGCGGTCAACAGCACCGTCAGCCCCATCACAAACAAGCCGTTCTTAGGAATATCGATAGCTGCCGAAGGCGCCCAGGACCCCATGATCCATTCCGGCATTTCTGCGCCAACTTCACGCGCACCGAAAATCGAACGAAACGCCTGCTGCATCACCAGCGACAAGCCCCAGGTGGCAAGCAAGGTGTCCAGCGGTCGGTGATAAAGCTTGCTGATCATCAACCATTCGACCAGCCAGCCCAGCGCTCCGGCAATCAGGAACGAAGCCACAATGGCGAAGAAAAAATAATACGGCTGCAGCGCCGGGAAGTATTGCAAGGTGACTGATGAAATCACGTAAGTGGTGTAGGCCCCAACGGTCAGGAACTCGCCATGAGCCATGTTGATCACGCCCATCTGGCCGAAGATAATCGCCAAGCCCAGGGCCATGAGCAGCAGTACGCAGAATACCGACAGGCCGTTAAAGCCTTGCATCACGGCAATCGCGCCGAATTCGGAGAGTGATACGTCCATCTGGAAGGCTCCCGCGGGTAGACAATTAAACAGGGAGATAAACCTTCGCCCGACAATCGCTGCGGGCAAAGGCGGCGATGGCGCCAACCGCCATCGCCGCGCTTGCGACTTACTGGTAGCCTTTCGGGAATGGGTTCGGCTCGATCAGCTCGGACTCATGAACCACCTTGAAGGTACCGTCAGCCTGGATCTCGGCGATGCGCGCCTTGCTCCACAAGTGATGGTTGTCATGGACTTTCACGTAGCCTTCAGGAGCAGTGGTCAACTCAATGCCCGGGGAGGCCGCGACCACTTTGTCGACGTCGAAACTACCGGCTTTCTCAACCGCCGCCTTCCACAACCATGGGCCAAGGTAACCCGCCTGGGTCACGTCGCCGATGACCGAATCCTTGCCGTACTTGGCTTTGAATTCCTCAACAAATTTCTTGTTGTTGGGGTTATCCAGGGTCTGGAAGTACTTCATAGACGAATAGAAACCCTTCATGTTTTCACCGCCGATACCGAGCATTTCATCCTCGGTTACCGAGATGGTCAGCAGGGTTTGTTTGTCGGAGGTGATGCCTGCGGCTTTCAATTGCTTGTAGAAGGCCACGTTGGAGCCACCGACGACTGCGGCGAACACCACATCAGGTTTTTTCAGCTTGATCTTGTTGGTCAGCGAGCCGAACTGGGTATTGCCCAGCGGGTAGTACTCTTCGCCGACGACCTTGCCGCCGAGCACGTTTTCAATGTGCTTGCGGGCAATTTTCATCGAGGTGCGCGGCCAGATGTAGTCGGAGCCGAGCAGATAGAAGGTCTTGGCGCCTTTCTCTTTGGCGATCCAGTCAAGGCTCGCAAGGATCTGCTGGGTAGCTTCCTGGCCGGTATAGATCACGTTCTTCGATTGTTCCAAACCTTCATAGAAGGTCGGGTAGTAAAGCAGGCCGTTGTCTTTTTCGAAGATCGGCAATACGGCTTTACGCGATGCCGAAGTCCAGCAACCGAAGACAGCGGCAACCTTGTCGCTTTCAAGGAGTTTCTTGGCTTTCTCGGCAAAGGTTGGCCAGTCTGAAGCGCCGTCTTCCTGGATGACTTTGATTTGCCGGCCCAAGATACCGCCCGAGGCGTTGATCTGGTCAATCGCCAGGCGCTCTGCCTGGATAGAGCCGGTTTCCGAGATTGCCATGGTGCCAGTTGCCGAATGCAATTGGCCGACGGTTACTGTGGTATCGGTCACCGCCAAGCCGGTGGTGTTGGCGTCATCCGCCATGGCGGTTTGGCCGAGCACGCTCGCGGCCAGCAATGAAAGCGCCGCAGCCCCCAGGGTCAGGCGCCGGGGAAGCATTCGTTTCGCACCCGTCAGTCTTAAGTCCATGGTCTTGCTCCTCGTTGTGGTGTTGCCGCACCGGCTCGCCTTGCGGGTACCGGGTCGGGTTGCAACAAGCATGCGGTTCGGGGAGCAGTGGCGGTATACGCAGCTTGACGTAAGCGCATACGTCGTCTGACGTACAGGCAAACGCCCCGCACTGGTGCAAGATCACGCCTGGAAAGCGGTCAGATAGAAGCTTGCGCGCGTGGGCTGGCCCTTGCAGGCCCGGGGCATGCTTGTTGCAAGCCCTCATCTGCTCCAGCTGGCAACAGTACAGACCGCACAACCTTCGCACAGCTACTCAAGGAAACCGCGTCGTGCAACCAACCGGCACCCAGCGCATCGTCAAGATTCGCCGCGACTACAACACTTGGGTCGCTGACGAAACCATGGAGGACTACGCGCTCCGCTTTACCCCGAAGTCATTCCGCAAATGGTCGGAACTGCGCATTGCCAACACGGCGCTGAGTGCCGTGTCTTTCCTCGCGCTGGAAGCCATAGGTGGAGCGCTTGCCATCAGCTACGGCTTTACCAATACCCTTTGGGCGGTGCTGGCGGTAGCACTGGTGATTTTCCTGACCGGCTTGCCCATCAGCTACTACGCCGCCCGCTACGGTGTCGACATGGACCTGCTGACCCGTGGCGCGGGCTTTGGCTATATCGGTTCGACCATTACCTCGCTGATCTATGCCAGCTTTACCTTTTTGTTCTTTGCCCTGGAAGCGGCAATCATGGCGCTGGCCCTGGAGCTGTATTTCAAGATCCCGCTGGCGTTGGCATATGTCATCTGTTCGATCATCGTCATTCCTTTGGTGGCTTACGGCGTCACCCTGATCAACCGCCTGCAGATGTGGTCTCAACCTTTGTGGCTGTTGTTGTTGCTGGTGCCTTACCTCTTTGTGATGTGGAAAAACCCGGATGCCTTCAGCGACCTCACCAGCTTTGGCGGCCGGGTCGGCGAGGGCGGCACCTTCAACCTGCTGTATTTCGGCGCGGCCTGCACGGTGACGCTGTCGCTGGTCACCCAGATTGGCGAGCAGGTCGACTACCTGCGCTTTCTCCCAGAACAAACCAAGGCCAACCGCAAGCGCTGGTGGGCAGCCTTGATCATGGCCGGGCCCGGCTGGATCATTCCAGGCGCACTGAAAATGCTCGCGGGCGCATTTCTCGCGTTTCTCGCGCTGCAGCATGAAATCCCCATCGAACGCGCCGCCGAACCCACGCAGATGTACCTGGTCGCGTTCAATTACGTGTTCAGCTCACCTGAGTGGGCGCTTGGGGCCATGGTGTTGTTCGTCATCATTTCGCAGATCAAGATCAACATGACCAATGCCTACGCCGGCTCCCTGGCTTGGTCGAATTTCTTCGCGCGTGTCACTCATAGTCATCCTGGCCGGGTCGTCTGGCTGGTGTTCAACGTTGCCATCGCACTGATGCTGATGGAGCTCGGCGTATTCGATGCCATCCAGCAGGTGCTGGGCCTCTACGCCAATATTGCCATCGCATGGATAGGCGCCCTGGTGGCTGATCTAGTCATCAACAAACCGCTTGGGCTTTCTCCCAAGGGGATTGAGTTCAAGCGCGCCCACCTGTACGACATCAATCCGGTTGGGGTCGGTGCCATGCTGATTGCCTCGCTACTGTCGGGGCTGGCCTACGCCGGTCTGTTTGGGGCCATGGCGCAAGCCGCCTCGCCCATGGTTGCGCTGGGCAGTGCCTGCATCTTTGCCCCGCTGATTGCCTGGCTCACCCAGGGCCGCTACTACATCGCTCGCTCCAGCGTGCCGCAACTGCTCTACCCTAGCGGGCCACAGGCAACCTCGGAATGCGGCCTGTGCAACAATGCTTTCGAGGCGCCAGACATGGCGTTCTGCCCGGCTTACAGCACGCCGATTTGCTCACTGTGCTGCTCGCTGGATGCACGCTGCGCCGATGCCTGCAAACCGCAGGCGCGCCTCAGTGAACAGATGGATGACTTTGCCCGCTGGCTCTTGCCCAAAGGCTCGATTCCACGCCTGCACAGCCGGCTTGCGCAATACCTTGGGCTGCTGACGGTTCTAGTCCTGGTATTGAGCGGCGCCCTGGCACTGATCTACGGGCAGATTTCCCATGGCCTGGTACCCCATTCGCCACAAATGCTGGAAACCCTGTACCAGACTTTTCTCAAGGCCTTGCTAACGCTTTCATTGTTCGCGGCGATTCTGGCCTGGTGGGTGGTGCTGACCCGCGAAAGTCGTCATGTCGCGCAAAAGGAATCAGACCGGCAAACCTTGTTGCTAATGCAGGAAATCGAAGCACACCGGCGTACCGACGAGGAGCTGCAAAAGGCCAAGGAAGCCAGTGAAGCCGCCAACGCTGCCAAGAGCCGCTATGTCACCGGTTTATCCCACGAGCTGCGCACGCCACTCAACAGCATTCTCGGCTATACCCAGATACTGCAACGCGATGGCGCCATGCCCAGCCAGCATAAGGATGCGCTTGGCACCATTTTTCGCAGTGGCTCGCACCTGTTGTCGTTGATTGATGGCTTGCTTGATGTGGCCAAGATTGAGGCTGGCAAGCTCAACCTTGAGCTTTCGGAAATCCCTTTTCCTGAATTCATTCATCAACTTGAACGCATGTTTACCCCCCAAGCCGAGGAAAAGGGCCTGCGCTTTCGCCTGCACACCACAGGACGCATGCCAAGCGTCGTACGTGGTGATGAGAAGCGGGTGCGGCAGATACTGATCAACCTGCTGGGTAACGCCGTGCGTTTCACCGACAGCGGCGAAGTCTGCCTGCGCGTCAGCTACCTGCGCGAGACGGCAAATTTCGAGATTATCGACACCGGCATCGGCATTGCCCCCGAACAGATCGAACGGATTTTCCAGCCATTCGAACGTGGTGACTTGATGCGCCAAGACAACGGCGTAGGACTTGGCCTGACCATTACCCGCATGCTCACATCGTTGATGGGCGGTGAATTGTCAGTGCGCAGCGAACTCGACCGAGGCACCAGCTTTCAGGTCCGCCTGTTTCTTTCCGAAGTTCGCGTGCCCCAGGCGGTGGTGCATGTGGAGCACGACATCATCGGCTATCAAGGCCCGCGCCGACTGATTCTGGTGGTCGATGACCATATCGAGCATCGCCGCGTGCTGGCTGGCATGCTCGAACCGCTGGGCTTCCACATCGCCCAGGCTGGCAGCGGTCACGAAGCGATTCGCCAAGTCGCACTGCTGCATCCGGACCTGATTTTCATGGACCTGTCGATGCCGCAGATGGATGGCTGGGAAACCAACCGCCTGATCCGCCGCAATGCGCTGTCGCAGGCGCCAATCATCGTACTGTCCGCCAACGCATTTGCCGATGATCGAGAGCGCAGTGTAACCAGTGCCTGCAACGATTACCTGGCCAAGCCGGTGCATACACCGCAGCTACTGGAGCGCATCCAGAAGCAACTGGACCTGCAGTGGCTTCATCGCGCCAGCAGTCCGCTTGCACCCAAAACCAAACCGTCACGCTTGCCGACAGCCAGCGACCTGGAGGCACTGCATGAGCTGGCAGCGCTCGGCTATGTGCGTGGCCTACAGGAAAAACTCGATGATATTGATCGTCAGTCACCCGAGTTCATCGGCTTCACCGCGCCCTTGCGGCTGCTGGTGAAAAACTTTCGGCTCGACGAACTCACCCGCCAACTCAAGGAGGCCGACCATGAACGCGCTGACATCACCCCATGAACATCTGGCCGCCACACGCGGGGTAATCCTGATTGTGGACGACACCCCGGATAACCTGGCCCTGCTTTCCGATGCACTGGATGATGCGGGCTATATGGTGCTGGTGGCGCTCGACGGTCTCAGCGCTCTGTCACGTATCCAGCGCCGACGCCCGGACCTGATCCTGCTAGATGCCATGATGCCCGGCCTTGATGGCTTTGAAACCTGCAGGCGGATAAAAGCCGAGGCGCAGACGGCAGATATTCCGGTGCTGTTCATGACTGCACTGACCGACAGCGAGCACGTAATAGAGGGTTTTGCTGCAGGCGGCATCGACTACGTCACCAAACCTATTCACCCCGAACAGGTGATCGCCCGTGTCGCCTCACACCTGCGCACTGCGCAGATCCTCAAGTCTGCCCGGGAGGCCGCTGCCCCACGGGATATCAGCCTGAGCAATGAGACGGCTTACGAAACCCTGTCTGCGCGATTTTCCCTGACCGAGCGCGAAGTCGAGGTACTCAGTTGGGTCGCCTGCGGCAAGACCAACCGCGACATCGGCGACATCCTTGGCCTATCGCCGCGCACGGTGAACAAACACCTGGAACACGTCTACGTCAAACTCGGCGTGGAAACGCGCACGGCGGCAGCCGCCGTGGCGATTTCAGCCAATGTGGGACGCTAGACAACCCAAACTCCAGGCGTCCAAACAGCTACGCCAGATAATGCTCGGCTAACTTGACCCAGCACTGTGCGCCCAGTTCGATCAGTTCGTCGTTAAAGTCGTAATGCGGGTTGTGCACCGAACAGCCATGAAACTCGCCGGTGCCGTTGCCCAGCATGAAATAACAGCCTGGACGCTCTTCCAGCATGTAGGCAAAGTCTTCGGTGCCCATGACTTTCTTCGGCATCTTCGATAGCAACTGCCCTTCAGCGAAAAGCGGGCTGAGGCTCTGGCGCAGGATTTCGGTTTCCCGCTCATGATTGACCAGCGCTGGCGCCAGTTGCACCATGCTCAGGTCAATCTTTACGCCAAAGGTCTGCTCATGGCCTTTGACGATTTCAGTCAGGCGATTATTGATTTTCTGCTGGGTTTCACTGGTATCGGTACGCACGCTGATCAGCATCGAGACTTCATCGGGAATGATGTTATAGACCGTGCCTGCCTGCACTGAACCGATGCTGATCACCGCATATTCCTCCACTGCCAACACCCGCGACTTGATGGTCTGGATGGCGTTGATCAGGCTGGCCAGGACAGGCACGGGATCGATGGTCAATTCCGGCATGGCACCATGACCGCCCTTGCCGGTGATGTTGATCTTGACCCGTTCGGAGGACGCCATGGTTGGCCCGGCCTGCACCACGCAAGTTCCCACAGGAATACCGGGCATATTGTGCAAGGCAAATACCGCATCGCAGGGGAATCGCTCAAACAATCCATCGTCGATCATGGCCTTGGCGCCTGCAAGGCCTTCTTCATCGGGCTGGAAGATCAGGTTGAGCGTCCCATTGAACTGACGCGTGGCCGCGAGCTGAGCGGCGGCGGCAAGCAGGATAGTGGTATGCCCGTCATGGCCACAGGCATGCATACGCCCGGGCACACGGCTTGCGTGCGCGAACTGGTTTTTCTCATCCATGGGCAGCGCATCCATGTCACCCCGAATGCCCAGGGTGCGACTGCCATCTCCATTACGCAAAACGCCAACCAGGCCATGCCCCCCGATATTACGATGTACCTCGTAACCCCAGCTCTCAAGCATTTCGGCAACCAGCGCAGCGGTGTGAGGCGTATCGCCTCCTAGCTCAGGGGCTGCGTGGATCTGGCGGCGGATATCGATGAAAGATGCAGTGTCTGGCGTTGCAGACGTCTTGTGCAGGGCATGCATATTCATTACTCACGTCCTTTATGTTCTGGGTAGTATTTAAGGCAAATCAAACTGACGACACCACCGGCCACCAGGTAGAACGCCGGAGCCATTGGGCTGTCGAAAGCAGCCGTCAGGGATGCTGCAATCAGCGGTGAAAAACCACCGAACAACGTCACCCCAAAGCTATAGCTGACCGAGGTTCCAAGGGCTCGGTTCTCCTTGGAAAACCCTTCCATGATCAGCGAGAAAAATGCGCCGGCACCCACACAGCTAGGTAATACCAAAGCGGCGACCACCAGCATGGCCACATAGAGTTGGGTGGTATGGCCCAGCACATAGAAAGCCGGGATCACCAGCACCACCGGCAGCGCAACCGTCCAGCCCAGCAGTGATTTACGCAGTTGATAGCGATCGGCGAAGCGCCCGGCCAACGGCGTGATAATCGCCATGCAACCGCCTGCCAGGCAGCCGATGGCCATGGCACTGCTCTGCGGATAATTCAATGCAGTGATCAAGTAGGTCGGCATGTAGAACACGAACAAGTACATGCCGATTGTGGCGCTGGCCATCAGCCCGATACCCAAGGCTATGCGCTGCCACAAGGCTGCAAAGCCGTCAGCTGCTGGGGCCGGGGCCTGATCATCATGGGTTTCAGGCAGGCGGGTGCGGATGTACCAGCCGACCGGGCCGATCAACAAGCCAAAGATGAAAGGAATGCGCCAGCCCCAGCTTTCGAGCGCCGAAGTATCCAATACTTGGCTCAGGGTAAAACCGAACCCTGCACCGAGCAAAGCAGCATAGCCTTGGCTGGCCGCTTGCCAACTGACCATGTGGCAACGCCGGGAAGTGTGGGCGGACTCCATCAGGAACACGGACGCAGTGCCGATTTCACCCCCCGCCGATATGCCCTGAATCAAGCGCCCGCAGACCAGCATCACTGTGGCGAAAAGCCCGATCTGTTGATAGGTCGGCGCAAAAGCGATCAGCGCAGTGCCCAGGGTCATCAGGCCGATAGTCAGGCTCAAGGCCGACTTGCGCCCTTTGCGATCGGCAAACCGGCCAATCAACACCGCACCGACCGGGCGCATCAGGAACCCCACGCCAAATGTCGTAAGCGACAACAATAGCGAGGCCACTGCCGACTCGGACGGGAAGAAGTGCTTGCCGATTAATACCGCAAAGAAGCTGTAGATCGTGAAGTCGTACATCTCCAGCGCGTTACCGAGCGAACACGCAATCACCGCTTTTCTCTCGCGCTGGCGTGCCGGTGCAGCCGGACTGTCGACACCCGTGACTGATAGTGTTTGCGCTTGCATAAGTGCCTATCTCCATCACCGTAGTTGTTGTGAAATCACTATCTGGTAAACGGAAAAACAATACACATGCACATTCGGCCAGGGATTAGCTTTTAGTTAACTTGCTCGGGCAAAAAGGCTCTAGCTTGCTGCATTGCGGCGCATATTACGCACAAGGCAAGGCCCGCGCCCCAAGTTGGCCCAGCGCTCGACAGGCTTGCGCCGCGGAATCGGTTTCCATCCTCCACGCTACACAGCCGTTAATGAGTCATATAAACCCAGCTGACAAGTGCCAGGCAAAATTCAATTAACTGTTCGGCATAGCATGAACAAATTAACAATCAGCTCTTCACAAAATGTTCAGGGTCCGGAAGCCGATTCAGCCAAAAGAACAGCAGTTGCCTCTGTCAGTCAGCCTTGGGGATTGGCGAACAAGCGGGCCTTCAACTCATGGAATAGCTCTTCTGCGGGCGCAGTGAGGCTATGGCGGTCGATGCACACCAGATTGACTGGGTAATCCGGCACCAACTCCTGGATGTCCACATGGGCCAACTCTTCACCCTGTGGATAACGTTTGAAATCCCGAATGGCCAGTTCGCTGATCGTCATCAGCGCTTCATCATGCTTGACCAGTCTCAGCGCCAGCATGATTGAGGTGCACTCGATGGCGCTCTGCGGGCGGCGTATATCATTGACCTCAAACAACTGGTGAAACTGCGATGCAGGCTCGTCCAATTCATCCAGGCTAATCCAGTTTGCATACTGCAAGGAGCGCAGGGAGCGCGAGAACTTATGCAGATTGCTTTTATGGCAAACCACCAGGCCTTTGATGCTGCCCAGCGCTTCCCAGTCCAGGTTCAGGCGAGTTAATGGTTGCTGGGAGGTGATGGCAAAATCCAGCGAGCCATCGCGCAGACGCTGCAGAATCTGGTTGGGGCGCAGGTCGGTAATGCTGATGGTCAAGCGCGGGAACTTGCGGCGCATCGTCAAAATGGCTTCATCCAGGCCTTCGAGCATGGCCGTCAGGGACGTCACCCCGATTGCAATGTGCCCGACCGTTGCATCTTGAATATGTGCGGCATCGACCTGTAGCCGTCGAATGCTTTCCACCACCAGATTGGCATGGCGGATAATCCGCCGCCCTTCTTCGGTCAGCGACATCCCCTTGTAGGAACGTTGCAACAGGTTGAATCCCAGCTCTCGCTCCAACTCCTTGATTGAGCGACTCAGGGCAGGTTGAGTGATATGCATGACCTTGGACGCTTCCTGGATACTTCCAGACTGGTGAATTGCCACCAGCGCCCTGAGTTGATGAAGCTTCATCCTGTTCATACTCCCACCTAAACCAGCGCAGGAATTAACCATAGGCACAGGGCAAAAGTAAACGACTATGAGTTCAGGATTGACTTAACAGCATGATGGCTAAAGCGCAGCCTGGGGCGAGGCGACGGGCCTAACACCAAGGCTTTTATAATCCAAACGTTCGCCATGAGTAGTTGAATATTCAAAGGTCATGTCACGACCGACAAGCGAGCCGGGAATATTTATCAAGGCCAGTTCAACTTCTGCCCCTGTTATACAAACAGGGGCATTTAATAACGACAGCCCTGCCCAACCCCTACTTGGTTTAGTTAAAAGACAAATATCGCCAGCAAGATAATAATCGGAATTGGTACACCGAGAAAAAACAGCAATATAGAACGCATAACAACCTCCGGGTATCAATGTTCAGGATCAGGCGTCGCGTTGACGACCACCCAATGTGGCGGAAAAACTCGCAACGAAAGCGCCAACCAACAATGAAATAAACAACCAAATCGCTGCATAGGCGGATGTCTTACGCGCTTGATCAGCGGTTTGGCGTGCCTGGGTCTGGGCTTCGTCCACAGCGCTCTTGATTCGGGTAAAGGTTGCAGTGACTCGCTGTTCGGCCTCTGGTTGATTGAGCCCTGTGCGCCTGGCAACTAGTTGACCCAGGTATTGCGTATCCTCGGCTGGCAGTGAACCTGTGTGTATCGCATTCATGAAAATGCGCGTGACTTCGGCAATAGGTGCAGGTCGTTCCTGGGCCGGGGCCAATCCACTTTGCGCATTGGCAGGCGCATTTACAGTGCGGCGAAACAGGCTGTCCAATGCGTACCTCATGCCAGCGCCTGCATTATCAGTGTTGGTCACAGCTGCGCCGGCCTTCGCCGCAGAGGAAGCAACGCCTTGGGCAAACGAGGCGCCCACCTTCGCCCCGCCACTGGCGATGCCGCCCAGCACAGAGCTCAGCAGCAACGCAGTCGCAAGTGTCGCAATGGACCATGCAAGAAAACCATGTGCCGTGTCGCGGAAATAGACTTCGTCGGCATGGACATCAGTCCACTTGGCCCTGAGCCGCCCTGCCAGGTAGCCGCCCAAACCGGCGGCTACCAGCTGGGTGAAGGTGATCCAGGCGATAGTCGAGACGCCAAGAGTCTTGATGCTGGCGCCATCGTTGGCCCAGGGCGAGACAAACGAAAACCCCAATCCCGTACCCAGAACCAGCAATAACAGCGACAGCGCCGCCGCGCCAGCAGCACCCGCCAATATCGCCCCCCATGAAACTGCACGGGGTGAAAGTTGAGTCATACTCAAGGCGATTGAATCCGGTAACGCAAGTTGTTCGTTTATTGTTTTCATCGTCCATCTCTCATATAAAGCGCACGCTAATGCAGCCAACTAACACTTCATGAGGTGCGACACTTAGTCATGCCACTTGCACCTGTGCAGGAGCAAGGCACATGCCATGTTTATACGAGCTATGAATCGCAAGACTAATCAACTAGTTAGCAAGCCAGCACGATCAAGCAACGGCTTGCATTGTGCATGATGACTTTTAATGACCGTGCAACTTGCACGACCATCTTGCTGGCCGATGGCGTCATCAAAACCAGCAGACTGTCCTGGTACTTGCCAACACTCTGTTTGCAACGGGCATTCTTGTTAGGCTCTGCTTGAATACCAAGGCGAGCTTTATGACCAACCGTGCTGCAGAGCCGCCTCCTTATGGCGAGTGATACCAGTCCTGCCGGCAAGGACTGGGCTATGAAGGACTTAACCTAATTTATAGTTGGCGGTGATTGTGGACAGGTTTCAAGAGATGAAGGTGCTGCTGGCCGTGGCTGAGGCAGAAAGCCTCGCCGGTGGGGCCAAGCTGATGGCTATGTCGCCAACGAGTGTCACGCGTGTGATTGCCGGGCTTGAAAGCCGCCTGGGCACGCTGTTATTGGCGCGGAGTACACGCAGCCTGCGCCTGACCGAAGCTGGGCGGCGCTATGTCGATGATTGCAAACGCATCCTGCTCGAACTTGACGAAGCGGAAGAACTGGCAGCAGGCAGCAGTAACCGGGCGCGAGGCGACTTGGCCGTGACCGCATCTGTAATGTTCGGCGAACTGTATCTGATCCCGCTGGTCAACGCCTATCTGGAGCAACATCCTCAGGTCACCATCAACGCCCTGTTGGTTGATCGTCTGGTAAACATGGTTGAGGAAGGCATAGATGTCGCCATCCGCATCGGTCAATTACCGGACACCAGCCTCCGGGCGGTGAAGGTCGGCCAAATCCGTCCCGTCGTCTGCGCCGCGCCTGATTTTCTAGACCGGGTGGGCAGGCCAACATTGCCCAAGGACGTGCTAAGCATGCCGATTGTCATGTCCTCGGCTAGCAATCTGCTGACCGCCTGGCACTTCAAGACCGGGAAAAGTGACTTGACCTTACACCCCAAGGCCCGCCTGGTGGTCAGTTCTAATCAAGCGGCGATCAATGCCGCGCGCATGGGGGGAGGCCTGACGCGGGTGCTTTCTTACCAAGTTGCCGAATGGGTGACCAGGGGCGAGCTGGAAATTGTCCTTCAAGAGTTCGAAAAAACTGCCTTGCCGGTACATATTGTTTATCAAGACAGTGGCCGACTACCCGCCAAGGTACGAACCTTCGTCGACTATTGCACACGCCAGTTTCTTGCCGACCCGAGTCTGCAACCAGCGACGCGGGACCTGTAAATGGGCCGTTATCGAGAGATCCAGACATTCGATGCCGTGGCGATGACTGGCAGTCTGGCTGGCGCTGCGCGGCACCTGCAAGTGTCATGCGCCACTGTCATGCGAACGATCAGCGCCTTGGAAACACGTCTGAATAATACCCTGCTGCTCCGTGGCCCCCGGGGTGTCACCCTGAGCCCGACAGGCAAAGAGTTCGCCCACAGCTGTCGACATATATTGCGCCAGACTGTTGCGGCCGAGCACTCTGCTGTGGGTCTGCACGCACGCCCGTCCGGACAGTTGACTGTCGCATTGCCACTGCTGATGGCGTCGCAAATATTCATGCCGATTGCCCTGGCCTACCTGGAAGCCTTTGCCGATGTGCGACTGCTTACCCTAACCCGTGAAGCTGTACCCAAACTCCTTGAGGAAGGTATCGATATCGCCCTGGTCGTAAGCCAACTGCCGGACTCTTCTAGCTTCGCCATGCCGATTGGCAAGGTAAAGCCAATCATCTGTGGCGCGCCCGGCTACCTCGCAAAATGGGGAAAGCCACAAACGCCTGTCGACCTCAAGAGCCACCGGACGATTGTCACGACGGCCCAAGGTTGCGAATCCGAATGGCGCTTTTGCAACGCGGGTTCCTACCGGCAGGCAAAGCTCGCACCGGGGCTCAGATGCACGAACCAGCGCGCGGCCATTCGCGCGGCGAGCCTCGGGCTCGGGCTGGTTCGCTGCATGAGCTACGAGGTCCACGATGAAGTACGCAACGGATTATTAATACCGGTTCTGACAGACTTCTCCAGTCCAGCCGTACCCGCACAACTACTCTATCGCAATGGCCGACGTGCCGACGCACGCGTGCGCACCTTTATCGATTTCGCAACGCCGCTGCTGCGTGCCCATCCGGCGCTTCTTGAATCAAGCTGACTCTTTCAAAAAACGAAATTATGCATTGTCTGTGACGGGGCTTCTGCTCAGCCAAGCCTGGGCGCAGTATCCCCAACCAGCGCATTAACCTCCTATTGGGTTTGCCTTAGCGCTGATTTCCCCAAATCAACTGAGGAGTCAAAATCATGCCCACTGATGCCATAAAGCTCTATCGCCACCCTTTGTCCGGCCACTCCCATCGCGTTGAGCTACTGCTCTCCCTGCTACAACTACCCACCGACTTGGTCTTTGTCGACCTTGCCAACGGCGCGCACAAAAAAGCCGAGTTCCTGGCCATCAACCCCTTCGGCCAGGTTCCGGTTATTGACGACAAAGGCACTGTTATCAGTGACTCCAACTCGATACTGGTCTATCTCGCGCAAAAATACGGTAGCGGTAACTGGAAAATCGAAGACCCGCTGACGGCCGCACATATCCAGCGCTGGCTTTCGGTGGCCGCAGGTCAAGTTGCGTTTGGCCCTGCCGCCGCGCGGTTGATTACGGTATTCGGCGCGTCATTCAATGCGGATGAAGTCATCGGCCGCTCCCACGCCTTGCTTAAGCTGATGGACAACGAACTAAACGAGCGCTCGTTCCTGGTCGGCGACCAGCCCACCATTGCCGATGTAGCCAATTACAGCTACATAGCCCATGCCCCGGAGGGCAACGTCTCTCTTGAGGCCTACCCAAATGTGCGGGCTTGGCTTGCGCGCATTGAAGCGCTTCCCGGATTCGTGCCGATGCAACGCACCGCTGTAGGTCTACAAGCAAGCTAAGTCCGGATCAGGCTGCTGTTAAGGCCGCCAATTCAAGGAGTGCTCCGCATGGAACACCTTCCCAAGCACCGTCGATCACCTTGGCATGCCGGTGAGAAAATACTCCAAGACCTGTTCAACGCCTCTGATCGAATGGAGGCGGTTGGACAAAAGGTCATTCGTCCCTATATGCCCGACCAACACCGCGAGTTCTTCCAGCAATTGCCCTTTATGGTGGTTGGCAGCCTGGACACAGAAATGCGGCCTTGGGCTACCTTTCTGGAAGGACCCGAAGGTTTCGTCAGCTCACCTGACCCGGAACACCTGGCCCTGGCTGTACAGCCCGACAGCCAGGACCCAGCCACCGCCGGAATGCAGGCAGGACAGCCCATAGGCATGCTGGGTATCGAACTGCACACTCGGCGGCGCAACCGCGTCAATGGGATTATCCAGCAGGCTACGGCAAATCGGCTTGAAGTTGCGGTCGAGCACTCCTTCGGCAACTGCCCCAAGTATATTCAGCAAAGGTCCTATACACGCTTACCCGATCCACCGGGAAAGGGCCCACGGCTCGACGCCTCGGTGCTGGACGAACAAACCAGCAAAATGATTCGCGATGCCGACACCTTTTTCATTGCCAGCTACTTTACCCATGAAGACCACAGCTGTTCAGTTGACGTATCCCACCGCGGCGGGCGCGCCGGTTTCGTCAAGGTCGAAGGCAACCGACTGAGCATTCCTGACTACGCTGGGAACCTGCACTTCAATACCCTTGGCAACTTGCAGGCCAACGGATTGGCCGGGCTGTTGTTCGTCGACTTCACAAACGGGGACATGCTGCAACTTACCGGGCGGGCAGAACTGATACTCGACAGTCCGACAATCAAGGCATTCGAGGGCGCCGAGCGGATCTGGACCTTTGATGCAGAGCGAGTCGTCCTGCGCCCCAAGGCCTTGTCGATTCGCTGGACATTTGATGACTATGCCCCGACCAGCCTGATGACTGGAACCTGGGAGCAGGCTGACGAGCGCGTGCGCCAGAACGAACTGCGCCGACAGTGGCATCAATGGCGAGTGACGGGAGTCCACCAAGAGAGCAAAGACATTCGCTCGCTGTACCTTGAACCGCTGGACGGCGCACAGGTTGCCTTCTCCCCTGGCCAGCACTTGCCGATGCGCATCCCCGGGGCAGGCCAGGATGCGCTCGTACGTACCTATAGCCTGTCCAGCGCACCCTCAGACGGACACGTCCGCATTAGTGTCAAGCTGCAAGGCAAAGCATCGCAATTTCTTCACCACCAAGTGAAGGTTGGCGACCTGCTCGAAGTCCGCACGCCGCTGGGCAACTTTACCCTCTGTGACGGGACAGCAAGGCCAGTGGTCCTGATTGGGGCGGGAGTGGGCATCACACCACTGATTTCCATGGCCAGAGAGCTGGTTGTGCAAAATCAACTGCAGCAAACCGAGCGTCCCGTTCATCTATTCCAAAGCGCCAGAGGCCTTGAGGACCTGCCGTTTCAGGCGGAACTCAAAGACCTGCAACAACGCTCTGCCGGACGACTGCATATCCACCGGGCATTGAGTAACCCCGGCCCAGACACGGTGCTGGACCAGCACTACCAAGTGGCCGGCCGTCTCGGATTTGCTCAGATCAAGGCTCGATTACCGCTGGATGACTATGATTTTTATCTGTGCGGCCCGGCAGGTTTTATCCAGGATATTTACGACGCTCTGCGTGGCATCAATATTCCAGACCGGCGCATTCACGCCGAAGCCTTCGGCCCCTCGGCCCTTCGCCGGTTTGAAGTAGAACAATCATCGGTGCTGGAGCAACCGCCTGCTGCAAGCACGCCGGTCCCTGTCTATTTTTCATCCTCTGCCACCCAGGCACGCTGGAAGCCAGATAGCGGCAGTCTGTTGGAGTTGGCGGAAAGCCGGGGGCTCAGCCCTGAGTTCAGTTGTCGTGGTGGCTCTTGCGGCACCTGCAGCACGCGCTTGATCAGCGGCCGGGTGCATTACCCCAATCCACCCGCGCAATTGCCAGATGACAATACTGTGCTGATCTGCTGCGCCATACCTGCACAAGCAGCAGAAGGGACTTTGCCCTTGGTTCTTGACCTTTAAGCAACGCGTCACAACCCGCCAACCGAACAGGAGCAATCGTCATGTCCACCTCAGAAATTCGCCAGCCAGTTCCTCCCTTCACCCGGGAAACAGCCATCCTCAAAGTGCGACTTGCAGAAGACGGTTGGAACAGCCGCGATGCGGCTAAGGTCGCACTCGCCTACACCCCGGATACCAAGTGGCGAAACCGTGCTGAATTTGCCAACAGCCGCGCCGAAGCGGAAGCCTTTCTGCAGCGCAAATGGAGCAAGGAGCTGGACTACCGCTTGATCAAGGAACTGTGGGCATTTACCGATAACCGAATCGCCGTGCGTTATGCCTACGAGTGGCATGATGACTCCGGCAACTGGTTCCGCTCCTATGGCAATGAGAACTGGGAGTTTGCTGAAAACGGCCTCATGGCACATCGGTTTGCATGTATCAATGACCTGCCCATCAAGGAATCCGACAGAAAATTTCGCTGGCCGCTGGGCCGTCGTCCGGATGACCACCCAGGTCTCTCCGACCTGGGCTTGTAAGCTCAATAAGGTTCGCCAGCACCTGGAGTCCGGAGAGGTACAACTGACTCGATACCAAGGTATAAAAACCGCATATTGATGAATGAGCTGAACTAAGCCCGAGTGCAAATGAAAACCCACAGCCCCGGCGATAGATTAATCGCCAGGGGTTGTGGAGGATTTCATCGTGGGTAAGCTAAGCGCTGATGTGCTGGACACCATGACAGAGCTTCGCTCGAAAATGCTGGTCTGCCTGAGACTGAGCACTGCCAGCGTTGCCAGCCAGCTCAACCGGATCATGCCCAAGGCTCACTCGACAGAAGATCTAGCCAGGCTGCAGTTCAATGTTGTCAGCATCGGCCCGGATATGGACAGCCTGTCTCCAGGCGCACACCTGATCAGCCCGCGTCGTTTTTATATGCATCATGGTATCTACCTGGGCAACGGCACCATTGCCCACTACTCAGGATTTGGCAGCTCGTTCAAAGCAGGCCCGATTGAGATCACCAACATGCAACGCTTTGCCCATGGGAAACCCGTCTGGCGACTCGAAGAGCCGCGTAGATTTTCCAATGACCAAGTCGTCAATCGCGCCCGGTCGAGAGTCGGCGAGAACCAATACAAACTGCTTACCAATAACTGCGAACACTTCTGCAGTTGGTGCATCAACGGCCAAAACCACAGCGCGCAAATCAATGCCTACCTGCATTGCCCAGCCCACTTGCTGTGTTTGATTTCAGCGCTTGATCCCTGCCTTACGGCCTAGCGATTCGACGGCGTATTCAGCCTAGCAACAACCATGCACCCTACGCACGGCAAGAAACCTGTGTGGTCAGACTTCCCGTTGAACCTCATCCTGGTCAGTGAGCCGACTTGGCCTTGAAAATAAAGGGGCAGTAGCGCCTGATCGATGCCAAGTCATGAGTATTTTTACCAATAAAGACTATTGATCATATCGACTGGCCTGCATCTGCGCCCTGTTAAAGAATCTGTCCCAAGGCAGCAATGCCCTCCGTCAGTAAACAGGCTAAGAGGACAGCTAAAATGACAATGTCAAACGCTGTGGCAAAACTCCAGATCACACGCAGCGCCGCAGCTCTGGTGCTGGCAGCACTGGCAAGCTTGGCAGGTTGCGCACAGAACGCCGATACCCGGCTCAGTTGGGAACGGCGCAATACCCTGCAAGACATGAATCGTTTCGCCTACCTCGATTGCGTCAGCAAACGGGCAAACTCAAGTACCAGCACCATCACATTCGACCAGACCTCAGGGCAGTTGCTTGTCGGCAGCAATGACCCGCAGAAGGCCAGTGGAAGGGTCGATGTTAGCGAGCATAATGGCAACCTGCAGTTTAGCGTCTACCAAGCACACGCCTGGCAGACAAGGGGGGACCTGGTCAACGCGGAAACAGCCTGCGCCCGTAGCTAGGCCTGGCTACAGCGCCCCCGATTCGGTGGGCGCTCATCTGCTGGCTAGATCTGGCCCAGGCCACCGTCCGCACAAAGATCAATACCGGTGACGAAACTGCTCTCGGAGCTAGCCAGAAACAACGCAGCAGCAGCCAATTCCTCGGGCCGTCCCAGGCGTCCCAGCGGGATCATCGCTGCAACACTATTCTCGAAAGCCTCAAGGTTCTCTGGCGCGATCCCCATCTTGCCGATGATCGGGGTCTTGACCGGTCCCGGGCTCAGGCAGTTGACCCGGATACCCCGGTGTTTCAAGTCATGGGCCCAACTACGGGCAAAGGAGCGCACTGCAGCTTTGGCCGCCGCATACACGCAATGGCCATCAATCGCCTTGAAATGCGCGATGGAGGACACCAATACAATGGAGCCGCCGTCGTTCAGCAGTGGCAAGGCTTTTTGCGTGGTCAGAAACAGCCCGCGGACATTGATATCGAACTGGCTATCGAATTGCTCCAGGGTCACGCTCTCAAAAGGGGCCGGATGGATGACACCTGCATTGGCCACCACGATATCGATGCGGCCATGCAACTGGCCAACTTGCTGGTAGAGACGCTCAATATCATCGGCAGAGCTGACGTCCGCACACACTGCCGGGGCCTGCGACCCCATGAGCGCCACGGCGTCATTGAGTACCGATTCGCTGCGCCCGGAAATCACCACCCTGGCGCCTTCCTCGACAAACCTCTGGGCGATGGCCAAACCAATGCCGCTACCGCCGCCGGTAATCACTGCTACTTTGTTGTTCAACTTGCCCATCACTGACTCCGTTAATACCTTGGTATTCGAGATCAAGCCCATCATTGGCTTGCTCATCGGTGTGCGTGGGGGCATCTGGATCGGTGTAAACTCGAAGGCGTTCGAACAGGCGCTGGCGACGCTCGGATAGCTGTGCAATCAGGCTATCCAGGGCGCCCAGCTTCTCCATGTGTTGCTGCAGGCACTGACGGAAATGCTCTGAACCAGGCTCACTGTCCTCAAGGTAAGCCAGCAGCCCATGTATTTGCCGCGTGCTGAAGCCACAGTCGATTAGCTCGCGAACCCACAACACCCCCTCTACGGTCGCATGACCATATTCACGGTAACCATTTTCCTGCCGGGTCGACTCAATCAGCGCCTGCGCTTCATAGTGACGCAAGGCCCGATGGCTCACACCAGTCCGCTTTGCCAGTTGTCCAATTCGCATGATGCCCTCCACCAAGGCACTCTAAAACCCTGACGCTAGTGTCAGGGTCAAGCGCTAAATTCAGGAAAAATACCAAGCTCAGGTGCTACTGCGCGGGCGCACTCGAAGCCGCTGGCAAGGTAAATTGAACAACGGCCCCGCGCGGCAAATTGGCACTCGCCCACAAACGCCCGCCATGGGCATCGATGATCGAGCGACAGATCGATAACCCCATTCCCAGGCCGGTCGGCTTGGTCGTGTAGAAGGGCGCAAACACATGTTCGGCGTTTTCCTCGGCAAAGCCAGGGCCGGAATCGCGGACAATCACCAGCAGGTTGCCGCCATCATCTCGACCAGTACTGATGTGCAACTCCTTGGCCCCGTTGGCAACCTCGCTCATGGCCTCAAGCGCATTGATTATCAGGTTGAGCAGCACTTGCTGGAGTTCGACCAGGTCGCCGTCGACCAGAGGCAGGCCACGGCTGAGTTGCGCCTGCACCAAGGCACCGCTTTTGTTGGCTTGCCCCCGGGTGAACTCGATCATTTCATGAACCGCGACATTGATATCGACCAAGGTCTTCTGCGGCGCTTCCTTCTTGATCAAGCCACGAATCCGGCTGAGCACTTCAGCAGCCCTGTTGGCATCGTTGATTATGCGCCCCAACACCTGCTCGACCTCGCCCAGTTCGGGCGGCTCGAAGCGCAGCCAGCGCAATGCCGTCTCGGCGTTGGTGACTGTCGCCGCTATGGGTTGATTGACTTCATGGGCAATCGAGGCTGCAAGCTGGCCCATGGTTGCCACGCGATTGGCATGTGCCAGCTCAGCCTGAACTTCACGGTATCGGAGCTCGCCTTCGCTGGCCTTTTGCTCCGCCAGCTTACGCTCGGTCAGATCAAGCACAAAGGCGACGCCCTCATTGCGGCTTGCCTCAAAAGAAGCCAGACCGAGAATAACCGACAACAGGCTGCCATCCTTGCGAATGTACTGCTTCTCGAAGGGCTGGACATGCCCGGTACTTATGGCTTTTGCTAGGGCGTTTTCACTCTCTGCCCGCGACTCAGGAGGAGTCGGGTCCCGCCAGCCTATGTTGCCTGAGACAAGCTCTTGGCGCTCATAGCCCACCATGCGCAGAAAGGCATCATTGGCCTCAATGATTTCACCATCGGTGTTCCACACGATAATACCGATGATATTGGCGTCCACCAGTCGCCGTATCTTGGCTTCACGCTGTTCAACACCACGATAGAGCCGGGCGTTATCCAGGGAGATAGCCGCTTGGGAGGCCAGCAGCTTGAGTACCGCAATACGCGCGGGACTGAAGACCTCCGCGGCGAGGTTGTTTTCCAGGTAGAGCGCACCAATAAGCTTGGCCTGGTTCATCAACGGCAAACACAGAATCGAACGGGCACGGTGCTCGCGAATATAGGTGTCACCGGCAAACTGCAACTCGGCGACTGCATCATTGAGACACAGGTATTGGCCGGTACGCAGCACCTGATTAAGGATAGAGCCCGGCAAGAGCGATGCACTCACCGGCACATCGCGCAGCATCATCTGCGTGGCATCCTGGCTGGTTGTCGCTTCCGCCGCGATCCGCAGCTCATCATCGTTCGACAGGATCAGCACACCACGCTCCGCGCCAGCTTGCTCAATCGCCGTACGCATGACCATGTCGATCAGTTTTTCCAGCACCAACTCACCGGATGCCGCCTGCGCGACCTTGAGTACAGTCGCCAGATCGAGGTGTTCAACCGCCGCGGCAATGGTGGTGGTTGGCCCGGGCGCCGGTATATCTGGGCGCAGGTAGGCGTATTTGGCTTCGAGCTGGCGGACCTTGCCATCGGCCCCCCAGCGCACATAGGCATAGCGTGCGTCCTGCATATATACGCGAGCAACTTTTTGCAGCCCGCGCCCAGCATAGAATCGCGCAGCAAGCTCGTTGGCCACGGCCTCGACATGGACAAACGAGGCTTTCTGCGCCAGATCTATGGCGTACTCATAGAGTTGTTCGGCGTCGACCACACGCTCCTGGCAGCGGGCGATTTCAGCATCCACCAGGGCAACCTGGCTGGCAAAGTTTTCAGGGCATTGTTGCGCCCAGGTCCGCAGCTGCAAATGATGTCCGACCATGTCAGCCAGGTACTGCTCGCGAACATCGCCAGACGCGTGCTCAAAAGCTGCCGCCATCGCCAGCGCCGCATAGAAATAGTATTCAGCTTCCTCATAAAAGGAGGACGCAACCCAAAGCAACGGCTGTGCCTTCGCCGCCGATGCCAGGGCTGCATCGTTATCTTCAGCCAGATAAAGCGCCTGTAGCTTGCGTATCCAGTACCAGCAGGTTGCAAGCGCTAGATCTGGATTGGCACACAGGTGGGCCTCGGTTTCGCGTTCACTGAATTGCTCACTGTCGAAATAACCAAAGTTCGGCGTCAAGCCACGAAGCATCCGCACCAACGCCAGTTGAGTGCTGATAAAGTCAGTGACCAGGCCAAACCTCACTTTCGTGGCATAGGCAAGGCCACGCTCAGCCTCGCCCTGCACATCAGACAAGCGCTCGCCAGAAAAAATAAGGTCGGAGTTCAGTGCATTACCGGCGTATGCCCCATAAGCCAGGTCACCGACGCGATTGGCCGCCACAAACGCACGTTGCAACAGTTCTCGACACTCTCGCACCGGTTTCATCCAACGTGCGACAAAGATCGAAAAACACAGATAGGTGCTCGCCTCGAAACGCTTTAGTCCGCGTTTCTCGACCAGCTCGCAGCCCAGCTCGCCAAAGCGCAGGCCGGCCTGGTAATCACCGAACCGTCGCCCCGCCACCCGGCCGACATTGGCGTAGAGCACGCAAGAGGCATCGCAGTTGCCACGTTCAAGGCTAAGGCTGACTGCCTTGCAGATCGTCAGGCTGGCCAGGTTCGCGTCGCTCTGCAAGGCAGGCGCAAACAGCTTGCCCAGTACATCCAGGGTCACCAAAGACGCGGCATCTTGCATCAGCGGCAGATCAATCAACGACTCGATGCTCCGGTCGCCAAGACGCAGCCAGATCTGATCGTATTCGCGACGTACCTCGTCGTCATGGGGATGGGCCGACAAATCGATGTCGACATGACGCATGTAGTCGAGACTGGCCGCAACCGCACGGTCGCTACGGTCAAGCAGCAAATGGACATCCATCTGCAGGCAGGTGATCTGGCCGCGCTCCACCGTTGTAGAGGCCTGGTCCATCAGCGCTGCCAGGCGTTGGTCCGCCGCAATCAACTGCCCGGTCAGAAATTCGCATTCGGCGCGATTTAGCTCAAGCGCAAAGCTCAGCTCATGCTGGCGCGTCCAGCGGTCCGCTGCGAGCAATTCAATACCGGCAGCAAGATAGGCAAGTGCCGACGCATAGGCGGTCGATGCCTTGGCACGCAAGGCGGCGAGCAGGTTGAACGCCGCCAGTTGTTCTCGCTCAGGTTGCTCATCGATCAAAGCAGCGCCGCGATTGAGCTGCCCGACGATCTCGAAGATCGACTCCTCTTGCTGGCCCGGCAGCATCTGGGCCGCGAGCAACCGGCCGATTCGCAAGTGTGCCTCGGCACGCTGGGGGGCGGCGAGCAAGGAGTATGCGGCTTCATGAATTCTATCGTGAGCAAAGTTGTAGCCCTCAGCCGTACGCTCGACCATCTCTTGCCGCACCGCTTCCCACAGCACCCGCTGCACCTGTTCCGGCGAACGGTTCAGGGCCATCGCCAGTACAGCTGTCTCGGCCACGTTACCGAGGCAGGCCAGTTGTTGCAGCGCCTGCTGTGTCGAAAGCGGCAGGCGCGTCAACTTGTTGACCATCAGATCAACAACATTGTCTGTATAGCCCTTGGCATGGATGCGCTCAGGCGCCCACTGCCAAGACCCAAGGCGATAATTGAAGCTGAGCAATTCGCCCTCGACCAATGCCTGCAGGAACTGGATCACAAAGAAGGGATTGCCAGCGGTTTTCTCATGTATCAACTGGGCCAAGGTATCGATCTGTTCCGGCAGGCAATGCAGAGCTTCAGAGACTAATTGCTGGACATGCCCGGTCGTCAAAGGCATCAGCCTGATTTCATCAATTCTGACACCGGCATTGCCGATGGCTTGCAGCTTGGTGGTCAGCGGATGGATGGCATCAATTTCGTTGTCCCGGTAGGCACCAATCAGCAACAGGTGACGCAAGTCCGATTGCACCAACAGGCTTTCGAGCAGATCGAGGGTGGCAATATCCAGCCACTGCAGGTCATCGAGGAACAGAGCCAGGGGATGCTCGGGCTGGGCAAACACGCCGATAAAGCGCTGGAACACCAGCATGAACCGGCGCTGCGCCTGCTGCGGCTCAAGTTCGGGAACCGCAGCGGGTTCACCAATAATCAGTTTCAACTCAGGGATCAGGTCGGTCATAAGCCGCGCATTGGGCTCCAGCGCCCCAAGCAACCTGACACGCCAGCTTGCAAGGTCGGCCGCGGTCTTGCCCAACAAGGCGCGCACCAGTCCCTGGAATGCCTGAACCAGAGTGGAATAAGGGATATCGCGCTTGTACTGGTCAAACTTGCCGGAGGCAAAAAGTCCACGCGGAGGCACCAGCACCTTGTGCAACTCATTGACCACCGATGACTTGCCAATTCCCGAATATCCGGAAACCAGCACCAACTCGGGCACACCCTTGCTTACAACCCGGGCAAAGGCACTCACCAGGGTCTCGACCTCCTGCTCGCGCCCGTAGAGTTTTTCAGCAATCAGCAAGCGATCTGAGGTGCCGTGCTCGTCCAGGGGAAATTCATTGATGCTCCGCTGGCTCTGCCATTCGGACAAACAACGACGAAGATCCTGCTCGACACCGGCGACGGTTTGATAGCGCTCCTCGGCGGTCTTGGCCAACAGTTTCATGACGATCGAAGAGAGCGCAGACGGGACAGTTTCGACCCGAACACTGGGCGCCAAGGGCTTTTTAGCGATGTGGCAGTGCACCCACTCCATGGCATCGACTGCGGTAAAGGGCAGCGAACCGGTAAGCATCTGGTAGAGGATGACGCCGAAGGCATACAGGTCGCTGCGTGAGTCTATCGAGCGATTCATCCGTCCGGTTTGCTCGGGAGCCATATAGGCGAGTGTACCGGCGATGGTTTCAAGCGGTTCCGGGGCCTGTTTTTCCCGGGGTATTCGCGATGCAAGGCCAAACCCGGTAAGGCGCGCCTGGCCGTCATCGCAGTTGACCAGTATGTGCGCTGGCTTGAGATCCTTGTGCACCAATGTGCGCTGGTGCAGCCTGCCAAGTACCTCGGCGATGGCAATGGAAAGGCGCAGGAACTCACCGATGTCCATGGGCGCGACCAGCAGCCGCGAGAGCGGCTCCCCCCCCGGGTCATGCAGTATCAATGTGGTCTGCCCGCCATCGCGAACCAGCTCGACTGGCTTGAGCGCCCAGGCCTCGTCCAGTTCATCCTTGAGGCTGAACTCGTGAATAAGCCGATCAAGGCACGCAGGCGCTGGTTGCTCGGCAGTCGGACCCATCGTCAGGATGCTGTAACGCCCAAGCGGTCCCTCACCCCACTCGCGACAGAAAGTACGCTCGCCGTCGTTAAACAATACTTGCAGTCTGTTATCCATCAACATCGGACCATTGGTAGACGTTTACCTGCCGCAAGCGGCTGACATGCTGTTCGTCACACGCCCACATCATGCTAAACAAGATAGACCGCAAAACCACGGGCAATAGCCTCAATGCACGCTCAGGAGGACGCTTGAGACTGCGGCTTGACGCCCAGGGTTTCAGCCTTTCGGACCAGGTCGGCCACCGAACGCGCAGCCAGCTTTCTCATCACCTGCCCGCGATGAACCTTGACGGTCACCTCGCTGAGATTAAGCTCATAGGCAATCTGCTTGTTCATCAACCCGGCCACGACAAAGCCCATGACTTCTCGCTCACGGGCCGTCAACGAAGCATAGGCTGCCTGCAGCGTAGCGATCGACTGTTGTGACGCAAGCCGCTGGCCATCCTTGACCAGGGCAGCAGAAACCGCGTCAAGCATATCCTGGTCACGAAACGGCTTGGCCAGAAAGTCCACGGCACCAGCCTTCATCGGTTTGACCGTCATGGCGATGTCGCCATGACCTGCCATGAACACGATGGGCATCTGCACGCCGTGCTTCTCAATCTGCTCCTGAAAATTAAGGCCGCTTTCTCCCCGCAGCCTGACATCCAGCACCAGGCAACTCGGTACATTGCCCTTGGGGAAGTCCAGGAACTCTTGCGAGGACTCAAAGGTTTCCACCTGCAGGCCTATGGAGCGCAATAAACCATCGAGGGCCAGGCGCATCGAGGCGTCGTCGTCGACCACATAGACCACCGGTCCTTTTTGCTCGGCAGAACCCTGGGCGGATTTTGAATGGGACCACGAACTCATCTTGCCTCCTGTCTCTCGGCCAGCAGCACGCAGGGCATGCATACCCAATAACATATCCCAAGGATCACACCCGGCACCTCTCAAAGCCGCTGCAAGCAAACCTCGAGGCGCAGCGCGACGCCTGCGTTTTAACCCAGGCCTCCCGTGACCTGAAGCACCCGTGAAGATTCCATTATTGGCAGTTTGCCGCTTTTCCCTCGACAGCGCGATGCCCACACTACCTAAGTATGAACCAGGGACACTTAAGTATAGTTACGTCACTGTCTGGCGGAACCTATGCTGCCAGCTCAATTCGCGTTTATAGCCCGTACGTGCCTCTTGCGCAGCTCTAGCTCGAAGCGCTTTTGCGCAAATCCGCACGTGCCACGCCCCAGTTGCTGGATCAGATTTCACAGGCGCCATGCAGACGACACGAGAAAACTTTTTGCGCCGCGGTTCTATCGTCCTGGGGGGAGCCATATTTATCATTGACACGGCAACGTCCCTGACCATTGCCGTGGCAGTGCTGTATGTCACGGTGATCCTGATGTCAGTGGCCGTGTTCAGCTACCGTGGCGTACTGGGCATCACCCTGGGCTGCATGCTGCTCACCATCGCCTCTTTCTGGATTTCCCATCCGATTTCACCGACCAGCCAGGCCTTTACGCGTTGTTTGGTCAGTTTGATAGCGATCAGTGTCACGGCCCTGTTCGCACTCAGGAACAAAGCGGCCAACGACGAACTGCATGTTCAACTCAGCCAGCTGTCGCAAACCCATGACGCCATCATGATCCGAACCCTGGAGGGTACGGTGACTCATTGGAACCGTGGAGCGGAAACTCTTTACGGCTGGAGCCGAAGCGAAGCCATCGGCAAGAACCTGGTTGAACTGATAAGACTAAAGCCCCAACAGCCGCTGGAGGAAATAGTATCCACCGTGCTGCAGACCGGCAGTTGGGAAAGCGAACCTGACAGCTTCAAGCGCAATGGCGAACGAATGACCGTCGCCAGCCGCTGCACCCTGCTGCGCGACAAACGCGGCAAGCCGGTGGGCATTCTGGCAACACACAACGATGTCACTGAGCGTAATCAGGCCGTAAAAGCCCTGCGCCGCAGCGAAGCCTTCCTGGCCGGTGCGCAACGCATCAGCCGTACCAGCAGTATCGGTATCAAAGTGCCGGGCGGGGAAATCTATGGTTCCGAAGAGGCCCGGCGCATTCTTGAATTTAACGAAGACGAGCGACCTTCCTTGCTTAGCCTGGTGGACAAGACCCACCCGGAAGACAGGACGATCATCGAACAAGCAATCAGGGATGTGCTCAAGGATGAACCCAAGATCGACCTTGAGTACCGCTTGCAGATGGCCGACGGGCGTATCAAGTATGTACATATGCTCACTCACCCGGTACGTGACTGTAGTGGTAACCGCGAGTACGTCGGCGCCTTGATGGATGTAACCGCCAGCAAGCTTGCCGAAGAGGCACTGCACCGCTCACAGATCGAGCTGGCGCACATCACACGGATCACAACCCTGGGTGAGCTGGTCGCCTCCATCGCCCATGAAGTCAACCAGCCACTTGCTGCAATGGCAGCCAATGGTGAAGCAGGTCTACGCTGGCTGAGCCGCGACCAGCCGGATCTCGATGAAGCAGCCATTTGCATTCAACGCATGTTGGCCGAAGCGCGCCGGGCCAGTGAAGTGATACTGAGAATTCGCGCACTGTCCAAAAAGGACGACCCGCAATACAGAAGCCTTGATTTGCGGGAGGTGGTGGAAGAATCACTGGCCCTGATGCGCGCCGAAGCCAAGCACCATAACGTGCGGCTGTCAGCAGTACTGCCAAATGCCTGCTTTCTGGTGCATGGTGACAGGGTCCAGCTGCAACAAGTGATTATCAACTTGATCATGAACGCGATGCAGGCCATGGCAAGCCAGGATAAAAAGCGCCGTCTTGGTGTGCAGTTACGCTGCTCGGCTCAGGGAGAACCCTTGTTGGCCGTGATCGACAGCGGGCCCGGGATCGACCCTTTGCTGCTGCCAGATATTTTTGAGCCCTTCTTTACCACCAAGGCTCAAGGCATGGGGATGGGATTACCCATCTGCCGCGCCATTATCGAAAAGCACGGTGGCAGGATCTGGGCCGACCCACATGCCACGCAAGGCGCAACCATTTGTGTGTCCCTGCCACCCGTAACGAGCTGAAGACTTGAAGTTCAGGCCACTGCCAGGGCAATGCAAGAGGCCTGCTGCTGGCTGAAGTGACGATGAACACAAGCACGTAACCAAGACTCACGCGGGTCGTTGTGGGTTGCTCCACGCCACGCCATGGACAGCTCCGGTGCTGGCAATTTCAAGGGGGGAAGCTCAGCCCGTATGCCATCGACACGAACCATGGCGGCCGCCACATAGTCGGGCACTATGGCAAGCATATCGCTGCCCGCAAGCAGCGCGGGCAATGCACTGAACTGCGGCACGGCCAATACCACCTTGCGCTGTAGTCCGAACCCGCTCAGGGCTTGATCAACATCATCGATGACACTGCCCATCGAAGACACAGCCACATGCGGGCGTGTGCAGAAATCATCCAAGGTCAGCGCGTTTTTGGATGCATCAGCACGCAGCAACATCGGTTGCATCGACCGCAACCGCTTGCAGTGGGCACTGGCCGGCAAGTCCTGGACAAAGCTGGTACCCATGGATATTTCGCCCGAGGTCAGCAGTTGAGGCAATTGCCGGTGATCCACACGGCGTACCACCAGGGTGATATTGGGCGCCTCGAGTCGCAGGGAGCGCATCAGGCCCGGCAACAGCGCGTACTCGACGTCATCGCACAAGCCAATATGAAAGCAGTCCTCGCTGGTCGAGGGATCGAAGGTCTGGGCACAGCTCAATGCCACGGCGATGCCATCCAGGGCGGGCGCCAGGCGGGCGTGGATTTCCTCGGCACGCGCTGTTGGTTCCATCACACCGCCGGTGCGGATAAACAATGGATAATTGAACATCGAGCGCAGTCGGCCCAGCGAGCTACTGATGGTGCCCTGACAGAGGAACAACTTCTCTCCGGCCCGGGTAACATTACGCTCATGCATTACCGTCTCGAAGACAACTAGCAGATTGATGTCGGCACGTCGCAGATCATTTCTGTTCATTATGTTCGCCGCCTGGGCGCAAATCGCCCCGGATGAGTGGATTGGAAACCTGATCGCTGCTTACGCCGCCTCGGCACAACCAAACGATCTGCTCCAAGCCTATCCAGGCCGCCACAAAAGGTCTGTTGTACCTGGGTTTAACAGGAGTATCCATTGAGTGCGCGCGCCTGTACCTGGGTATGCCCAGTACCGTAAAAACGTCCACGCCTGCCCGGGACAGGGTACTGGCCGGGCATATCATCCAGGTTCGCAGAACAGCCCAACCCGGCAGCCGGAGCGGCCTGCCTGGAGGCTTCTAGACTTTGATCTGCATGCGATATACCTAGGTATACTTCTCCGTCCCATGAGACGGCGTATCTTGCAATATCAACAGGCGCCGTCACGAGCGACCCACATGATGCAAACTAATCAAAGGCGCAATACGGCCGTCATTGCGGTTGTCGATGATGACGAGCCCATCCGAATCGCGCTGGAGAGTTTATTGCGCTCCAGCGGCTATCAGGTCAAAAGCTATTGCAGTGCCTTGGACTTTATAAATTCCAATGGCCCCTGGGAAACACACTGCCTGATTTCCGACATCCAGATGCCTGGCATGAGCGGTGTTGAAATGCTTGAACAGCTCAACGCACAGGGCTTCACCATTCCCGTGATTTTTATTACCGGTTATCCAGGTGCAGCGCCTTGCATCACGGCGGCTACCCCCCACTTGGTGGCGTGTCTGCCCAAGCCTTTTGCAGCTGACAAACTGCTCAGCCATATCGAGACCACCCTCCAGGCAAAACGCTGAGCGATCAGCCGCCCACCACAGATACCTCGGTATCACTTACTGCAACTGACGCATAACCCTGATACCCAAATGTAGAAGTGTGTTCACCAGGCCCCGCCAATAGGATTAATCCAGAGCAGACGATTCGCCGTAGCGAGCATGGGCTCCTGTATTTCGGCACCAACACGTCGTCCTGCCGACCCTGAAGAACGCTTCAGGGTCATTGGCCACTTCTACTGAGGAACAAATCATGAAACAGCAAATATTGGTCATCGGCGCGGGGTTTGGTGGTGTATGGAGTGCATTGAGCGCCGCCCGGTTATTGGATATGCACGACCGTAACGATGTGGAAATCACACTGTTGGCGCCCCAGGCAGAGCTGCGCATTCGTCCACGCTTCTACGAAACCGATGTCCACACTATGTTCGCCCCGCTTGATGCGCTGTTCGACACTGTGGGCGTGCGCTTTGTCAAAGGTACAGCCGAGCATCTCGATGAACTCGGCAGAACGGTCGGCTACCGTGACGAGCATGGCGGCCAGGGTGTGTTGAGCTATGACCGCCTGGTGCTCGCAGCTGGCAGCCAGTTGTCCCGCCCACCAGTCCCGGGCCTGGATGCCTATGCTTTCGATGTGGATGAAATTGAATCGGCCGCACGCCTTGAAGCGCACCTTAAATCCTTGAAGGACCAGCCCGACAGCATTGCCCGTAACACGGTGGTGATCGCCGGTGGTGGGTTTACCGGTATCGAAACCGCAACGGAAATGCCCGCCCGCCTACGTGCGATTCTCGGAGACGACGCCGCGATTCGCGTGATCATCGTCGACCGTGGTCCGCAGATCGCCGCTGCCATGGGAGATGAAATTCGTCCATCCATAGTAGAAGCCTCGGATCACCTTGGTATCGAATGGGTACTCAACGCCACAGTTGCAGCGGTGGATGCCAACGGTGTAACCCTGGCGGATGGCCGTCATATCGAAAGCCATACCGCAATCTGGACTGTGGGTTTCCGCGCCAGCAAGCTAACTGAGCAGATGACCAGCGTTCGCGATGCCCAAGGCCGCCTGCATGTCGACGAAAACCTCAAGGTCAGGGGCCAGCAACATATCTACGCCGCAGGCGACGTTGCTTATGCCGCCACCGATGACCTGGGCAACTTCGCCGCCATGTCCTGCCAGCATGCAATCGCTCTGGGGCGTCATGCAGGCAATAACGTTGCCGCAGAGCTGCTCGGCGTAGCGCCAACTCCTTACCGGCAACCCAAGTACGTTACCTGCCTTGATCTAGGCGCTTGGGGCGCGGTGTACACCGAAGGCTGGGATCGCCAGGTCAAGCTGATCAAGCACGAGGCCAAGGAGCTCAAGAGCCAGATCAACAGCATCTGGATCTACCCGCCAGCTGCGGATCGTGCCACGGCACTGGCAGCTGCTGACCCGATGATTCCAGTGGCCTGAAACACCCTCAACAGAGCGTCCGCAAGGGCGCCCGCCGAGCAACCCTGTGAGGGGCATTGGCTATGTTCACTTTCTTCGAGTCTCCCCGGAGTGCACTCAGGCTGTCCAGTTACTTGCTGTTTTGCGGCATGACCATGCTGGTGATTGGTGGGCTGCTGGCCTACGGCCTGAGTGCATACCTATCGATAACCGTCCTGGTCGTGGCGCACCTCATGACCATCCTGGGGCCAACGCTGCTCAAGCTCGGCTATGTATTGCGCCTGCAAACCCATTACCGCCTGAAGCTGCGGCTGCATCGGCCAAGCACCCTCGCTAGGAGCACCCAATGAGTAATTCCAAGGATTTCGCACCCAGCAACCCGGAGCGGCGCGACTTTCTGCTCCTCGGCTTGAGTGCCGCAACACTGGCCACCTTTGCTTCGGTGCCCTTCGCCGCACTCGCCACAACCCTCGCTTCAGAACCCAACCAAGGAGTCATGACCATGAACACAGTGACCACCCAAGACGGCGTTGAAATTTTCTACAAGGACTGGGGCCCCAAGCACGCCCAGCCCATCATGTTTCATCATGGCTGGCCACTGAGCAGTGACGATTGGGATAACCAAGCCCTGTACTTCGTCAACCTTGGTTATCGGGTCATTGCCCATGATCGCCGTGGCCACGGCCGCTCCTCCGAAGTAAGCGACGGCCACGACATGAACCACTACGCGGCAGATGCAGCAACCGTAGTGGAGCATCTGGATCTACGCAACGTTGTGCATATAGGTCACTCAACCGGCGGCGGTGAAGCATTGCGCTATGTCGCCATGTATGGGCAAAAACAACGGCGCGTGGCCAAGCTGATCCTGATCGGCGCAGTGCCTCCGCTCATGCTCAAGACACCCGCCAACCCTGGAGGACTGGACATCGAGGTTTTCGACGGTTTCCGCCAGCAACTGGCTGCTAACCGCTCGCAGTTCTACCTGGATGTTGCCAGCGGCCCCTTCTACGGTTTTAACCGCCCAGGCGCCAGCGTTTCGCAAGGCATGATTCAAAACTGGTGGCGCCAGGGCATGAACGGTTCGGCCAAGGCTCACTACGACGGCATCAAGGCATTTTCCGAAACGGACTTTACCGAAGACCTTGGACTGGTCGACGTCCCGACCCTGGTGATGCACGGCGACGATGACCAGATAGTGCCCATTGCCGACTCTGCACTGCTGTCGAGCAAGCTGCTGAAAAACGCTTCGCTCAAGGTCTTTGAAAAGTTTCCACATGGCATGTGCACCACAAATGCCGATGCCATCAATCCCGAGTTGCTGAAGTTTATTCGCAGCTAGCCAGGCTGCTGCGCCCAACCGCTACCTGCTGCAGGCCGGGCGCATTTTTCACTTTAGATTCTGCACCCATGCAATGGAGAACGACCATGACAATGCATCAGACCCAAACCCCGGCCATCACTGGCAAAGCAGGCTTTGAAGAGCTTGTACCTTCGCGCTACGCCCTACGGGTTGGCGATATTGACGTGCTGGTGGTGAGCGAGGGCGTCCTGCCCCTGCCTACCGAAACGATGTCCACCAACGCGGACCCGGATGCACGTGCAGCCTGGTTCAAAGACATGTTCCTGGGCCCGGACGCATTCGACTGGGCACTGAACGTACTGGTGGTGCGTAGCGGCGAACAGACCATATTGGTTGACGCCGGACTGGGCGGCCAGTTTCCTGGGTTTCCGCGTGCCGGACAATTTCCCAAGCGCCTGGAAGCTGCCGGTATTGACCTTGGCTCCGTGACCGACATTATCATCACCCACATGCATATGGACCATATTGGCGGGCTGCTGGTCGAGGAAGTGAAGAACCGCTTGCGTCCAGATGTCCGCATCCACGTTGCCGCTACCGAAGTCGAGTTCTGGAAGTCACCTGACTTCTCCTTGACCTCCATGCCGGCACCCGTGCCTGAAGTGCTGCGTTCGACTGCCGCTGAATTCATCAAGCAGTACCAGGACAATGTGCGCACCTTCGACGATGAATACCAAGTGGCACCTGGCGTGCTGGCCAAGCTTACAGGCGGCCACACACCCGGGCACAGCGTGGTCTACATCAACTCCGGCGGCCAGCGCTTGACCTTTGCTGGGGATGCCTTGTTTCCCGTCGCCTTCGAACACCCCGATTGGCACAATGGTTTTGAACATGACCCCGAGGAGTCCGTGCGTGTTCGCGTGCGCCTGATGCAAGAAGCCGCGGCCAGCGGCGAGCTGTTCGTGGCAACGCACTTGCCATTCCCATCTGTCGGCCGGGTCGCGATCGAGGGAGAAGGTTTCCGCTGGATCGCGGCCTTCTGGGATTACTGACGGTTCCGGCTTCCGCCTTGCTGCTACGCTTCTGCGGATGTAGCGGCAAGACGGAGGCTGCACACGACTTGAACTGATGATAAAGCACAGCCTTTGGTAGACGCCCCAGCATCGTTCCCAAAGGTGGCCCTGCAGGGGATAGACCTTGTGTGACCTTGCAACTGAACGACGCATGCAGGGCGCCCACGCCAGCGCTCACTCAATACGGTAGTGGAAGGTATTTTTTACCCCACCCCCCGCGACCGCCTTGCCGTTTTCCACGCGCAGCTGATAGCGAAAGGTTTTCGCAGCAGAGGGTGAAGGCCGGACAAATAGCGGGGGGCAATCGCCAATAACCTGCGGGTTCTCCACTCGACCTTGAGGATTGACTCTATAGCTGACAGTGCAGTCGCCTTCGATGTTCTTGTCCAGGGCGCGATCAGGGTAATCCGGTGCCTCCTTGGAGATTGGCAGGTATTGACGGCTGGCAGCCGCAGCGGCTTCAGCCTGACGTGCACGCTCAGCCGCGAGAGCCGCTTCCTGCTGCTGACGCGCCTGCTCCAGGGCCAAGCGTTGTTGGGCTTCAGCTTCGCGACGTGCCAACGCCTGCTGCTCGGCAATACGTTGTTGTTCACGTTGCAGTTCGCGCTTGCGTTCTTGCTCAGCCACTCGTTTACGCGCCAATGCAGCTTGCTCCAGCTTCTGTTGCTGAATGCGTGGATCCGGTTTCGGTGCTTCGACCGGTTCAATCGGTTTAGCAGGCGTCACGGGCGGTACAACCACCGGCTCTGGCGGGGGGCTGATGTCCGGCAAAGCAGGCGCAGGCAAACTAATCAGCTGGGTGGTCAAGGTGCGTACCTTGGGCGCATCAGGTGTATCGCTTGGCCATTGCGCAAGCAACAAAGCCAAGACCATGGCATGCACACCTACTGCAACCCCGGCAGCGGTGAAATTACGCCAGTTATGCGCATTCGGTGTCCACAGGCTATAACCTTGGCCGGACATCAGCACGGCACTCACTGTGGCGCCTCGGTGATCAACCCGAGGTTGGTTACCCCGCCCTGCTGCAATGCGGCCATGCCGGCGACCACGCGTGAATAATCGACAGCACCGTCGGCACGGATATACACCTGAGTATCGCCTCGGGCAGCGAGCAGTTCGCCAACCTTGGTCGTCATCTCCTGTAGATCCACTGCACTGTCGCCCCGGCTGTCTATGTCCAGGTCTGGGCCAAGGTTCCAGTAGTAGCCGCCGTCGGCCTGTACCGAGAGGGTAAGCACCTGTTGCTGGCTATCGCTGGGCAATGCCTCGGCAGCGACCTTGGGTAACTCAACCTTGACGCCTTGAGTGAGCATGGGTGCGGTCACCATAAAGATCACCAGCAGGACCAGCATCACGTCGATATAAGGCACCACATTCATCTCTGCCTTGGCCGCGTACTTGCTGTGAGGTTTACGCATAACGCCCTCCTCAGGCTGCCTGGGACAGATTCGGCGATGACTGCAGCTTGCGTTGTAAACGACCCTGCAGCTCGTTGCCAAAGGCATAGAAGCGCGAGCTCAGCGTAGCTACACGGGCGGCAAAACGATTGTATGCAACTACCGCAGGGATCGCTGCGAACAATCCAATGGCTGTGGCGATCAACGCTTCGGCGATCCCAGGCGCAACGGTCGACAAGGTTGCCTGCTGCACCTGTGACAGGCCGATAAATGAATTCATGATTCCCCAGACGGTGCCGAAGAGCCCGATATAAGGGCTGACCGAGCCAACAGTGGCCAGGAACGGCAGGCCCTTTTCCAGGCGCTCTTCCTGCTCGGCAATAGCGACCAGCATGCCGCGCTCAACCCCATCAATCAGCGCTTCGGGGGTAGCTCCAGCCTTGCGTTGAAGCTGGGCAAATTCGCCGTAACCGGCGCGGAAAATACACTCGAGCACAGCGTCGCTATCGGCCTGTTCTGCACCTTCACGGTAAAGCTGGCCAAGATCACTTTGCTGACGAAAGCGCTTGAGAAAATCTTTCTGCAACCGCTCACTGCGCCCAAGCAACAAACTGCGCTGGATAATCAGATACCAACTCGCCAATGAGGCGAGCAAGAGAATGAGCATGACCAACTTGACCAGTAAGCTGGCGTCGCCAATCAGGCTCCAGACGGTCATTTGTTCGAGAGTGCTGTGCATGATGATGCTCCTGCTGTTACGCACCGCCGCATGCATGGCGACGGCGATCTGCCGTTGACCCCAGCCTCAACGGCTGAAATCGGTGCTGTGAAATATTGGCCATTGGATTACATGGCGATTACCGACTGATGACAGTCATTGCAAATGCAACGCCTCAGCCACCTGACTCCAGGCCACGAACTTGAAGTTCTGGGTCGTCTCAGGCATGCGCTTGCGGCCGTCTTGCACCACCAGCATGCCTTTGCTCCATGGGCCGCCAAGGTTGGCGGAAGTGACTTCAAGACCATCGGTTTCAGAGGCCCCATCAATACCCAGCGCCCCATTGAGGCCGACACGCAGGGCACCACGAATGGCATAAGGAGGCATGGCATCAAGCACCACATAGCTGTCGTTGCCTTGGCTGGAAACCAGCAGATAACTGTGCTTTGCGGCTTGATAAAGCCCCAGGCCTTCTACGTCGGCTTTGAGTACATCACCGACCGCCAGCACCGAGCTCAGCTCGGTGGAGCCATCAGCACGGGCATCAACCGCCCAGACGCCAACATCCTCCTCACCGATAAACAATCGTTGCTGCTGATCATCGGCAACGCAGCCCTCTGGCTGGCTGGCAACTGCGAAACGACGAACCAGCTTGCCAGCCAACTTGCCGTTGGCATCGCTCAATCGGTATTGCAGGAAGCTGCCATCCTTGTCGTTGGCGAAGGCATACAACTCACCCGGCTGCGGCTGAAACAAGCAGATGCCGTAGATCTCTTTGAGCGGTGTCGGAATCTCACCTGCGGTGCTAATCGTGCCGTTGGAACGGTCTATGGCGAACAGGCTGATACTGTTGTTATCGCGGTTGCTGGCAACAGCCAGGTCAATCGTTCGCCCAGCAAGGCTGAAGTCAGCCCGCAGATCGACATTGTTCAGACGCCCGACTGGCAGGTCTTTCAGCAACTTGCCGTTAAGGTCGTAGGAAAGCAGCCCCTGCTTCTTGTTAGTGCCGAGTACTCGCGACAAGCTCGGTTGGGTTGGATGCACCCAAATAGCAGGATCATCTGCCGCATCGCCTTGGCGACCGACCGGTTCGGTCTGAGCTATGGCCGCCACATTTGGCAACACCGGTGCAGTACTTACGGGGCTCGGTTGCCAGTTCAACAGGCCCTGATAGAAGTGGCCACTGGCGTCATCCTGTAGCAGTACCTGCAAACCCGCTGCGGTAGACTGCACAGCAATATGCTCAGGCTCTTTCACGCCGGGCAACTGTACGGGGCCCACTGAGCGCCAATGCTCACCTTGCTGTTGATAGAGGTGTAACGCTCGGGCGGAAGGATCAAGCACCAGCAGGCCGCCAGGGACACTGGCCATGGCTCCGGCGCTGGTTTTTAGCCGACCATAGGGCGCGCGCATATCGACGGGCACACGACTGGCACCCGCCTCGGGGTGGGCAGGATAAGCCCACAGCCCAAGATTTTCTTCGTTAACAAAGAGCCTGTCAGCGCTGTCATCTGCCTGGCAGTATTCCGCCTGTGGCGGTAGGGGCAAGCGCCGCACTTGTCTGGCACTGGCACTCAAGCGATTGGCCGTACCGACCAGCCACTGCTCTCCCCGGCCCTCCTCGCCAACCAGAAACAGAAACAGGTTGTTCGCCTCGTCGCGGTAAAGACACAGCCCGGCTACGGCAAAATCTCGAGCAGGCAGTGCTAGCGTGTGCCCCCATTTACGAGCGGGTAGATCAAGCCCAACCAATGTCGCTTGCTGGGTGCTGTTATTGATGCTGGCGACAATCAGGCTGTCACCCGCCTTGCGGCTGTCCAGGGCCGAGTAATTACCGGGCAAGCGGGCCAGTTCCGCACCTTTGCCATCAAGCACAAGCAGGCCACGGCTTTCACTGGCGGCGATAAACAGATCAGCACCCGCCGTTGTCTCGGCCGGGACGAAGCGCAGTGTTTCGGCCTCAATCTGAGGCAACTCATTCCAAGGGCTAAGTACCACGCTGGCATCAGCCGCCAGGACTTGAGAGGGCATCTGATCGCAACCCGTCAGGGACAGAGCGGCGACTAACAGAGAGCGAGTAAACAACGCGTTCATTGAAAAAAAGTCCTTGTGATAAAGCTTGGCGATGTTTTAAGGCGAGCGGTGGGAATCAGCCACACCGGGCCAGAGACAGCGCATCAGAAGTTGGTGTAGGTCAGGCCGAGCTTGTAGGTTGGGCCGTACTCTTCGTACTGCGCGTTGTAGGAACGGCTGCCGGTATAGACGTAGTAGTTTTCGTCGGTGATGTTCTGCGCTTCAAAGCGCAACTGCAGGCCTTTGGTCAGGAAGTAACCCGCGCTGAAGTCGACAAAGACCTGATCATCCACATGCTGGTCGTGGGCCTTGTCGTTGATGCTCGCCACTTCGTACAGGTAGTCGGATTTGTAGTTGGCAGACAGGCGCAGGCTAAGCTTTTCGTCTTCCCATCCGAGCATCAGGTTGCCAATGGTGTCCGACTGAAACGGCAAGTCGATGTCCCGCGAACGGCTTCCACCCGTTGCTGCATCGCTACCGGTAATGGTCGCCTCAGAGCGGCTGAACGTGGCGTTGGCGCCCATCAGCAAACCGTTCCAGGGCGCAGGAAGCCAATCGAATTTTTGCGAGTAGGCCAGCTCAAGGCCGTAAAGATCAGCGCTGTCTCCGTTGGCGAAGGTATTGGCCTCGGCAAAATCAAGCCAGGCTCCGGTGCCCGACAGGTCAGCGTTGTAGACGAAGTTGTCGATGTCTTTGTAAAACAGGAACGCCGACACCACCCCAGCCCGGCCCAGGTAATGTTCGATACCCAGGTCGAAGTTACGAGACTCCAGCGGATCAAGCTCAGGATTACCAAAGCTGGCTTCATCACCATCAATCACGAAGCCTGGCGCCAACTGGCCGAAGGTCGGGCGCACCACCGAATGGGTAATAGCGCTGCGCAATTGGGTATCCTTATCCAGTTGGTAGCGTAGGTGCAGGCCAGGCAACCAGTTGTGGTACTCATTCTTCGACTTGATGGCTTCATAGTTGCCATCGCGCAGGCCCGTGCCTTTGGCATCGAACTTAGTGCCTTCATAACGCACACCAACAATCACGCTCAAGTCGTCGATGTCGAGGCTGTGCATCAGGTACGCCGAGTCAATGTCTTCGCTCATTTTGAAGTCATTAACCCGCGATTCCTCCTCGTTATAGAAGCTATTGCGATCCAGGCCCGAGATCAGGTCTTCAATCCTCCCTGCTGACAAGCCAGGGCCAAACCGATCCAGGCTGTAGTCGACATCACCTTTGCTGAACGCGTCCATATTCAGTTGCGCATCGCTGAAACCGAAGTCGCCAAGGTCTTCATAAGTCCAGATGTTGGTGTCGTTGTCCTTGTCGCGACGGCTGAGCTTGCCGCCGAATTTAACTTGCGCGGCATTACCTGCCAGGTCGTAGTCACGGGCTATGTCGAGCTTGATATTTTTCTCGGTATCCTTGGTGTTTTCTTCGGCCCACTCGACTTCATCGAGCGCAAAATTACTCGGGTCGTAGAAGTCGTCGCCGATGGTAAACCGCGGCTTTTTCGTGTTGCTAAAACCGCTGTCGGCGAAATCATCAAGACCTTCAAATACTGCGCCCCCTATATGCCCGGGTGTATCTTGGTTGGCCTTGCTGTAGCCCGCCTGGGCTTGCAGCGTCCACTGGCCAATAAAACGTTCGCCACCAAACACATACGACTGGATTTCCTGAGTTTCTTCCCGGTCCTTCAACTCGCGCCAGCCCTCAGCCTCGCCCTGTTCGCCAGCAAGCTGCGCGTCGGCAAACTCAACCCCGGCGGCGTTGCGCGTTTCGGTGTCTTTGAAGCGGCTGTAGAGCGTGCGCAAGTAGTAGCTTGAGTAGTCGTCTGGTCGATAGTCGAAGTTCAGCCCCAGGCCGCTGCGCTCGCGACGAATGTCGTAATCACGCTGCTCAAACTGCTGCAACCGGTCGCCATCGGAGAAATCCCAATCGCCACCGGTCTCGACATTGTCTGAGCCAAAGTCACGTTGCTGCACGCTTAAGGCCGCGGCCACGCCAAAGTTATCCACACCACCGCCCAGGCTGAACAGGTCGCTGATGGCACCAGAAAATTTCGGACTGGTCTGTTCGGTTTTATCGTCGTAGCTGGCCTCGCCAGTACCCGGGTAGAACAGGCCTTTATGGTCGAATGCAGACAGGCTCTCGACCTCAATGGTGCCACCCAGGGAGTTGGCGTCCATATCAGGTGTCAACGTCTTGACCACCGACAGCGACTGCACCAGTTCTGCCGGCAATACATCGAGCGCAACGGCTCGGCGATCACTGTCTGGCGACGGAACCAGCGTACCGTTGATGGTCACACTGTTAAGATCTGGCCCCAAGCCACGTACGCTGACAAAACGTCCCTCGCCCTGATCACGCTCAACAGAAACGCCAGGCAGGCGCTGCACGGCTTCCGCGGCGTTCTGGTCAGGCAGTTGCGCCACGCCATCGGCATGCACAACACTCTCAATTTGATCCGCGCGGCGCTGCTCTTTTAGGGCCTGGTCCAGACTAGCGGCCTGACCGACCACATTGACGTGCTCGGCCTCGCTAGCCCACAACGGAGTGATGGCCACAGCCAGCGCCAAAGCACTGATATGAAAACCGACGCGACGGGCATTGAGTTGGTGCTTATGCATACTGCTCTCCCAGATAAGCCTGCTGGCCGGGTATTGCCCGGCGATCTGCAGCGCAAGCTAGAAGTGCGGCGTGACAGTTAGATGACAGGCCAGCAGCACAAGCCCCTAAACACGGGGTTTGTCCGGGGTTTTGAGCCGAAATGACCTGGCCTTGTCGAGGTGAACGGCTCAGCCCTGATGCGCAAACCCGCTTCGTAGCGGAGGTAGAACCACTTTTATCTAAAAAATTGCGCGTCCAACTGAGCCAAACTGACCTCCCCCATTGCAACCATTTAGTAACAAGACTCTGTTGTGCTGCAGGCTTAGCCACCTGGACGCTGCGCCCATGACCACCTTGCTCAAACTGCATCGCCTGAAACTGGTCGTACTCTTGCTCGCCACAAACCTTGCGCTGCTGTTGCACCTTGCTGCCGGCCATATAAAGCCGATGAGCGAATGGGTCTGGCTGGACATCCTTGGCGAGGGCGGCTCGACGCTGCTGTGCCTGACCTGGTTAGGACTGGTACTCAAGAGTCGTCCTGCGGGACGGGTTACCAGCTTCTTGGCCATGGGCCTGGGGCTGGTGTTTTTTTCTTGGTGGGTCGATACCCTAGACGAATTTATCCGCCTTCCTGACAGCATCGTCTGGGATCACTGGATGGAGTCAGCGCCTATGCCATTTGGCCTGCTCCTGCTGACACTGGGCATCTATCACTGGCACCGTGAGCAGCTAGCGATTAGCGCGCAAATGGAAAAGCGTGAACGACTGTTCCGCGAACACCGCTTTTTCGATTCGCTAACCCCATTAAACACCGCCGAGTACCTGCGCCAGCACTTGGACCAGGCTCTTTGTCAGGCACGTAGCGCACAACAGCCCTTGTCACTTGTGATCCTCGATCTCGATAACTTCAGCCGGATCAATCATCTGCATGGCCATGCCGAGGGCGACCGTGTACTACAAGCCCTGAGTCAGTTGTTAGTGCTTAACCTGCGCCATCAGGACTTGCTCTGTCGCTTGGCCGGTGATCGCTTCGTGGTCATGCTGCCGCACACCGGCGAACGCCAGGCACAGCAGCTGGCCGAGGACTTGCGCCTGAGTGTTGAGCACTTCGCGCACAAGGCCCGCGCGCACGGCGAGCGCTTGCAATTGCGCGCCAGCGTGGCCTGCGTAATGGCCCTGCAGGACGACGCAGAAAGCTTGTTGCAGCGCCTCAATCAAGCACTGGCGCATGCAAAACCAGCGCTCTATGCGCGCAGTGCTTGAGGTAAAACCATGACCCTCAAGGCCACTTGGTACGAGAACGACAACCGTTTTATTCCTGGCCACTGGCAACCTGCGGTGCTGGTCGACCTGGCCCTGTCACGGGGCATCGACAGCCACCGATTGTTACGCGGCACCGGTTTGTTCCATGAAGATCTGCAGGCTGGCAAGCCTCGCCTATGTGCTCAGCAATTCCTGCAACTGATAGACAACAGCGAACGCCTGCTGGCCGCCGCAGACACCCGTTTTCTCTTTGGCCAACGTCTGTTACCCGGTTACTACGGCGCCGCCAGCCATGCCTTGCAGCATGCAGCAGACTTGAGCCAAGCGCTGGATATTGTGTGTCGCTACCGTGCCCTGATCAGCCCATTACTCAGCCCACGGGTGCTGCTCGATGAGCAAAATGTCTACGTCTATTGGCTGGACACTTGCGGCGCAGGGGCGCAGCAGCGGTTTCTGGTGGATTCGGCAATGACCGCCTTGCTGGCCATTAGCCGCTGGTTGGCCGGTGCGCCACTGCCGTGGAAAGTCAGTATTGCTCAAACCAGGCCGCGCCAAGTTGAACAATACTGGGTCAACCTGGGTGAGGATGTACGCTTCGACGCGCCTGTGGATCTGCTCAGCCTGCCGCGAGAATATCTGCACCAGCCTTGGCCTGCAGCCGCGCCAACGGCCGGCCAAGCAGCCCAGCAACAAAGCATGCAGCAGCTGCTGGAACTGGGGTTCGATGCCAGCCTGCTCGACCACCTTTATCGCCATCTGTTGGCGAACCTGCGGCACCAGCCACAACTGGAAAACGTCGCGCTAGCGTTTGGCATGAGCCCCTCAACACTGAAACGCAAGCTGCATAGGCACGGCACCCATTTTCAAGAACAACTGGATTTGGCGCGTAAACATATGGCCCTGTATCTCTATCAGATCAAGGGTCAAAGCAATGAAGAAGTAGCTGCTTACCTGCAGTTCCACGATTCCACCAACTTACGGCGCTCATTCAAGCGCTGGACTGGACTCGCCCCGAGCGCGCTGCGCCAACTCTGGCCGTGCGATTAGCCTGAAGCTGCGGGCGGTGTTCTTGCAAACAGGTCACTCAACCTAGCTCGGATGCTTAGTCATCAACCGTAAAAAAAGCGCCGACGGGCGCTTTTCTTACCTGCTGGTTTCAGCTCAGGTTACTTATCCAGCGAATACGCAATCACGTAATCGCCCCGGTCCGGGGACTGGCGCGCGCAACCTGCCGAGATGACTACATATTGCTTGCCTGTTTTAGGTGACTTATAGCTGATAGCCCCACCTTGGCTACCGACAGGCAGGCGCGCCTTCCAGACTTCCTTGCCGGTCGAGCTGTCGAAAGCACGCAGGTAATAATCCTGGGTGCCGGCGATAAACACCAAGCCGCCCTGAGTGCTCAGGGTGCCGCCCAAGGTTGGCAAGCCAACCGGGATCGGCAGGCGCATGCGGATGCCCAACGGGCCGGTATCTTCGACAGTGCCCACAGGAGCCTGCCAAACGATTTTCCGGGTCTTCATATCAATTGCAGTGAGCGTACCAAAAGGTGGCTTCTGACAAGAAACACCCAAGGCCGACATAAAGCGGTTTTTGTTCACCGCATAGGGCGTGCCTTTCATGGGCACAACGCCCATGCCAGTGTTGACGCTCTCCCCCCCAGTATTGACAGCGGTGCTTTGCGGGTCTGCCTTGACCATCTGGATCCACAGGCCCAGACGCATGTCATTGACGAAGATGTAGTCATTGACCGGATCAGTGGAAATACTGCCCCAGTTCATGCCGCCCAGAGAACCCGGGAAGCTCAATGACAGGTCGGTGCCTGGAGCCGTGTACAACCCCTCATAACGCATCGACTTGAATGCAATGCGGCACATCACTTGGTCGAATGGTGTTGCGCCCCACATGTCGGACTCAGTCAGGGTCTGGGCACCGATTTGCGGCATGCCGACTGAGCGTGGCTGGGTATCGGAATACTGCTCATTGGGGATATTGCTGCGCTTGACCGGTACTTCCTTGACCTCGGTCAGCGGCTTGCCGGTGGCACGATCGAGGACAAAGATCTGCCCGGCTTTGGTGCCGATCACCACCGCTGGGGTGGTTTTACCGTTCTTACCCGGAAAATCAATCAGCGACGGCTGCATTGGCAAGTCAAAATCCCACAAGTCGTTATGTACGGTCTGGTAGGTCCATTTTTCTTTGCCCGTGGTGCCGTCCACCGCTAAAACCGAGGTGGCATATTTGTGGTCAAGTTCTGTGCGATTAGCGCCCCATAGATCAACCGAGGAGCTGCCCATCGGTATAAACACCGTATTTGACTGCGGATCGTACGACATGGCCGCCCAGGAGTTCGGGCTGCTGCGCGCATAAGTTTCCCCAGCCTCAAGGGTTTTGTTTGGGTCTTGCGCACCCGGGTCGAACGCCCAGCGCATGGCACCGGTGATCACATCAAAACCGCGAATAACACCGCCGGGCATATCGGTACTGACGTTATCGGCTACGCGTCCACCCACGACCACCGTGGTTCCAGCCAGGGTTGGCGCCGAGGTCAATACATAGCTCGGGTCCTTGGCATCACCCAGACCGGCAAGCAGGTCAACCTGCCCATCCTTGCCAAAATCAGGACAGAACTCACCGGTATCGGCATCCAGGGCAATCAGACGAGCATCGATGGTGTTCATCAGGATTCGACGCATACATGCAGCACCGCTGGCTACTTGAGCCGCTGGCACTGGAGTCGCGTTGTTGGCATCCGGCTGCACCAATGGCTTGCTGTCGTCGAAATACGCGAGGCCACGGCAGCGCATCCACACCGAAGACTTGGCGTTGATTTCATTCTTCCAAAGCTCTTTGCCGGTGTCGGCATTCACTGCAATGACATTGTTGTGCGGGGTACAGAGGAATAGCTTGTCGCCAACCTGCAGCGGTGTCAGTTGGTCTTCTGCGCCATTGCCGTCGCTTTGCGGGATATCGCCGGTGCGGTAAGTCCAGGCAACTTTCAGGTCCTTAACGTTATCGCGAGTAATTTGGTCCAGCGCGACAATTCGGCTGCCGCCCGGCGTATTGCCGTAATTGTCCCAGTTCTTTTGATCCTGGTGCGGGTTCACTGCTTGCAACGGCAACTGCCCAGACGCCTGAAACGGCATGTGCGGCTTGAAAATCAAGGGGACAGTTGCAACCAGACAGCCAAGCGTAACCAGGGAAAAGCCGTAGGCCGGGCCACGCAGCTCGGGCTTGCCCTGCAGGCGGCGCAGCATGGGGATCGAAACCACCACCGCAAACAGCAGCACGCCGTTGAACATCAGCCTTGAAACCAGTGGCCAGAATTCCAGCCCGGCATCGAGCAGGGCCCATACCAGGGTGCCTAGAAATACCAGCACATAGAGCCAGGCTCCGGCGGTACGGCGCATGAAAAACAGCACGCCCGAGATCAGCATCAGAACCCCGGCGCTTAAAAAATACCAACTGCCGCCAAGCGCGATCAGCTGGCCGCCGGTGATGGAAAAAAATGCGCCACTGACAACCAGCACCAAGCCAATCAAATAAAACCAGCAATTCATCACTGCTGGAACGGGTGCTTGTTTTGGGTTCATCGGGCTCACTCCTTGACCTGTTTTGAAGATAGATACAAACAGGTTAAGTGAGGTGCTACCCACCCGCAAGCCACGGCCCGCGCGGCTTTGGTCAATAAAAAAGCATCAATTCGGATCAGGTTGAAAAAGTGACCGAACCCAAGCCCGCAAACTTAACTTCGACCCGGGCCGAAGGCGGCGCCCAGCAGATCCCGGTCCAACTGCCAGTCGCGACCAGGTCTCCGGCCCGTAGCGGATTGCCTTGCAGCGCAGCATGCCTTGCCAGCCAGGGGAGCGAGTTAAGCGGTTCAGCGAATGGGTGGCTGCCCGTGCTCACTTGTTGAGAAACACCATTGATCCGAACCTCGGCTGTTTGCCCCGGCCAATCAAACGGCGCTTCCAGCGAGCATGGTTCGCCGATGATAAGGGCGCGGTTTGATTGCTGGTCAGCCAGACGCAACAAGGGGTCTGCGTGCTCAGCGCTGAGCCAGCGCGTATCGCAAAGCTCGATGCCCGGCAACCACGCATCAATCGCGCGATAAGCCATTTCCAGATCGGTATGTTGATCAAGATCGCAACGCAGCCGCACGATCAACTCGCCCTCAATGCCGAAACCGTTGCAATAACCGGACGGCGCCTGCCAACCCGAAGAGTGGACGGCGTCAGCAGGTACGCCTGCCGCGCTGATAAAACTATCGGGGCTGCCACCCAGCTTCCAGGCCCGGGCCGGCTCCTGGCTGAACCAGCCGAGCGCATCAGCGACGCACTGTTGTACGGCATAGGCTTGAGCTTCACTTTCCAGCACCAGGCCCCCATGTGATTGGCGCTGGCCCGTATGCCAAGCCTCAATCAAGCGTGCGGCAACCTGTTCAACCATATTCATAAAGGTAATTCCGTCTTGCGCCGCCGCAATTGCGCGGGCGCGGGTCTGTCGCAGCGCATAAACTGTCCCCGTCCTGCTGCGCCACGTGGCTCAACATCCCACACCACCTCGCCACGGGACAAGGTCATCGCGGGCCAGGCGCTCAATTGCATGCCTGCATAGGGTGTGTAATCGACATTGTGATGCAGCAGTTCATTGCGCAAGTCGACTCGCTGGCCTTCATCCCAAATAACCAAATCAGCATCGGCGCCGATAGCAATGCTGCCTTTGCGCGGGTACAGGCCATACATCTTCGCCGCATTGGTTGAGGTCAGCGCAACAAAGCTCTGCGCAGTGATACGGCCACTGCGTACGCCTTCGGACCAGAGCAAGGCCATGCGCGTTTCAACACCGGGAATACCATTGGCAACCTGGTCGAACGAGATGTTTTCGCCATGGGCTTTCTTGCCGTCCGGCCCGTCGAAGCGAAAGGGCGCGTGATCGGAAGAGAATATCTCGAACGCACCATTTTCCAGCCCATCCCAGATGACTTGTTGATTGGCGGCATCCCGAGGCGGCGGGCTGCAAATACATTTAGCCCCTTCAAAGCTGTCATCACAGCCCAGGGAGTCAGCCGTCAGAAACAGGTACTGCGGGCAGGTTTCCGCGTAGACCTTCAACCCCTGGCTTTGTGCCCAGCGGATTTGCTCAACCGCCTCGCGCCCCGAGACATGGACGATAAGAATCGGCACATCAACCAGTTCGGCCAGGGCAATTGCACGATGCGTAGCTTCACGTTCGACCAGCATTGGCCGCGATGTCGCATGGTACTTCGGCGCACTCAGGCCAGCAGCCAGCAAGCGCTCGGTCAGCCAGGCGATACAATCGCTGTTCTCGGCATGCAGCATGACCATTGCACCTTCGCGCCGTGCCACCGACAGGGTTTCGAGAATTTCGCGGTCGCCCAGCTTGAGCGCGTCATAGGTCATGTAGATCTTGAACGAGGTGTAGCCTTCGGCAATCAGTGCTGGCAGCTCTTCACGCAATACCTCAGGCGTTGGATCTGTCACTATCAAGTGAAAGGCATAATCGATCACCGGCTTGTTGCCTGCACGGCGGTGATAATCATCCACTGCGGCACGCAGCGATTCACCCTTTTGCTGGCAGGCGAACGGAATCACCGTGGTGGTGCCCCCGCATGCAGCTGAGACCGTGCCGCTGAAAAAGTCATCCGCCATCAATGAACCGTCGCCGGTCGGCTGGTCCAGATGCACGTGGCTGTCGACGCCGCCCGGCGTGACATGACGGCCGGCAGCGTCGATTTCGTGCAGGCCAGCAGGCAAATCCAGCGCCAGCGCGGTGATACGCCCATCGCGAATACCAATATCACTACTAAAGGTGTCCGCGGCGGTAACCACACGGGCGTTGCGAATGACAGTGTCGAAAGCTTGCATATCAGGCCTCATGAAAAGCGCCGCGCAGCAGCTTTCAACTCATCAACTGTGGCGCGAGTATGAAATGCGAGGTGAAGTTGCCAACACCTCGGATAAAACTGATTCAGCGCGTGGTGGCAGCGTCGCGCTCCAGCCAGGCCTGGGCGATCTGTTCGCGGGTGGCGAACCAGACGCCTTCGTGGCCCTGGGCGTATTCAATGAATTTTTTCAGCGCGCGCACGCGCCCTGGCCGTCCCACCATGCGCGGGTGTAAACCGATGGACATCATGCGCAGGCCATCGGCGGACTCTTCGTGCAGTACCTCGAAACTTTCCTTCATGTACTCAAGAAAGTCAGAGGCTTGCGAAAGACCGGGCGAGTTCCAGTAGCGGAAGTCATTCACATCGCTGGTGTAAGGCACCACCAGATGGCGCTTGCCCTCGACCTCGACAAAGTAAGGCACATCATCGTTGTAGGCGTCGGAGTCATACAGGAATCCCGCTTCCTCGGCGACCAGGCGCCGCGTGCGCACGCTGGCTCCGTAGCGGCAATACCAGCCCACCGGGCGCTTGCCGCAGGTGCGCTGGAAAGACTCTATGGCCAAGCGAATATGCTCGCGCTCCTGTTCTTCGCTGAGGCGAAACAGCTCTTCCCAGCGATAACCATGGCTGCACACTTCAGGGCCCAGGGCGACGGCCGCCTTGGCAACATCCGGGTTTTGCTCGAACGCCAGGGCGCAGGCATGGAAAGTGGCCGGTACATCTGCCTGTTGCAGAATCTGCAGAATCCGCCAGATACCGACGCGGGAGCCGTATTCATACATCGACTCCATCGCCAGGTTACGCACCCCCTCAGGAAATTGATAACTGCCCCACTCGGTCATGCTCTCCTGATCGGAGTCGCCCATGGCCAGCGAGCGCTCGGAGCCTTCCTCGTAGTTGATCACCACACTGATGGCCAGTCGCGCACCGTTGGGCCAGGTACCTAGCGGACGCTGCTGACCATAACCAACCAGATCTCGAAGGGGTAACGCCATGGAAAATTCTCCTACAGGTTTGGCAAATTACTCAGCCACACAGGCTCAGCAATCAATCTCTTTCAAGGCTTCGTGGTCGGTCTGGCCATCGCCAAACGCCAAGCCCATGGCCAGTGTCTGGGCAACACAAAATGCTGCGGTAAGTGAACGAAAGCCGAGCAACTCAGCATCGTTGACCTCGATCATCACCGAAGCACATTGGCCTATCGGGCTGAGAATGCTGTCGGTGATCGCCACGATTGGCGTGCCGGCAGCCAATGCCTGCTGGCAGGCATCAATCGTCTCCTGGGCGTAGGGCGGGAAACTCACGGCCACCAGGACATCATCGGCATGCAATGCACCGACCTGCTCGCGCAGGCTGCCGCCCAAACCACTGATATGCACGGCACGGCGCCCCACCCGGCTCAAGGCATAGCTCAAGTAAGCCGCCATCGGGAACGACCTGCGCATGCCCACCACAAAGGTGGTGCGCGCCTTTTGCAGCAATGCGATGGACTGCTCCAGAGCCTGCACTTGCTGGCCTTCGGCCAAGTGCTCGAGCGAAACGATATTGGCCTGGCTGAAGGCAGACAGCATGGCGCCAACATCCCTTGGGTCATCCAGCAGTTGCTCGCCACGGTAATGTCGGATGCGCTCCTTGAAGCTGCCCTGCCCTGCCTTTTCCAACGGTGCCTTGAACAGCCGCTGCAGGTCGCTAAAGCCGCCGTAGCCCAATGCTTGCGCCAGGCGAATATATGCCGATGCAGGAATCGCCGAACGCTTGGCCAGCGCCGCCAATGTATTGAGGGCAGCATCGTGGGGATGCTCGATCAGGTAATGGGCGGCATCGCGCATCCGGCTGGTGAGTTTGTCCTGTCCCAGCGCGATGGCTGAGCGCAGTTCATCCAGGGTTTGTGGCAGTGACATAGGCAGGTCGCTCGGTAAAAATCAGGATGGGCGCAGCTCGGCAATAGCCTCACTCAAACAGGCCACTAACCGGGTCATTTCTTCGACGGTGTTGTAGTGTGCAATAGATACGCGCACCACCCCGCCTTGTTGTGCCAGGCCCAGTTCGTTGATCAGGTGACGCGCGTAGAAATCGCCAAAACGAATACCAATGCGTGCCGGGTCAATGCGCCGCACTATGGCTTCGGACTGCACGCCTTCGACGACAAAACTGATGGTCGGCACCCGGTCACCATTGGTCACCTGGCTCTTGCCGATGATACGCACGCCCGGTGCCTCTCGCAGATAAGCCAGCAGGGTTTCAGCCAGAAGATTCTCCTGGACCTCAAAGGCATCAAATGCCGCCTGCATGAGTTCGCGCTCACTGCCTTGAGCCCCCAGGCGACGGCCAATATCGACCAGGTAATCACTGATACCGATGCAACCGTACGACAGCTCATAGTTGAGGTTGCCGGGTTGGAGCTTGTAGGGCAGCACGTCGCGCCCGATGAAGAAGTGGTTGAGGCTTGGCAGTTCCAGAAGCAACTCACGCTTGCCCCAGAGCACGGCGAAGTGGGGGCCAAAGACTTTATAGAAGCTGAATACGTAGTAGTCGGCGCCACTGGCCTGGACATCGACCAAGCGGTGTGGCGCGTAAGCCACCGCATCGACGCATAGCTTAGCCCCGACCTGATGCACACGACGCGCGACCTCGGCCACGGGATTGACGCTGCCCAGGATGTTCGAGGCATGGGTCATGGCCACATACCGGGTTTTCGGGCTGAGCAAGGCATCCAGGTCAGCCAGTTCCAGCTCCAGGGTTTGTGCATCGACATGCCACACGCGCAGCACGGCATCGCGCTCCTCGCACAAGCGCTGCCAGGGGCCGATATTGGCTTCATGGTCGCTGTGGGTGACGATGACTTCATCGCCGGGCTTGATCGAAGGTGCAATCGCACGCGTGAGAATTTGCAGCAGATGGGTGGTCGAGCCGCCCATTACACACTCTTCGGGGTGGTAGGCATTGATTAGTTGCGCAACCGACTCACGCGCCTCCATCACCTTGGCGCCAGCCTGCACCGAGGGCTCATATGAGGCGCCAAGCTGCACCGCATGGTTGAGCAGGTACTGGCTGATACGATCGGCAACCGGCTTGAGTACGGCCGAACCACCTGCGTTATCGAGATAGGCATAGCCATCGGCCAGGGCGGGGAACTGGCTGCGAACGTAATTGATATCGAGCAAAGTCAAAATAAGTCTCCCGAAAGTATCAGTGATGCAGAATCGCCTGCAGAAAAGCCTGGGTTCTCGGCTCTTGCGGGGCGGTGAAAAATTCCTGCGGCTTGTTCTGTTCGATGATTCTGCCGCTCTCCATGAAGATCACCCGGTCGGCGACCTTACGCGCAAAACCCATTTCATGGGTGACCACGATCATGGTCACGCCCGAACGCGCCAGGTTTTGCATCACATCAAGCACTTCACCGACCATCTCCGGATCAAGCGCGGAGGTGGGTTCGTCAAACAGGATCACGCGTGGCTCCATGGCCATGGTCCGCGCAATGGCTACACGCTGCTGTTGGCCGCCGGACAGCTGGCTTGGGTATTTCTCGGCGTGGGCGGCCATGCCGACTTTCTCCAGCAGCGCACGCGCACGGTCATTGGCACTGCGCCGCGACATGCCGCGCACCCGCACCGGCGCCAGGGCAACATTGGCCAGCACCGTGAGATGGGGATAAAGATTGAAATTCTGAAACACCATCCCCACTTCGCAGCGAATGCTCGCGAGATTGGGACCGTTTTCCACACGCTGGTCGGCAACCCGGATCTCACCTTCCTGATAAGCCTCCAGCAGGTTGATGCAACGAATCAGCGTGGACTTCCCAGATCCGGACGGCCCCAGGATGACCACCACTTCGCCTTGTTCAACAGTCATGTTGATGTCGCTCAAGGCCTGGAACTGGCCGTAGAACTTATTCATGTGCTCGATTTCGATCAGGCTGCTCATGCGCTTTTACCCCCGGCAGCATTGCGCCGCTCTATCCAACTGACCATTTGCACCAGCGGCAAGAGCAGCAACAGATACATCACCGCGGCCCCCACCAAGGGCGTCGGATTAGCCGCCAGCGCCTGGGCTTGCGTTGCCTGCTTGAGCAAGTCAGGCATGGCCACCACCGATGCCAGCGCGGTGTCTTTCATCACGTTGATGCAGTTGCTGGTCATGGGCGGCATGACAATACGCATGGCCTGCGGCAGGATCACGTCGCGCATGGTGTTGAAAAAGCTCATGCCTTGTGACGCCGCAGCCTCGAACTGGCCCCGTGGAATGGCTTCGATGCCGGAACGAAAAATCTCAGCCGAATAGGCGCACGACACCAGCGACAAAGCTGCCGCTGCGGCCGCGAATGACGACAGGCGAATCCCCACAAAGGGCAATGCGTAGTAGATCAACACCAGCAGAACCAGCAGGGGAATCGAACGCAAGACATCAATATAGGCCCGCGCCAGCCAGCGAATCGGCGCGAAGGCATAGAGGCGCAACATCGCCAGCAGCAAGCCGCCAACCAACCCGAGAATGATACTGACCACACCCAACAGCACCGTCACGCCAAGGCCGCGAAGCATCAGTGGCAGCGCATCGACAAATACGCTCCAGTTGAAGAATGTATGTAACAGCTCCATAGAAAGCACCTTGCTCGTGAACGGTTGATCGAGTGATTACTTTGGTACGTCAGTCACCATCACCGTGCTCGAATCAGCTGCGGCTTCAGCACCAAACCATTTCTTGTGCAGGTCGGCGATCACGCCTTCTTTCTTCATGGTGCTGATGATGTCGTTGACCTTGGCGCTCTCGGACCAGTTCTTCGCGTGCATCAATGAATATTTTTCGCCCGTTGGAATACGTGCGACCACGGCGTACTGCGGCTTGTCCTTGCTTTAAAAAAGCACCGCTGGAATATCACTGACATAGCCGTCCAATCGGCCCGAAGCCAGATCCAGCATGGCGGGCGACAAACCTTCATAACGCGAGACATCCTTGAACTTGTATTCGCCCTTGTGCTCGCCAACCCACATGTCGCCGGGGGAGCCGGTATCGACGCCAACTACTTTGTCAGCCATGCCGTCCAGGCCCTTGATGCCCGACTTGGTCAATACCGACAAGGACTGGTCACTGTCGTAATAGGGCTGGGCGAAACCAACAGACTCAAGGCGTTTGGGAGTGATGGTGATTGAGGAAATGGCAATATCGGCACGCTTGGATTGCACCGCGCTGAACAGGCCATTGAAGGGGATATTGATGAATTCGACGCTCTTGCCCGCACGCTTGGCGACTTCCTTGACCAGATCAACCTCGAAGCCAACTATCTCGCCCTTGGCGTCCTGGAACTCCCACGGAACGTTGCCGACGTTTGCGCCCACCGTCCAGTCAGCGGCCAGAGTCGATGCTGAAAACGCAGTGGCGATTGCCATGCCCAAGAGTACTTTCACGTTCATGTCTAGCTCCTCGATTCAAGTCAGTCCTACAGGCCGCCCGCTTGGATGAACAGGCGTTTCGAGATTGAGCATAGGCACATGAATTAAATATTTCAACAACTTAATTTACTGAATTAAATGCTCCAGCAAAGTGCAAACCAGACCCGGTTTGGTGCAGTGTTTACAAGGCACACAGGGTCTGGTTACAGAGTATTTGCGTGGCAGAAAATCAATCCAGACGCACTGATGCAGGGCGCCGGATCAACCCTTAGGACACCGGCATTCGATCACACAACGGGTTCGCCGGAGGATTCTTGGCGCAGCTCTTCAAGCAACAACTGCGCAGGGAATGACAACTGGCTGGCGTGACGGACAATCACACCGTAGGGCTCGCGTCTTGATTGGATCTGCAGGTCCAGGCGGCCAATCATGCCAAAACCCTGGCTGAACCCGGCCACCTCGCGCGGCATCAAGGCCACCGATCTCGCGTCTTGTTGCAACAGGCTGAGCATGCTGAAGGTCGAAGCAGTCTCCAACGGGTAACGCGGGAACTCAAGGCCTGCCTGGCTGAACTCGTGCTCAAGCAACAAGCGCATGGGCATATTGGCCGGGTAGATGATCCAGCGACAATCACTGAGTTGCGCCAGTTGTACATTGGCAACGCCCACCAGCGGATGTTCTGGATGAGCCACCAGCACCAGCTGTTCTTCGAACAGCTTCAGGCAATCGTAGGCATCCGGCCTGCGGCTGACACTGGTGCGGCAGATGGCCAGATCGAGACGCCCCTGATCGACCAGGCTGAGCAGGCGCTCGCTGGTATCCTCGACGATTTCCACCGACAACTCCGGCTGCTTTTCGCGTAAGCCTGTCAGGGCGCGCATCAATTGCGGGACCGCACCCATGATCACTCCAACCGACAGTCGCCCGCCATGGCCCTGAACAATGCCGATCATCTCTTCGCGCAGGTGCGCCAGGTCGCTGTGGATAAGTCGCGCATAGCGAATCACGCAGCGGCCCAGGTCATTTGGTGCCAGGCCTTGGCTGGTACGGGTAAACAGGCTGGCACCAAAAGTCGTCTCGATCTCATGCAGCGCCTTGGTCGCACCGGGTTGGCTAATTGCTACCTGCTCGGCCGCACGATGCAGCGAGCCTTGCTCATCGAGGGCAATAAGCAAGCGCAGTTGCTTGAGGCGCAAGCGCGAAACAATTGAAGGCAAGGACGAGATCATGGTGATGACTAAAAGTTATCGCTCAATCAGAAGCTTTCATTAGGCAGCATCTCCAAGGATTTTTAAAGTGATGCTTTAGGCTATCAACAGGAGCCAGGCCGATGCGCTTGATTCAATTCGAAAATGAACAGGGCCAACGCCACGTCGGCGTGGTCAATGGCGAGCGTATCGACATCGTACGTGACGCGCGCAGCACCCGTGAGCTGGCCCTTGCCGCCATCCGCAACCAGCGCAGCCTGCAGGCGCAGATTGAAGTCCATGGCTGTGAGCCTGGGCCGCTTTACCGCCAAGTGCTCGACGAACAGCGCGTACTGCCTCCGCTGGACCACGAAGACCCGGCGCATTGCCTGGTCAGCGGCACCGGCCTGACTCACCTCGGCAGCGCCTCGACCCGTGACAAGATGCACCAACAGGCTGAGCAAGAAGCAACCAAGCTGACCGACACCATGCAGATGTTCCGCTGGGGCATGCAAGGCGGCCGTCCAGAATCAGGCACAGCTGGCGCTCAACCCGAATGGTTTTACAAAGGGGACGGCAGCATCGTGGTTCGCCCCGGCGCTGATTTCCCGGCCCCTGACTTTGCCGAAGACTTTGGCGAAGAGCCGGAACTGACCGGGCTCTATGTGATTGGCGATGACGGCATGCCCTATCGCGTGGGTTATGCACTGGGCAATGAATTTTCCGATCATGTGGTTGAACGCAAGAACTACCTGTATCTGGCCCACTCGAAATTACGTTTCTGCTCCTTTGGTCCGGAAGCGCGCCTGGGTGAACTGCCCAAGCATCTGGCTGGCATGAGCCGTATTCGTCGCGATGGCGCAGTGCTCTGGGAAAAGGAATTTCTCTCCGGCGAAGAGAACATGTGCCATAGCCTGGAGAACCTCGAATACCATCATTTCAAGTACGCACAATTCCTTCGCCCCGGCGATGTCCATGTGCATTTCTTTGGCACCGCTACACTGTCATTCGCCGATGGCGTCAAGGCTCAGCCTGGTGACCAGTTCGAAATCAGTCTCGATGCTTTTGGCGAGCCACTGCGCAACGGTATCGAAATCAACAAAACGTCTTTTGTCGCCGGTACAGTCAAGGCGCTCTGAGCCACTTCGCCAAGCCCCTTGCAAGAGTTGGTTACGCAAGGGAACTGACAGCTCGCAGGCTGCGAGGCACTTCATCATTCGCGGGCCTATGCCCACCGCCTGAACCCATAAGGTCAAGGAGTCGAACATGCCCGATATACTCGGTCAAAACTACATCGCCGGGGGCCGTAGCGCTGCTGGCAATACCGCTTTGCAAAGCTACGACGCACAGAGCGGCGAAGCGCTTCCCTACCAATTCCATCAGGCCACGGCCGATGAGGTAAACGCGGCCGCCGAAGCCGCCGCAGCCGCCTATCCCGCTTACCGCAGCCTGCCTGCGGAAAAGCGCGCGGAATTCCTCGAAGCCTGCGCCGCCGAAATTGATGCCTTGGGCGATGATTTCGTGGCCCTGGTTTGCCGTGAAACCGCCTTGCCAGCCGCCCGCATTCAAGGCGAGCGTGGCCGCACCAGCGGGCAAATGCGCTTGTTCGCGCAGGTCCTGCGCCGTGGTGATTTCTACGGTGCGCGGATTGACCAGGCATTGCCCGAGCGCCAACCAATGCCGCGCCCGGACCTGCGTCAATACCGCATTGGGGTTGGCCCCGTTGCGGTATTCGGTGCCAGCAACTTCCCCTTGGCATTTTCAACCGCAGGTGGCGACACCGCTGCGGCACTGGCAGCAGGCTGCCCGGTGGTGTTCAAGGCCCACAGTGGCCACATGGCCACCCCCGACTGCGTAGCGGGCGCTATCACTCGCGCTGCGCAGAAAACCGGCATGCCCGCCGGTGTATTCAACATGATCTATGGCTCGGGCGTCGGTGAGCTGTTGGTCAAGCATCCAGCCATTCAAGCCGTAGGGTTCACCGGCTCCCTGAAAGGCGGCCGCGCCCTGTGCGACATGGCTGCTGCCCGCCCGCAACCCATCCCGGTATTTGCCGAGATGTCGAGCATCAACCCGGTGCTGATGCTGCCGGAAGCCTTGAAAACCCGTGGCGAGCAGATTGCAGCCGACCTCAGCGCCTCGGTGGTACTTGGCTGTGGTCAGTTCTGCACCAGTCCGGGCCTGGTTATCGGCGTTAGCTCGCCGGAATACAGCGCCTTTATCAAGACCCTGTCCCAGCAGATGGGCGACAAACCGGCGCAAACCATGCTCAATGCTGGCACGCTCAAGAGCTACGTCGGTGGCCTTCAACGCTTGCATGCACACACCGGCATCAGCCATTTGGCCGGTAGCGAGCAAACGGGCAACCAGGCATATCCCCAGCTGTTCAAGGCGGATGAGAGCTTGCTGCTCGAAGGGGACGAGTTGCTCCAGGAAGAAGTTTTCGGGCCGACCACCATCGTGGTTGAGGTGGCCGATCCCGCGGAACTGCTGCGTGCCCTGCACAGCCTGCATGGGCAACTCACCGCGACCCTGATCGCCGACGAGGCTGACCTGCACAATGCCGGCGACCTGCTGGCAGTGCTTGAGCAAAAACCTGGCCGCCTGCTGCTCAATGGCTACCCGACAGGCGTTGACGTGTGCGACTCGATGGTCCATGGGGGCCCCTATCCGGCAACTTCCGACTCACGTGGTACTTCCGTGGGCACATTGGCCATCGATCGCTTCTTGCGCCCTGTGTGCTACCAGAACTGCCCGGACGCACTGCTGCCACAAGCGTTGCAGAATGCCAATCCACTGGGCATTCAGCGCCTGGTCGATGGCAAGCCCAGCACCAGCGCCCTGGCTTGAGTCGTTGATGGCGATCAGTTACGCCTGAAGCGTTCACCCCAAAAATGCCCGGCTAAAATGCCGGGATTTTTTTTTTATGAGCGACGCCCTTCCTAGCTGCCACAAGCCATGGCTTAGACTGGGCCTACTGGTCAATCAAAGGAAGCAAAATGCTTATTGTCTTCAGCGGCCTGCCTGGAACCGGCAAGACCACCATTGCCAGTGCCCTGGCCCGGCAAACAGGGGCTCTGTATCTGCGGATCGATACAATTGAGCAAGCCATCCGCAATGCTGATGGCTTGGTCGGTGACCTGGGGTGCTGCGGGTATAGCATCGCCAACGAGCTGGCCCTGAGCAATCTGCGCCTTGGCAACACAGTTATCGCCGATTGCGTCAACCCAGTTGCCGAAAGCCGCGAAGCCTGGCGCATAACAGCCGCAAACGCGGCGGTAGAGTTGGTCAATATCGAGGTCAGCTGCTCAGACACAACAGAGCACCAGCGTCGAGTTGAAACGAGCAGCTCCGACATTGCAGGACTAAGTCCGCCGACATGGCAGGCAGGGCTCAATCATGAGTACAAAGCCTGGGACAGCCCGCCTCTGCAGATCGACACAGCCCGGCTCATGCCGGCACAGGCCGTGGCCATGATCCTGCGCCACATCAATCCCAAGCCTTGAACCCGGCGCACGTTGCGCACGCCGGGTAACTTCATTTAGTGCGAGTGACGCGGCACATCGGAACCACGGCAGCCGACCAGAAAGTCAAAGTCACAACCCTCATCGGCCTGCAGCACGTGATCAACATACAGACGGCGGTACCCGCCATCCCAGATCAAGCCCTGGGTTGCCTGCCATGCGGCAAGTCGCGCCTGTAGCTCTGCATCCGAAATATCCAGGTGCAGGCGTCCGGCATCACAGTCGAGCTCGATATAATCGCCATTTTGCACCACGGCCAATGGCCCACCCGCTGCAGCTTCCGGTGCGACATGCAGTACCACTGTACCGTAGGCTGTACCGCTCATGCGTGCATCTGAGATCCGCACCATATCGGTGATGCCCTTGGCCAGCACCTTTGGTGGCAGGCCCATGTTGCCGACCTCCGCCATGCCCGGATAACCTTTGGGCCCGGCATTTTTCAGCACCAGTACGCAGGTCTCGTCGACATCAAGATCAGGATCGTTGATACGCGCTTTATAATCGTCGAAGTCCTCGAACACTACAGCACGGCCTCGGTGCTGCATCAGCTCTGGTGAAGCAGCTGAAGGTTTCAGTACCGCGCCTTTGGGTGCAAGGTTGCCACGCAGGATGCTGATGCCACCATCGCGGCGCAGAGGGTTATCCAGCTGACGAATCACTTCGTCCTCACCGTAGATCGGCGCGTCGATGCAGTTGTCCCACAGGCTGCTGCCGTTGACCGTCAGCGCGTCAGGATTCGGCAGCAGGCCCTTCTCGCCCAGGCGGCGAATCACCGCTGGAAGACCACCGGCGTAGTAGAACTCTTCCATCAGGAAACGTCCCGATGGCTGCAAGTCAACGATAGTCGGCGTACCGCGTCCAACTCGGGTCCAGTCATCCAACTCAAGCTCAACGCCCATGCGCCCGGCGATCGCCTTTAGATGGATCACCGCATTGGTCGAGCCACCAATGGCGGCGTTGACCCGAATCGCGTTCTCGAAGGCTTCGCGGGTAAGAACTTTCGACAACCGCAAATCTTCACGCACCATCTCGACAATGCGCATGCCGGACATATGCGCCAGTACATAGCGACGTGCATCCACAGCCGGAATCGCCGCGTTGTGCGGCAGAGATGTGCCCAGGGCTTCTGCCATACATGCCATGGTCGAGGCCGTACCCATGGTGTTGCAGGTACCCGCTGAACGCGACATGCCGGCTTCAGCGGCCATGAAGTCGTGGATCGAGATCTTGCCGTCCTTCACTTCTTCGCTGAGCTGCCAAACCACGGTGCCTGAACCAATGTCCTTGCCCTTGTGCTTGCCATTAAGCACCGCCCCGCCGGTCACAACAATCGCTGGCACATCGCAACTGGCAGCCCCCATCAACAGCGCCGGCGTGGTCTTGTCGCAACCGGTCAGCAGCACCACGGCATCTACCGGGTTGCCGCGGATCGACTCTTCAACGTCCATGCTCGCCAGGTTACGCGTGAGCATGGCGGTTGGCCGCAAGTTGGATTCACCGCTGGAAAACACCGGGAATTCAACCGGAAAACCACCGGCTTCAAGTACGCCTTTCTTGACGTGCTCGGCGATCTTGCGAAAGTGCGCGTTGCACGGCGTCAGCTCAGACCAGGTATTACAGATGCCAATGATTGGCTTTCCTTTGAACTCGTGATCGGGAATGCCCTGGTTCTTCATCCAACTGCGGTACATGAACCCGTTTTTGTCGGCGGTACCGAACCATTGGGCAGAACGTAATGTGCGTTTCTCAGTCATGATTGCAACCTGTCAAGCAAGGGGGAGCTCGCCTGGAGCTACCCTGGGTAATTGAAAAATGGGGGGTTAGAGCAAGCCCGTCGAAAGGACTGGGAAGAACAACAGCAGGCTGAGTACGCACAGCTGAATGATGATGAAAGGCACCATCGATTTGAAAATATCGGTCAGGGTGATATCCGGGGGCGCCACACTTTTCAGGTAGAAAGCGGCGGGACCAAAGGGTGGTGAGATGTATGAAACCTGCATGCTCACGGCAAAGAGAATCCCGAACCACACCGGGTTGTAGCCCAGTTGCACAACAATAGGCACAAAGATCGGCAGGCACAGCATGGCAATGCCGATCCAGTCGAGAATCATGCCCAGCACCAGGAAGATCAGCATCATCACCATGATGATGACCACAGGTGCGACATCGAGCCCGGTAATCGCCGATGACACGAAGCGATTGCCACCCATCAGGTTGTAGACGCCAACCAGGCAAGCAGCGCCAATCCCGATCCAGACGATCATGCCGCAGGTTTCAAGGGTCTGGGTCAGGCTGGCCTGGAGCAACTTCAGACTAAACTCACGACGCAGCACAATCGCCAACAGCACGCCCAGGGCACCCATTGCCGCCGCCTCGGTAACCGAGGCGATACCGCCGTAGATGCTGCCCAGCACCAGCCCGGCAATAGCCACTGGATAGAACATACCCTTGATCGCTTCGGACACTGTCAGGCGTGGAAGACCGTCCGAATCCTGCTTGATATGCGCCCCGCCCATTTGTGGATAACCAACGCAAATCACCACCACATAGAGCATGTAGCAGCCCATCAACAGCCCGGCGGGCACCTCGGCGGCCTTGAACAAGTCGGCAATCGACACGCTGGCGATCAGGCCGTAGATGATCAGAACGATTGACGGCGGCACCATGGTGCCGAACGAACCAACAGCGCAGACAACGCCGATTGCGATGCGCTTGTTGTAGCCCAGACGCAGCATTTGCGGCAGGGCCAACAAGCCCAGCAGGACGAATTCTCCGCCGATGATGCCGGAAATGGCTGCAAGAAAAAACGCCACCACCAGTGTCTCTACGGCAACCCCACCAGGCATCCTGCCGGCGAAGAAACGCATCGAGTTGAATAAATCCCGGGCCAGGCCCGATCTGTCGAGCAGCCCCGCCATGAACACAAACATGGGTACGGCAACGAGCGAATACTCGGTGATAAAACCATACATGCGGCTGGCCACCAGCGGCGTGGCCATCGGGCCAAACCAACCGAGGGTAAAACCTGCGGCAACCAAACCTGTCACGAACGCCAGCGGCAGCCCCATAATCAGCAGGCCGAAGATGGCAAAAATCATCAGATACGTAGCGATTTCAATACTCATGGCGCTGATCTCGAATTATTGCTTGTTGCGCCATTGGCGACCGATACGCACAACTTGCTGCACTGCCATGATGGCAATCGCAATCAGGATGACGATCTTGGTGAAAGCGGGAAGCGGCGGATTCCAGGCCGAGCCTGAGGTTTCCAGGCGCCAGGCCCCTGTCGGCGAATGGGTGGCGTTAAATGCCAGGACCCAGGCGGCGTAGCCAATTGCCAGGCAAAACACCACGCCCAGCAGCAAGTTGAATATCTCCAGCCAATTGCGCTTACGCGGCGAGAGACGATCGAGCAGGATACGAATCTGGATATGCCGATTGGTTGCCAGCGCGTAGGGGCCGCCCAGGGCGAAAATCGATGCCACCAGGAATGTGGTGGTTTCGTGCGCCCAGTCGGTTGGCGCGTTGAACACGTAGCGCATGATCACTTCGTAGACACTGACCAGCATGGCCAGGAACACCAGCCAGGCGATTGCTTGGCCCATACGCTGGATAACACGATCAAGTGGATTGTTACTGGGCACTGACTCGGGCTCAGCAACACCGAGCGGGTTTTCGCTCGTTGGCGGATTCGCTTTCACGGGGAGACTCCTGACTTCCAGAGCGACCTGTGCAGAACAGCACAGGTCGTGCGGGGGATCAGAGCAGGTCTTTGCTCTGCAGATAAGACTTGATTGAATCCACGGCTTCCTTGGCTTCAGGGCTGCTGTTGCGCCAGGTGTCCCACTCGGTGCGGGCAATCTGGCGGAATTTCTTCAGCTCTTCAGGGGACAGCGTGGTCAAGGTCACATCACCACGCTTGGTCGCCAGCTCAACCTGCTCCTGGTCTTTCTTGTGCAGGTCGCTGATCAGCGTCGCGGTGAATTGATCAACAGAGTCCTCAAGGATTTTCTGCTGTTCGGCGCTCAGGCCATCCCAGATCGTCTTGTTGATCGAGATGTCTTTCATCGGCATCGAGTGAAAGCCCGGATGCACGGCGAATGGCGCGTACTTGTAGTAACCCTGCTCATAGTTGGTGGAGAACACCGTGTAGTCGGCGGCATCGATAACGCCCTTTTCCAGGGCGGTGTAGACCTCGGATGTCGGCAGGTTCACGGGGGCGGCCCCCACCAGCTTGAAGATATTCGAGACCATGCCTTCCGGCGCACGAATCTTCATGCCTTTGAAGTCGGCCAGGGTGTTGATCTTCTTTTTGCTGATCAAGGCTTCGACCCCAACAGCGCCGGCGCGGATCAGGTGAACGTTGTAGGGTTCGACCAGCTTGTTGTAACCCGCTTCGCCACCGCCGTTGCGCATGTAGTCGAGGAAGGTCGAGGTGTCGCTCCAGGCGCCGACCATATTGCCGTAAACGGCAAAGGCAGGGTTTTTACCTGAGAAATAACCGGGGTCGGTGATCTGGCCCTGGATGATACCGGCGCCAACGGCGTCCAGTGTTTCGTTGTTACCGACTATGGTGCCTGTCGGCATCACTTCGATGACAATTTCACCCTTGGTTTTTTCAGCTACGTCTTTCGCCCAGTTCTGAGCGATTCGGTACTCATCATCGCCAGCGTTGACGTTGATCTGGAACTTCCACTCTTCCTTGGCAAAGGCGGCAGTGGAACTTAGGAGCACAGCCATAGCAACGGCGCTCAGGGTCAGGCGGGTGGAAAATTTACTGGGTTGCATGGTGCCTCTCCATTTATTTTTATCAGGCATTTTGGCGGCAACACCGTCTAGGGCGCTACTCGCAAGCAGGTGTGCCAAGTCAACAGGCAGGCCGGCACACGCGTTCCGAGGCCAAAGAGTAGACAGATCATGGATAATCAACAAATATGTAATTTCGCCAAATACATATACAAATGGATATACCTAAGCCGAATGAAACCACTCAATAACAACTGGTTCGTGGGTGCGGGCCTAAAAAGCCGCCACATTCCGGTGCTGGTCGCACTGGGAGAAACCTGCAACCTTAATCGAGCGGCTGAAGGCCTGGGTATTTCCCAACCGGCAATCTCAAAACTGGTCAAGGAGTTAGAGGACGGCCTGGAGGTGCCACTATTCGAACGCCATGCACGTGGCGTGGTGCCTACGCTCTATGGCGAGGCGGTCATTCGCTATGCGCGCCGGGTGCAAACCAGCCTCGACAGCGCTTTTGATGAAGTGATCGCACTACGCGCCGGGCATCGCGGCCACGTCCGCATCGGGACCATTCTCACGCCTTGTGCCGACCTGTTGCCGGAGTTGATCCGCCAGGTGAAACAATTGCATCCCAACCTGGAACTGAGTATCCACACCGGCTCAAGCCGCGACCTGATGACCACCTTGAACGACGGCGAACTGGATTTTCTGGTCGCACGCTTCTTCGCCGATGTTGGCCTCAGCGGCATGCACTTCGAGCCGCTGCACAAGGAACCCCTGTGCGTATGTGCTCGTGCCGGGTTGATCGACCAACGATTGTCCCGCGAGGCGCTGCATCAGGCCGACTGGGTGCTGCCACCGTCCGGCAGCGTATTACGCTACGAGTTCGATGCGCTTTTCCAGCAAAAAGGCATGCTGCCGCCGAGTAAGGTGGTCAATGCCGAGAACCTGCTAATGGTCACCACCTTGCTTGAACACAACAACATGCTGACCGTGCTGCCGCGCGAGGTGGTCGCCCATTACGCGCGCTACAACATGCTGGCCGTGGTCGATGTCGAAGCCGGGATCGAAGAAGATCTGAATCGCAGCTTGATGGCCTATGGAATCATCACCAAGCATGAAGATTTGCTTTCCCCCTCGGCCAAAAGCGTGCTGACCCAGCTCAGGAAAATTGCCCAGTCGCTCTAAGGCAGCCCCCAGCCATGATCCCGACCAAATCCCGGGGCGCGCTTATTTATCGAGCAATTGTGCAGTGATGATTTTCTGGTCGTTGTCGTACATATCGGGGTAGTAATGGATAACCCCATTGGCGCCGACTTCCACTGTCCAATAGGCCATCACCAGGTTGAGTTGCTGATCCAGGCGGTACTGGCTGGTCTTGCCTGAATCGAGGCGGGCCTGGACTGTGCGCATCTGATCTGCATCGAGAATCTTGGTGAGCAATGTCTGGATGGCCTCGACGCGCACACAACCGGAGCTGAACACCCGTGGTGAACGGTCAAACAAGCGCTGGCTGGGCGTATCATGCAGGTATACAGAGAACGGATTATCAAACCGCAGCACCACTCGGCCCAGTGGATTGTTCACCCCCGCCTCCTGGCGCAGCATGATCGCACCGGGTTTTGACCAGTCGATGTCATGGGGGTTGAGGCGCTGGCCCTGGTGGTTATAGACATTCATCTGGGGTTTATCCAGGTAGCCGATATCGCTACGGATCGCAGGTAAGTTGTCCTCGCGCAAAATAGTTGGCGGCACTGTCCATGTCGGGTTCAGGGTTATCCGGTTGATACGCGACACCAACAAAGGTGTTTTACGCTCCGCACGGCCGACCTGGGTGCGCTTGCGCCACAGGTCCACGCCATTTTGCATCAACATCACCTCGGCACCCGCAACGTTCACCGCCACCTGTGCCTGCGTTAAATCATCGGCGAGCCAACGCAGTCGCTCAAGATTGACCCGCAATTGCTCGCGCCGGGTCAGCGGTGAAACATTGAGTTCGGTCAGGGTCGCGGTACCCATCACACCATCATCGTTAATCCCATGACGGGCCTGGAATGCCCTCAGGGCTGCAACAGTACCTGGGTCGAACCGGGTGTCTGTCTGAACATTGCCGCTGGTAAGCGCGGTGTTGTAGCCCTCTGCGTTTAGCCGGGTACGCAAGGCAGGAACCCGCGGGTCAGATTGGCCCGTGTGAAGGGTGGGACCTGCGGCAATCGGCTGCCAGCTTTGCAGCGGCCGACTGCGCAGTGCCGCATAGGCTGAGCGCAGCTGCTGATACTGCACGAGGCTCGGTCGCACGGCTTTAAACGCCAGGCCGGGCTCCGACAGATTGGCGATTGCAACCGGCATTATCGTGACCTTGGCTGAGGGCCGTACTGGCATATCGGAAGAACGCCAAACACTTTCCAGCTTCTGTTGCGACAAACGACCGTAGTGCAGGTCATGCAGCCCCTGCAGGTAGCTATGGGTCGTCAGAATATCAATGCAGGCTCGCAATCTGGGACTGGCATCGAGCGGCATGCTCGGTATTGGGTAATCGGTTGGCGATAATCCATCATCTGCCAACTGATTGACCTGCTCCAACAGCATGACCCGTGTGGCTTCATTTGGCCAAGCCAACGCCCCAGCAAGCGGTTGATAAAAATCATGCAATTGCGCTCTGGAAAAATCGTCTAGGCTTGTCGGCAGGGGCGCGCAACTGGTCGAGAGCGTGTCGATCAGCACACCCATGCTTTCTGTCGGGTTTGATTCAAGTGGCGGTAAGGTCACTGCATGACCGACAAATGGCGCCAGAATTAAGGCCAAGACCGTGTAAACTGCTCGTTTTTTGATCAATGAACTGCTCCATCCTTAGCTATACAGATCCGCCACCTCTAATGTGGCCCAATAATAAGTATAAGCGAGTCATCGCAAGGTCGACGCCAGGATGCACAGAAGCAATTGCTTTAGAGGGGAAGGGTTTATGTCTGTATGGGTTCGCCGGCTCTGCGTTGCAGGGCTAATGTCTTTCTGTGGCCCCCTTTTGGCCGCCTCCACTCAACCAATAAAAGACCCGCTGGTAGCACAACTGACCAAAGTAGCGCCTGGACTGGATCGCGAAGCCTTGCGCCACGCAGTTGCCGCCATGCAGTGCGCGGTCAATAACGGCGCCGCCCGCGCCAACAACCTCGCCGTCATTGATTACTCCCAGCCTTCATCGGCCAGACGCTTGTGGATATTCGACCTCAAGCGCCAGAAATTAATTTTGCGTGACTATGTAGCCCACGGCCGCATGTCGGGCGAGAACATTGCCAGCCAGTTTTCAAATCGGTTGGGCAGCTATCAAAGCAGCCTTGGACTATTTCGCACAGCCGAAAGCTACAGTGGCAAACACGGGCTATCGTTGCGAATGGACGGTCTCGAGCCAGGTTTAAACGATCTTGCACGGGAACGAGCCATCGTCATCCATGGCGCCAGTTACGTTGATCCTAATTTGATCCGCAGCCAAGGTCGCATTGGTCGCAGCCTCGGTTGTCCGGCCGTGCGCCCACAGGTTGCGCGAATGGTGGTCAACAAACTTAGCGGCGGCCAGTTCTTGTTTGCCTGGCATCCCAAGGCGCGTTGGACCCAACAGTCTGCCTACTTCAACTGCAAGCCACGCCAGGTCGCCGGTATCATCAATAGCCTTGGCCCGCGCAGCTAGCGCTCAAGCCATCTCGGCCGCAAGCAGGCGTAAAACAAAAAGGCAGACCTTTGGGTCTGCCTTTTTGTTTGTCCAGCATTGTGCGGTGCTTCGGATTATCCCAGCTAACCAGACTTGGATATTGAGCCTGGACAGCCTGGGTTTGCGTTGCTTGCCGGGTTCCAGTGCATATTTCAGGACAATGCTTTTCGCCCATGACATCAGTTGAGCAAAGCCTTATCACCAGGACGCGTAGCTGCGAATATCGCGGCGACTAAGCCATCTGTGCAGTCAGTAAACAGCCACCGCGAGGTGGCCTTTTATTGGCTGGGTATCAACCTTGACTGACTACTCTTGGTTGTCAGCAT